>CAZXVU010000049.1:0-14511 GCA_964644465.1 uncultured bacterium
CGATTTCACACCTTGAAGATAGCGGTAAACAATTAGCACAGATCATGTCTCAACAAGCGGTCTGATAGGGTAAAAATTAACAAATAATAATAAGGTAAAAAAATGGCAGACACATACACAAATAACAATGTTAAGCTAGCTCTTCCTTCAATGCAAGCCGGAGTGAGAGCTCCTAAACTGGATACTGGTTTTGATACTCTACCAGCCAATCAGACATTGGCGCTTCTAGAGGCAATGCTGGCCATCCAGAAATATGAAAAGACCATGGTGGTTAATAACGCTACGTTAGTGGCAGATGAGGCCATGGCTCTAGGCGGTTCCGTAATAGGAGCAGACGGGAAGGAGACTTTCAATGCTTCTTCTGGGAATGGGATGTTTCAGCACCTCTATGACATTGGTGTAGAAGTCGGAAATCAAAAATCGAATCAGTTGATAGACGACGCTGCCGGTAAGTTTACAGCAGCTGGCATAGGCGCTGTATCTTTAGGAGCTTCACTCGGTACATATTTGGCAAAAACAAATCCAGTACTCAATAAAGCTGATGATGACCTTGCTGATGTTAAAGCAATGGACACCTCTTTAAAAACGCCAGCATCCGATCTCATAGTAGGCGGCCCAGGCGATGAAATTGAGATGGAAGATTTCGGGGCAAGAGATCCTGAATTCCAAACTAAAGTGAACGCGAAGGTGAGTGGTTGGGCGGATGGTTCAGAACCTCTCGACAACTTCCGTGCAAAAAATCCGGATGGAACGGTCGATGAAGACCAAGCTGCAATCAACAGGAAAGCAGCTCAGCAAGCTCAACAGCATCCAGACGAACTTGCAAAAATCCAGAAAAGGCTCAATGAGAGAGAAAGCTCATTGCAAAGCCAAAAAGCAGCGGCTGAAAATAAATTTAATTCTTATCAGCAGCTCATCACGACAGGAACTCAGGCGCTTACAAATGTTGCTCAAGCCGGTGCAGAGCTATTCCAAGCATCTGATGCTATCGCTGAAGCAAAAGCGTCCGCAAATAACACGATTTTGACTACGACCACACAACAAGCTGTGGACGCAGAGCGCAAATTCGAAGAGAAAACACAAGAAGCGCAACAACAAATCGCTCAGTGGGCTGCAAACTTTGCCCAAGCTGCCGCGGCGCAAGTACACGCGTAAAAAGAGTAAGCATTCTAGCCGCTCCCCTTTCTTGGGGAGCGGTTTTTTTTTATCCTTCACATCATTATATCCTTCATATCATTTTTACTGTCGTCACCAAACAAGGCCTTTGACACCTTTTAACTTTCTAAAAATTCCACTTGAAGTCCAATATATTTCCTGACTTTTTAAGCTTAATGCGCAACAAGGGATCTGCGATCAAGGCCTGTAACCATTAGTCATTTAGAATGATATGAAGGATATAATGATGTGAAGGATGGAAAAAGAAAGTAATTTGCCACATTTTGAGTTAACTAGAAATATTCTTAACTGCTGCTTTGAAGTAATGAAGGAATTGGGTTCTGGTTTTCTCGAAAAGGTCTACAAAAATGCCCTTTTCCTTGTGATGAAAGAGAATGGATTGGAAGTTGAGACAGAACAGCCTTTTGAAGTGAACTTTAGAGGAAAGATCATCGGTCGATACAGTGCAGATCTTATTGTGGAAAAGACAGTCATTGTTGAGTTAAAATGTTGCGAAAATTTAGTTCGCGAACATCAGGCGCAGCTATTCAACTATCTAAAAGTCTCTGAACTTCCCATTGGTTTGCTAGTCAATTTTCAGCATCGAAAACTAGAATACAAAAGAATACACAGGACAGAAGAACTAATCTCTTTCCCCTAATTTTTTTATCCTTCATATCATTATATCCTTCATATCATTTTTATTGTCCTCACCAAAAAAGCACCTGGACACCCTCCTCTGACCAATTTGTATATTCCCAATTTTTCTTACTAAATTATTTTTATTTTTTTTCAACTTGCTGATGCAAGTTCAATTCACTTTTCTTTTTCTTCCTTGAACTTTTTTTCCTCTGCGTAGAATAATGAGGCAGAGGGGCACGACGCATGCTTCGAGAATATATACAGCAAATCTGTAGCGAACTCGCTATTACTCCTGTGCCAAAGCTGAGCGAGCAGAAGGTATTTCCGCTCAAAGTCAGCAATGAAGTGCAGGTTTCTTTGCGCGATCTCGATCCAGGCGTTTCGATGCAGTCCAGAATTTGTCCATGTCCCGAAAAAAAAAAGGAAGACCTTTTTATCTATCTGATGCGTGCGAATCTTCTCGGCCAGGGAACTGGCGGAGCGCGCATTGGACTTGAGACGGACGAGAAATTCTTGACACTCTCTCTTGGATTGCCGTATGAAATGAACTATCGGACTTTCAGAGAAAATCTGGAGGATTTTGTCAATTATTTGATTTATTGGCGAGAAGAAGTGGCAAAATTCGAGAAAGAAACAATATTGTAAATGTGATAAAGCAGTCTATAGACTGCAACCGAAACGAAGTTTTTAATGCCGGCGCACTTAATTGCTGAGGAAGGTCCACACAGAGGACTCATCCTCAATCTGGAAGAAGGCGAAGATTGGATCATCGGACGTGATCCTGATGAAGCTGACTTTGTCATTGAGGATAGCACAGTTTCGCGCAAGCATGCGAGGCTTAGCAAAGCCCCTGAAGGGGTTTATCTTAAAAACTTAAGCCGCGTCAATCCTACCCTTGTCAACGATGAAGAGCATGATGACCGGGTCCTCCTCAAAGAAGGGGACCGCGTCCAGGTCGGCAATACAGTTTTCCTTTTTTCTGAAGAAGCCCTTCCTGATCTCGGCAGCACCCCTAAAAAACCGAAGAAGAAAAAGAAAAAGGGCGGATACGACGATATCTTCGGAGATATCGAAGAGCCTGAAGAAGAAATCCCCGCTCCCCCTCCTGCCCCGCCTCCTGTTGAAGAATCCCGAGAAGAGAGAAGAGAAGAAAGAAGGGAAGAGGCGCGAGAAGCTTCTAAGCCTGAACCGACAGCTTACGATACGATTTTTGAAGATACAGGCGGAGAAGAAGAGCTTCCGTTTAATTTAAGTTCAGAGACCCCTTTATTACTGAAAGTCATTTCAGGCCCTAACGCAGGCGCTGAGATCGGCATTGAAAAGGGCCGCACCTATATTATTGGAAAAGATCCGAATACCTGCGATGTCGTATTCCAAGACCTGAGCGTATCCCGCAACCATGCGCGGCTCACCGTAAGCGCCGACGGGATCCTCGAGATTGAAGATTTAGGATCGAAAAATAGCACTGTGGTCAACGGGGCTCCCATTGCGGAAAAGAAAACCATCACGCCGCAAGACCTCGTCGCTCTGGGAACAACAGTCTTCTTGATCATCGATCGGGAAGCGCCGCAAGAGACAATCTACTCTCCGATGCTTCCTACCTATGAAGCTCCAAAAGTTCCGCCAACGCCTGAAGAAGAAGCTGCTGCGGCTGTTCTTGAAGAGGAAAAGGTCGCAACGAGAGATTGGAAGCGCGAGAGGATTCCCACAAAATATTTGATTACCGGGGGAGCATTCCTCCTCATTTTCTTGATTGTTTTCATGAGCTTCTTCTCTTTATTTAAATCAAAAGGGATAGAAGTCGTTCACAAAGAACCGATCGAAGAAATCAAGGAAGCTCTCGCGAAATTCAAAGACGTTCAGTTTTCCTACAATCCTGGCAGCGGAAAACTATTTCTGGTCGGTCATGTATCGACTGGCGTTGAATATCAAGAGATGAATTATCGGATCAGCCAGATCGATTTCATTATGAGCACGGAACAAAATGTGGTCATCGATGAAATGGTCGTCAAAATGATGAACGACGTCTTGGCTGAAAACAACGCATGGCGCGGGGTGAGCATCCAAACACCTGAAGCCGGTAAATTCACTGCAATAGGATATGTCCAAACAAATCTCCAAGCCACTCAGCTTGGGGAATATTTAACGGTGAATTTCCCGTATTTGGACAGGCTGCAAAATAATGTGGCTGTTGAGGAAAATCTCAATACGCAGCTTCAAAGCATGTTGGTTGCCCATGGATTCGGGGCGATAAGTTTCCAATTGACGAATGGAGATCTCGTTCTGACGGGCATGTACAGCAATAAAATGGAAAGCGAATTCAAAGACACAATAAAACTGATCAACGCCATCCCCGGCATCCATTCGGTGAAAAATTTTGCCATCGCAGCGCAGCCGAATCTCGCAGGGATAGATATAACACAGCAATATCAAGTGACTGGATCATCGATGTTCGATGGCCGAGGATACAGCGTTGTTCTCAATGGAAGAATCTATACTTTGGGCGATTCTGTCGATGGGATGAAGATCTCTTCGATCGAATCAAATACGATTCTACTTGAAAAAGATGGATTAAAATATAAAATCGACTATATGGCAGGTCGTTAATTTACAAAAATTAATGAGTTGCTGTATATACCGACTGAAATGAGGAGAGGCGGTTTATGTACGGTTTAGAAAAAAAACCAGGTGAAAAGTTTGCCTTTGATCTTGAAAAAGAAATCAAAGAAAAACCAAGCCACGGAAAAGCAATACTAGATAAGGTTGAAAAACGGATCCAGGAAATGAAAAAGATGCTTAGAGAAGGTGCGAATGAAAAAGATTTCGACCGCCTTGGCATTCTTTTGCACGGTTACGCTGCCTTGCAGAAAGTCTTAAGAAAAGTAGCGAAATAGGAGCTTGAAATGGTCAGTCTACCGGGTGTAACCCTCTCTTTCCACTCATTGATTTCAGCCTATAAAAGGTTGCAATCGCAATTGGTCCAACAGGTACGCGCATTAGCAAGTAAGATCAGCCAGGCCACTCCTGGATCGTTCATCTTGCTGCAGTTCCAAATGAGCCAAGTAACGCAGATCGGCGAATCGATTTCCAACTTGATCTCTCAGGTCAATTCGGTTATTAACTCAGCCGTAAGGAACCAGAAACCGCAATAATAGCCGGACTCTAATCATTAGAGTGTGCTATACAAGGAATAATCCTATAAAAGGAACCAACAATGGCAACTTGGAAAAAACACAAAGAAGATTTCATCCTGTTCGCAGAGGCAGGCTTTATCGCGGTCAACCAGGCTGATGAAGATTCAGCGCTCAAGCTCTTCCGCGCTGCGGAACTCTTGGACTCTGATAATGTACTTCCGCAAATCGGCTTTGGCTACCTTCATCTCCACAAATTGGAGCTGAAACAGGCTGTAAAAGCATTTGAGGATGTTCTGCATAAAGAGCCCCATAACGATATGGCAAAAACATTCTTAGGCCTTTGCATGAGCATGATGCCGAATAGTATCGACAAAGGGGAAAAGATCTTGGAGCAGACTTTAAAATCGAAAGATCCGATGATCAAAAAGCTAGCTGCAACAGCGATCGATTTTGTAGAAAAGTTCGTTAAGAAAACGCCAGGCCCTGCAGGCAAAGGCAAGTAATGACTACACCTCCTCCAGATAAGAGTCCGGATAAGATCACGCCGGGCAAAGCTATGGAACCTGTCGAGCGGCCTTTTACGCAGCCGCCGCCAGGGGGTTTTGAGTCTTACATGCAAGGAGCTCCTACAACGCCGCAAGCTCAGCAGCCAGGCGCTGCCGGCGGGCCAACCCCCATGGACCTTTCTCGAGGAACAGCTTTCCAAACAGCGGGTCCCTCGTTTGATTCGATTATCGCTCAAACGAGAACTGTCCAGGACAGTTTAGGAACTGTGGAAAGACAGCTCAACACCCAAAATCTCAAGCTCAAACGCTCTCAAACGCATCTTCTCAAAAATAAACTGACCGACGCACACGCTTATATTGCATCGGCAGGTTCGAAAATAGGCATCGATGCGCCGCCCATGAAAATGCCTACCGGCGCAGGCCCTATCGACCGGTTTATCGCCTATATTAATGATGGGCAAGACCAAATGTTAGCAGTGCAGCAGAAACTGAAAGAACTTTCTGCTAGCGGAGAAGAGATTCGTCCGGGCGACATGATGTACATGCAAGTCAAATTGTCCGCTGCACAGCAGGAAATCGAATACTCATCGACGCTTTTGAGCAAAGTGGTCGATTCGATGAAAACGATCCTGAATACCCAACTATAAAGGGGAAAATCTGTGGAGCTCCCTCCTTCTTTTGATAAGTTGATCAGCCATCTCGAAGACGTCGAACTCACGACTGTTCATGGCCGTATCACTGAAGCTGTCGGGATGTTGATCCGCGCTGTCGTGCCTCAAGTCAAAATGGGCGAAGTATGCCTCATTAAACGGCAAGGGGAGCCTCTAGCTGCGGAAGTGGTCGGATTTACCAAAGATGAAGTTCTTCTTTCTCCTCTCGGCGATATGAAAGGGATCGGTCCCTCCTCGGAAGTGATCCCAATGCGTATGCCGATGCATATTAAAGTAGGACCCGGATTGCTCGGCCGTGTGTTAAATGGCATGGGCCAACCGATCGATGATGCCGGGCCGCTCAAAGTTGAAGATTCGATTTCTGTCATCAATTCCCCACCGGATCCGCTGAAAAGAGCCATTATCAATAAGCCTATCTCTGTGGGAGTCCGCTCGATCGATGCAGTCTTGACTTGCGGAAGAGGGCAAAGGGTTGGGATTTTTTCAGCTGCCGGCGTCGGTAAATCGACTCTACTTGGCATGATCGCCCGCAATGCGCAGGCGGATATCAATGTGATCTCTCTCATTGGAGAAAGGGGCCGCGAAGTGCGCGAGTTCTTGATCAACGACCTTGGAGTGGAAGGGATGAAACGCTCCGTCATCATCGTTTCTACCTCCGATCAAGCTGCTCAGATGAGGATCAATGCTGCCTACGTCGGAACTGCGATCGCCGAATATTTCCGCGAACAGGGAAAATCAGTCATATTAATGATGGATTCGGTTACCCGTTTTGCCAGAGCTCTCCGCGAGATCGGCTTAGCGGCCGGAGAACCTCCCGCCCGCGCCGGATATACACCTTCAGTATTTGCGATTCTTCCCCGCCTTCTCGAGCGTTCGGGTAATTCAGAAAAAGGTTCGATCACTGCTTTTTACACAATCCTTGTTGCCGGGGACGATCTCAATGAGCCGGTCGCAGACGAGGTCCGCTCGATCCTCGACGGCCATATCATTCTCTCTTCTGAATTAGCGCGTCAATACCATTATCCTGCCATCGATGTTCTTGCATCTGTGAGTAGGATTTTGACCAATATTGTCGATAAGCCTCATCTCGATCTCATTGGAAAAGTGCGTGAAGTGCTTGCTAACTATAAGAAAAATGAACTTTTGATCCGGATTGGGGAATATAAGCCAGGATCGGACAAAAATGCCGACTTTGCTCTCAAATATATCGATAAGGTAAACCGCTTCCTAAAACAGCAGATCGAAGAAAAATCTACCTTTGAAGAGACGCTACGCCAACTCAAAGCCCTCTTCGCTTAAGGATCGAGTGGCTCGTAAATCCATTTTGGGAGGCGAGCGAGTGTTGCTGATACTTTTGAAGCTGTCCAGTCCATCAAAGATTCAACTTTACCCCAAGTACCCGTAGATGCTGGAGTTTCAATCTTCCATGAATAGATAGGTTCTGCATCGGCTTCTAGCACTTGCAGACGGATAGGTTCTTCGACGGCTTCTACTGGCTCTTCTTCTTCAGAAACTGATTCTAAAAACGAGGGCTCTCTGGAACTTTGCCCTGAAGATACTTCGTCAGCGTCCCCTTCTAGCCAGGCTTCTTGAATTGTGGCCAGTTTAGCCTTCGCCACTGGAGCTATTGGATCAGACATTTTCATGGTTGATAAGGAACCGGTCCAAATATTGGACAGTTTTTGCAAAAATTGCAGTTGTTCTTTGATTTTCTGATCGATGAAGTCTCTAACTTCTTGATTGGAAGCTGAAATCTTCTCTTTTCTCAATTCTCTAAGAACTTCATGGGGATTAGCTCTGCCATTTTCGGAAACATAAAGTTCAATTTCTTCTTTTTGCGTCTGGATTGAGATGAGGCCGTCTAATGAATTGCACATCTCACGCTCTATCGCAACTTCGCGGGCTAAACGGAGGACAAGAGATACACACTCAGGAAATTCATCTTGGATCTGTTTCAGAGTGGTTTTTACTTCGGTGATATCATCAAGAGCTGCGCCAACTATGAGATCCGTTCCAAGAGATATGGCTCTCTGATTCTCTAAAGATGTTTCCAATTCTATAATTTTTTCAAACAGAAGTTCTTCAGGGTCGATTTCAGAAATTTCAGGCCCTGTTCCTTGGTAAGGAACCACTTCATGAGAAGCTTCTAGCAATCGAGGTGTTTCCGGAAACTCTACAATCATTGATTGCCCATCCTTATAAAGGACTACAGAGCGTTCAGATCGAACCTCAACATGGATTTGCTGCGTTCGTATTAAGTTCCAGAAAAATTGTTGGAGCTCTCTTGTAATATTGCCATGAACGATAAAAGTTCTCGCAAGCTCTCTTTTTTGTACAGGAACTAAGGAAAATTCAGGCGGGACCGGCGTATGATCGGAGAGGCTAGGCGATAGAGAGAATAATTGTTGCGGAGGTCTAACCATTTCATGCAGCTGCTGGAAAGTCATTCCCAGCGGAAGGGGTTTGAAGTCTTTTATTGGTTCTTGGTCGAATTTTGCAACTTGAAGAGGTTCTACTTTATGGTTTTGAGCATAGTTTCTCATCCCTGCCTCCCAAGAAGCCGCTCTGTCGAGAGCATCCCATCGGTTTGCATGGTAAAAATAGGAAATCAAGGCCCCTGCCAATAATATTCCCAGAGTGATTTGCCCATAAATGGGTATTGCACTGTGAAGCAGGCCCAGCACAAGAATGATTGTGGAAATAGACGCCCCTGACAGTGCCATTCCAGTCACAGGGTGCTTAACTACTTTGACTACCTTAGAGCAAATAGCTTCTGGAGGCTGTTCAACGGGTCTATTATCACTATAATTAGCAGAAATCATATTATTTTATAATTAAAAAAATTTTATTATTTAATATATTATATCAAAATTTAAACAAACAATCCATCCTAAACAATCATTTGATATGTAAAATTAAAATTTAAATTGGCAAACAATTCCTTATATTTGCCAGCAAATGAGTTTCTTCTGTAAAGTTTCAATTGAGAGGCTGCATGGCAAATCCCCTGAATTATCCGCTCCAGCAATTGATGGAGATCAAGAAGAACCGCTTTGACCAAGCGGTAAAGACTCTTGAGGAAAAGAAAGCGATCCTTGAAAAAGCCTATGAAAAGCTCTATGACTTGACCCAAGAAAGAGATGCGGTTTTAAAGCATAAAACAGCAAAACTCACCCAGCTGAGACAGGCCCTTGACGAGGGCACTACGACCGACAAGATCCAGCAGATGAAGGTCTATTTAAAGCTTGTGGATGAAAGGCTGGCGGAAAAACAAAAAAAAGTGGTGGATCAGCAAAAGCAAGTCGACGCGGCCCAAAAGCAAGTGGACCTAGCGACGGATGAACTTTTTCAGCGGAAGAAAGATTTAGAGAAATTGGAGATCCACAAAAAAGAGTGGGAAAAAGAAGTCAAATACTGGACAGAGCAAAAAGAAGCCGTTGAACATGACGAACAGGGATCTGCCACCCACACTATCCGCAAAAAAGAATCGGAAGAACGTAAAAAACATAAAGAAAAGTAAATGAGCACTCAATGAGTACTGAAAGACCGGGGCGTATCCCTCCGAGCGAAGATAGAAATGTTCAAGACACTAAACTCCAGCGCGAAGCCGCCCAAAGAGTAGAAAAGGTGCGCGAGGTTGATCCTGATGAAGAGGCGCGACGCAAGCGCAAATTTCAGATGATGATGGGAGATGAAGATCAACTTTCTGAAGTTGATAAAAGCACTAGAGCCCCTAGCCCTTTCCAGACGGAATTTTATAAAACCGATGAAACGGATGAAACTGAGGAACCTTCTAAGGAAGAAGTTACCTCTTCAGGAGCTGCTTCTTATTCAGTAACAACGCCTGAAACTTCCATTGAAGACGATATTGGCGATGCGATCGTTCCAAGCCCTTCCTATTCTTCTCCCCCCAATTTGACCATTCCTCTCAATCTGAATGAGGATGAAGAAGAACCCCCAGGCAATCTTCCCGATTCAGAAAACTTTTGGGCGGACGCAGATCTTCCTCCGGATAGTCCTCTCCCTTCACCACAATTTATGGAGACAGATAGGTCTGCCTCAAGAAACAGCGGCTTAGTTCCTGGAGCAAAGCCTGGCGCCAAGGTAGAAAAGATCAAGAAGCCTGGAGAAACTATGCCAGGAAAACCAATAAAACCAGGAAAGGGATTCGAAGCGCCCTCACTGGGTCTTCCTGGCAAGCCAAAAGAGGCAAAAAAAACAGAACCCTCCCCTTTTGGAATGCCTGGAAAAGGGATGGAAAAACCAACGGGGAAAAAGCCTTCTGCTCCTAAAGAAGAAGAAGAACCTTTTTCTTTCTTTGCTCCGCCAAAACCTGAAAAAGGGAAAGAGGCTCCTTCAAAGCCTATGAAAAGTAAAGAAGGTACGTCTAAAGTTCCTGGAGCTCCTTATACCGCAGAAAAAGATAAATTCGGGGCGCCTTTAAAACCGGAAGAGAGAAAAGGGAAAGTTCCTGAAAAAGAGGGCATGCCTACAGCTCGTTATTTGACTCGAGAAGAAGAGCAGTCGCAAAAAAAAGAGCAGATTGTTCCTTTTAGTTCGACCAAAAAAGGTGAAAAGACGGCTCACGAGAAAAAAGCAGAGGCTGCCCTTGCTAAAAAAGAGAAAGAACTCGAAGAAGCGCCTTACGCAGCAGCTCAAAGAGAAGAGCGGGAAGGAAGAGGCGGCGGAAAAGAAAAGAAAACAACGATTCAAGAGATCAATACGGCCCTGCTTCCCCCTATGCCGTCAGAATTCCAGCCAATGGCTTTAGCTGCCACAACACAGGCTCAGCCTTATATCAGTCCTCAAACGATTCCGCTTTTCTTTCAGATGGTTGGAACGATCTACATGATGATCGCGCCTCCTGGCATCAGCAGAACGGAAATTGTTCTCAACAATCCCGCTTTTGCAAACTCGCGGTTTTTTGGAGCGACGATTACCATTGAAAAATATGCGTCTGCGCCTGATTCTTTTAATATTCGCCTCAGTGGATCTGAAACGGCCGTGACGACTTTTCGAGATAATATTCCCAGTCTCATGACCGCTTTCCAAAACGGCAACTTTAATTTCCGGGTCAACCGGATCGATGCGGAATATAGCATTGAGCGGCCAGTTTACCGCAGGAAAGATAGAAGAGAAGGAAAAGGTTCCTCCGGCGGCGGAGATTTTGAGGATAGGAGAAAATAAGACATGCCACATCCCCCTCTTGCATGGGTGCGGAAAATCGCCCCCGAGCTCAAACACCTTGATGAAGTTCCCTTGTTTGGAAACGCCCCTTCTTTTGATTGGGAGCGATTTTCTTCGCTTCTTGCCTCTAGGTTGAGCGTACAAAAACTTTCCTTGCAAGCTGTGGAGCAGGAATGGCGCTCGGAAGAGACGCTGAAAGCTGGTTTGGGTGCCAATCTCATTGTCATTCCGATTACTTTATCCCCAATCCATGGAAGTCTTTTTTGGATCATGTCCCATGAGGACATAGCCCGTTTTACTTCTTGGATGCTGAATGGCAAAGCAAAGACCCGCGTCCTTTCCTCGGAAATTCTCCAGGAAGGATTCTATCGGTATATGCTTTTAGAAGTGCTCGATACGATCCAAGAGCTGCCCGCTCTGCAAGGCCTCACGCTCCATTTGAATGAAGAAGCTTCTTTGCCCCATATCAAAGCTTTCTGCATGGATGTGGAAATCGGCTTCGACCAAAGATCGTGCTGGGGACGGCTCGTCATTCCACCCGATTTTCGAAAATCGTGGGTTGAGCACTTTTCAAAAATGCCTGGCGACTATGTCTCTACAGAAACATCGCGCGGGACATATCTTGATTTCGGGATCAAAACTGGATCCGTACTGCTCCATAGAGACGAGTGGAAAAAACTCAAAGAGGGTGATTTCATCGTATTAGACCAAGGAAGCTACGATGCGCGGAAAGGGACGGGGGTTGCAACACTCATGCTAGGAACCACGCCTCTTTTCAATCTGAAAATCAAGCAGAATAAAATTGAGCTTCTCGATTATGCTTTTTACTACGAGGATACTATGGAACAAAAAGCTTCAGGAAACGGGCAGAATCTGGAACCGGCTGAAGGTGAAGTGGTGGCGATTAAAGAGCTGCCTCTTTATGTGACTGTCGAAATCGCCCGCATAAAGATGACCTTGGATAAACTGATGCATTTGAATCCAGGAAATATGCTGGAGCTTCCGATCCATCCTGACCAAGGTGTATCTTTAACTGTAAACGGACAAAAAATTGGCCGCGCCGAACTCGTTCATCTAGGTGAAACGCTAGGTTTGCGAATCTTGGAGATCGGCTAACTAGCCTCTTCTGCTCCTATCAATTCTGGAGTTTGATGCTTGACGATGAATTCCACAAACAAAAAACGCTTCCCGATTTGCATGCGGGCGACCAAAAACGCGTCCCTCTGCCTCAAAAAATCGGCCCCTATAAAATCGAGAGCTCCTTAAGCCGTGGAGGAATGAGCCATCTTTTCCTCGGGATCCACCCAGGAACTTCCCAGCCAATTGTCATTAAGGTCTTACTTCCTAAATATCTCAAAAAAAAAGAACTCTCTGATCGTTTTCTGAAAGAAGCGCAGATCATTGGAATGACGAACCATCCGAATATTGTGAAGCTCTATGGCCAAGGAGAGTGGGAAAAAGGAGTTTACCTTGCGATGGAATTCATCCAAGGGATCTCGCTCAGGCAATTCATCCAGCAAAAATCCCTTTCTCAGAAGCGGGCTCTCGAAATCGTTCTCCAAGTCGCCTATGCTCTTTGCCATTTGCATACGCATGGAGTGATCCATAGAGATCTGAAGCCTGAAAATATCATGATCACAGAAAATGGCGATATCAAAGTGATCGATTTCGGGATTGCCCAATTGCAAGGAGAGAAGCAAAACGACAGAATTCTGATGGGCACTCCAATTTATATGAGCCCCGAGCTTAAAATGAATCCGATGGAGGCTTCTTTTAACTCCGATATTTATTCTCTCGGAGTGATTGCCTACGAGCTCATTTTAGGCCGTTTGAGCCATGGTGTGATCCACATTGCTCTATTGCCGCAGCATTTGCGCAAGATCATCGACAAAGCCCTTAAAGTAGATCCAAAAGAACGGTATCAAGATGTCGTCGATTTCATAACAGACATCTCCCAATATCTTAAAACAATGACGTCGGAGCGAGAGGAAAAACAAGAGGAAATTTCCGACGAAGTCCTCGATATGATCCAGCATACCCGCTCTATTCTGATCCCTAAAAAAGCTCCTCGCTGGCCGCAAGTTGAGATTGGGGTTTCAGTGCATGAAGGGATGTCGCTCAGCGGACTCTATCTCGATTTTTTCCGGCTTCAGGAAAATTATTTGGGGATTGTCTTAGCGGAACCGCAGGAATCTGGCGTCGCATCCCTGCTTCACACCTCTATTTTGCGGGGCATGTTCCGCATGGCCGTCGAACAATTCTTCCAAAATGGGAAAAAAGACCAGCATCCGATCAAAATGCTGCATGCTCTCAGCAGAGCCTTAAGCGAAGATCCGATGAATCAGAAATTCGGGCTTTGCCTTCTCTTCCTCAACCCGAATAGAGATCAGCTTTCATTTGTTTCCTGCAACTACAGCAGTTTATGGCACATCCCCGAAGGTAGTAAAAAAGTAAGGATGCTTGCAACGCCCAATCCATCTTTGGGCGCCGATCCCAATGCCACACTCCTCGAAACAGCCGATAATTGGAACTCAGGAGACCTTCTGATCCTGCATTCATTGGGAGTATCGCTTCCCAAAGGAGAAGAATCGCCGAATTCCTGGATTGGAGAGCATCTTCTTCTCTCCCCCCAAGTTCAGGCTGAAAAAATCTTACAGCACCTCACCACTCAGAAAACGCCATTGCCCAGAAGAGCATCGGCGGTCTTAAGCATTCAGCGCATTTTTTAAGAACTATAATACTTCGAGGAAGGAGGCTTCAAACTGAGGAGTGATTTTTCCTTGAAGTCTAGCTTGATGGATAAGATCTTTAAGAAATTCTTTTTTTAAGCTTTCTGCTTTTTCCAGTTTTTGAACCTTTGGATCTGGAAGCTCCATCAGACGCGCTCTAGCTTGTTCGTTTAAACGATTGAACTCAGGGACATTACCCATCATTTGTGCCATAAAAATTCTAACAGTGAGATCTGTCAAAATACGAGTGGCTGCAGACTCAAATTGTCGATCGATCATCGAACCGTAACGAGTATTCATTTCTGTATTTGCACGATTCCATACATCTAGAAATTGAGTTGGATCGATCTTAAAAATATTGCATAAATTCTTCAATTCATCTGGCGTCAAAGGAGTTTTTGTATAAGGGCTAAACGGTTCTTTTTGAGTGATCATCCCTTTGATAAAATAGCGAGCATCAAAAGGTTGGTCATTGAGCATGATTGCA
>CAZXVU010000050.1:0-14499 GCA_964644465.1 uncultured bacterium
TTTAATTCTATTGCTGTTAAACTCTGTTGACAGTTGTGGATAGTGGAAATGACGGGGACTGTTAATCCATTGGTCGCAAGTTCGAATCTTGCACCCGGAGTTTCTCTATGAAAAACTGGCACTTTTAGTAGCTTCTATTGAGTGCTTTTTTGTTTCCTCGGCGCAAATTTGGCATAGTTATGTCATCATGGAGCGCATTGCTGCAAATGCTAAAGTTCCACTTGATGGCTGGGAACCATGATTAAGCCATTCATCTGTATGTTATCGCTTAAAGAGCTTCTTGAGCCAGTGTGACATGGAATGAATGGCCATGCGGCAGATCCCCTACGGCATATTGGTTTCTAAAAGCAGCTAACTCAGCGCTAGGTTCCACGATCAATACCCAGAGCCGTTTGTGGGCTGTTTGAATGACGTCTACTCGAACTGG
Source organism: uncultured bacterium (assembly GCA_964644465.1). Lineage (GTDB taxonomy): Bacteria > Chlamydiota > Chlamydiia > Chlamydiales > SM23-39 > CAZXVU01. The sequence goes on from CAZXVU010000050.1 coordinate 428, forward strand.
AGTGAATAGATATTTGTTCCCGATTTCTGCGATCTCTTTTGGTGGAGCGCCTTTCCACTCATCGTGGCGAATGATGCTGAAATGAGCCCCGATTCCTCCATGAAAACTAGGCATTTTGATATTGGGGTTTGTCTCTTTGATTTTGTTGAATACTTGCGTTAGATACTTATCATTTAATTTTACGTAAACGTAGTCTTTGGTTTTCCGTAAGGTTCCTTCATTAAGGCAGTTTTTTTGAGCAAAATCAGCGATTTCATCCACCTGGCTTTTTTGCGCAAGCATTAGCTGTGGTTTCTCTCCTTTTAAGAGAGCTACCATAGGAGCCAGTTCAGACATGATCTGCTCGGGAGCATTCAATGTAACGGGAGATCCATTGGGAGAGTAGACGAGAAAATGATCGATTGCTTTCGATTTGAAGACATAGGGAGAAATATCTGTTGGATAGGGAGAATTCAGTGAAAAGGGAGAATTATTTAGAAAAGCCTTTGCCATTGCGTCGGACATTCCCAATTCATCAAAATTCATGTCTCCGATGGCAAGTGTAGTGATGATTGGATCAAACGTACGATTTAAATACTCAGCAAATTCAAAACGGCCTGGTTTCGTTGGATCCCCTGGCAAGTGCACATTGACAAGTCTCATCATTTGTCCGTCACTTAAGCGACGGATTTTGATGTCTTGAACCGTTCTATGGGGAGCATCTGAGAAGATCCCAGATACTTCCTGAGCTTCTATGATTTCAAAGCGGCGTTTATTTACTACTACAGCATCTCCGTGATTTGAGATCACTTCAAAGTGAGCGGGAAGTCTAGAACGAAGTTCCTCTAAGAAAGGTTTGCCGCATTCCTGGAGAGAGAGGATGCTGCGTGGATGGGTAGGATGTGAGAGTGTTTCGAGAATTAGATCTACCACATGTCGATCTCGGACAGTGAGCTTAGAATTTCCAATATAAACGTGCTCGTCAGCGATTAAAGAGCGGCTAAGCCCTTGAGAATTTTTTTCAGTTACCCAGCTCATGTATTCTGCATCAAGCACATTCCATGAGGCAAAGTGGAGATCTTCAAAAGTCATGCCAATGGGTAAGTGATCTGAAGGGAACTGCCATTTTTCCTGGAGTTCGCCGACGTAAGTTCCCATAGGCTGTAACATCGGTTGGACAGCCAGTTGATGCTTCATTCTGCGAAGGGAGGCGCGCTGGGAAGAAGAAGTTGATGAAATAGCAGCAGAAGAGGAAGTTTCTTTGACGTGATTATAAGAAGGCGTGCCTGCTGGGATAGAAATAGGCAGAGAGAGCAATGACAGCCCTAATAAAGCAGAAATTTTTTGATTTGACATAAAGAAATTCCTTGGGTTGCTGTTTGTCAAGTAGTGAGAATGAGCTTTTAGGCGTTTTATTTCAATCTGATTAGATGCTTAGTTTAATTAAAATAAATATTCGCAAAAAACCACATAAATAAATGTCCGGAAGTATACTGGTAGGTATTGACCCCAGCGGTCGCTGCGAAGCATTATAGCTGCAGCAAATATACTGTGAGGACCTGGCTCAGGCGATTTCAAATGGATGAAGAGGTCTCGTCTTACGGCTCAAAGAGAAGCTCAAATTCAAGAAAACAGAGCGATGTCTTCTGACGTGGATCGAGACCCGATCGTCGATGCTAGACAAGACTTTGGAATGAATTTAGCTAGGTTCGTCTAACAATTTTCTCTGTTATTAATTCCAATTTGATCTATCTGATAAGAGTAGATGGTTCCGAAGAAAAAAACAGAAAAGATCGTGTGGACACGGACAACTGAACGCCTCCGTGAAGACCAACTGGAAAAGCTAAAGCTATTGTCCTGGTTGGAGAAGTCTTCATTAAGAGATACTTTCGAGGATATGATCGAAGGCTACCTATCTTCGAAAACGCACCTCAACCGTTTGATCGAAGAGAGAGAGTTCTCAAAAGCAAAGGTTAGCGCTCTTCCAGCTTTCAGGACCCTTGTGAAGGCGAATTAATTCTTGGGAATACCATCCCCGCCGCACGCTCAACCTTCTCAATCGTCGTCCTGGACTGATCGAGGTTCCCGCTCTCTATCTTCTTGTTCTGGAGGATGTAGGCAAGCGGAGGATCTTCGCCCTCAGTGATAGCGACCTTGGCGAAATGGGTCGGGACGGAAATATCATTCTCCCCTATGACCGGGTAACGTACTTCCTTTTTCCCTTCGACCTCCGAAGCAAGGAATAGTGGCAGAGTGTAAACATGCACCGTCTTGCCGGCGCGCGCCAATTCGCGCACCTGGATTTCAATCTCTCTCCATGCTCCCCTATTCAGGGAGGCGACTTGAGGGCTCACGTTCGAGAGTAGGAAGGAAGATTGCATTGCCTCGCGGCTCCCATTGCAATCTCCCGCCGGGCAAAGATGCCCTCGATCATACCCAGACCCTCGATAGTCCGCGTTCGTGGCTCTAAGAAATCCCGGCAGATCCTCATCTTCTTTGAAGCGGAATCCGTCCCGATTTGTCTCCTCTTTGGAAACGGATTCTGGTGTCAGCCGCTCATATACCCAACTGGCTCCCCTCGTGCGACCATCGTATGACACGACATAACCGGCCCGCTCAAGAGTAAAGGTCGATTGAGGGTAGTTGGGATTTTCACGAATCGTCTTATTAAGATTAAGGGCAAAACTAGGTAGGGGGCTGATTGAAAGCCCAAAAACAATGCCAAACGAGAAGTCTGTAAACTTTTTTCCCATCTTCGCTTTTTTAGGAATTAGGAAGCGATAAGCGAGGAATCAGTATAGGAAGAGCGAAAATTCTCGGCAAGTTGGTCGCTCTCGTGAACGTCGCATGAATTTATCACTCGCTGTCGCTGTAGTCGCTAGGAAACGTCCGCCACCTTTTGTTGTGCTTATTTGAAAATAAGGTTCCGAAGCATCCATTAGCTTTTTTGCTGCAAGGTTTTTTGGTGTCTCCTTCAGATTTAAAGCTTTTTTTAGGTCTAGATACTGAAGAAGCGCCTTGAGAATCATCGTTAAGCCGCATCGAGGCCGCATTGGAAATCTTTTCGTTGTAAGAAGCCGATCCTTCGCTTGAACTCTCACTTTCATGGCCGGCTGGTCTTCTGCTGCTACCATAGATAGTTGTAATATTAGTATCCATTGACATAAGCAACTCCTTTTTTGGGGTTTTTTGAAACCAGAAATTTTAACATGCTCGGGAGAATTATGTAAATGATTCCTTTTTTCTGTGAAAAAAACCTAGTACGTAATCCTTGGCTTTCTTGAACCCAAGGACTGATTATGTCAGGAATATCGCCCGTATCTTTCGCCAGTTGCTCAGAAATCTGCAGCACAGTATCAACAAAACCTCTCGCTCTAACAGCTTTGGCTCTTCTAACTCTGTCTAATCTCCCTAAAGCAACTGCCGACCGACCGGCCTTTATAGCCTGCTTTAATCAATGCTGGGCTGAACCTCCTCGGAATGCGGAACATGAGGACATTTGCATTCGCTTCTGCAAACCGCTCCTGGACGCGCATTCTCCTTAAGCGAGCAAATGGAAATGATTGGATCTGTTAGCAAGGCGGCAGATAAACTTACGATCTCGCTTCTAAGACCCATTTTGGCGAGGTCGTGAAAATGAGCATTTCAGATCAATCGGCTTCACATTGGGCCGCTAAAAACGGCGGCCTTTTTTCTGGCATGAAATTTCGATAATATAGCCTTTATGGCTACCACCCTACAGGTCACATGCAGATCGTCGATTCTAGGGCCGTCTGTGCGGCCGATTACTCCGCCCGGCCTGCTCGAACAAATCCCCTACTACCTTTTTTGGAGTTGGACGTTCAAACGCTGCCTTCTCAATCGATCGGGCCGCAACGCTGTTGCACCCCGTTCAGCCAAAAATGGGCTCTCAGGCTGGATTTCAAATCTGGCCTAAGATCATCGTGGACTTTGCAAGTGTCCTAAGCTCCCCGGTTCAGAACTTTATCCTGGAAAAAATTTTCTATTTTAAGTATGAAATTTCTTCGTATCGACAAACCAATATTCAATAAATCAGGTCGGACTATGCGATTTTTGACTCTAATTTTTTTGCTTTATACTTCTATTCACGCGGAACAAGTTGTGCTGATAACAGGAGCCTCTAGAGGTATTGGTTATGCGATAGCAGAAAAACTGACTGAATCAGGATATGCAGTTTATGCTGGGGCAAGAGAAAGTTCAATGCTTGATCGATTAGAAGCATTGCAAAATCGTTTTCCCCAAAACATAACAATTGTTTCGTTAGACGTGACTGATGAACAAAGTATCAAGAAAGCCGTTGCTCAAATTCTTAATCGAGAAGGAAGAATTGATGCACTGATCAACAATGCTGGGATGATGATGTATGGTTCAGTAGAAAATCTAACTATTGAAGAGGCGCAACAAATCTTTGAAGTCAATTTTTTCGGAGTTATCCGCACGGTTCACGAAGTACTACCTATAATGCGCAAGCAAAACAGCGGACGAATCGTACAAATTAGTTCGAGATCCGGGTTTCGTCCATTGCCAACTTTAAGTCTTTACGCGGCCAGCAAATTTGCGCTGGAAGGCCTTTCCGAAACGATGGCAGCTTCTCTTAAGCCATGGAACATTTTTGTGTCATTAATAGAACCTGGGCCTGTTTCGACAGAGCTCGACTTTATTTCTCCTTATGGATCTCGGCTGCAAAGAGAGGAAGATCCTTATTATCCTATTTTTGAAGCCTCAGGTTTGCTCGATCCAGTGAGCCCTCTTGTACAACAATCAGAGGAGATCGCAGCATTTGTTCAAAAAGCCCTTGAAGAGGAGTTGCCTCTCTTCCGCTATCAAACAACTCCGGCAATCGAAAAGCAGGCAAAGCAACGACTTTGCGATATCACAGGTCTACAAAATCTTGCTGAATGGGAACAAATTCTATTTCCGAATAACTGAATGAAAGCTGTATTACCGATGAGGAATTGACCTATGCCTTGCTTAGGCCAAGGCGCGATCGTCGATTCTAGGGTCGTTTATTGAGGCCTATTCCTGCGTCGTTTCTTCTTGGCCGGCTTCGCGGCCTCTAATGCGCGAAAATATCCTCTCTTCAGGGAATCCAAATCAGCAATATTTAAGGCCGATCAGGAAATAGACATTATTTCTAAGCGTAATCCTTCGGCGTCATAGCCTTTATCCGCTTCGAGAATCGGCGTTGTCCCACGAGAAATTAATGGTTTTAGCCATCCACTGATTTTATTCGCAGTGGGATGACTTCTTTCCGCTCATCTCCCGAGGCACCCGTACTTGTAACGCCAAGAGGTTGCCCAAAACCATCAACAAGTAGATGGGTTGTCACTCCTTTTCCCTTGTACCCATAGTCCACACTCTCACCGCCTCCTTTTCCCCCGAAAAAAAACCATCAACTGAGAGCCGATGCAGGTCGATCATTTTCCCATCAATGCAAACTTGCTGCAGTGTCACCAAGGCCCGTTCTAAAACGCCGTTTTCCTTCCATGAACCCAAGTATTTGTGAGCCCAGGCTCTTGATGCCCATTGTGGGCCGACTGGTACATCGCACCAGCGGGCACCAGTTGTTAATGCCCAGATCAAAGTGTTCAGAATTTTTCTAGGATGTAGCGGACGCTGTCCGTGCTTCGTTGCACTCCATGGATATGGAATTAACGGCTCCGATAGGAGCCCACTCACTATCTGCAAGACCCTCAAACTTTCCCAAATGCGTAACTCCTTCATTCTGAGGGAAAATTCTATCACGTAAAGATTTTATTGATCAAAGATAGGCTCGTGGAATAAAATCTGTCTGGAATGCTTTGAGTTACATCACTATCGTGAATGTTGCTATTGGCATTACTCGTATCAGGCAAAGTTGTATCAGTGGCATCGATCGTTCTCAAATTTTGCGAGGCGTTAGCGACATTTTTCTGGGACCTGTAAATATCATCATAGACCTCCTAGTCACAGTCTATAGAGTTACAGTTACATATAAAAATAATTTCCGAGGTAATATGCATCTATCATCACGTCCTTTTTTATTTTTGTTTTCATGTCTTCAATTGCTCACATGTAACTTTCTTAGAGCAAATGAATGCTCAAACGAATTACAAGTGGCAATCTTTGGCTTTGGTGGACGCGCCCAAGATGTCCTTGCAGAATGTGTGCAATTAGAGCAAGAAACGGGCAAAACAATTCGAGTTGTTGCCATATGCGATGATCATGCAGAAGAGTCTTATGATTTTTATGTTAAAAATAGGCTTCCTGCAGAGCTGGCAACTAACTATGTGCGAGTTTTTGAGTCGAAAAGCATTTACCCCGACACGGAAGAGGGTATTACAGCCCTTTTAAATGATTATTCAAATGTAGATAGGATATTTATCACTTCTCCAAGCAGTAGGCACGCTGTTCATCTTCAGGCTGTCTTAGACCGTTCTCCATGCAAAAATATATATCTTGAAAAACCCTTGTTCAAAACGATTGAAGAGTTTTCTCAATTCAATCGCGATCTAGGAGATAGAAATATCCAGGTGGGATTGACCTTGCGCTCAGCTAAAATCACTAGCCTCGCATCAGAGCATCTTAAGACTTATAAAGCTGCCCTAGGAAAACTGCAAAAAGTGCACTCATGGGAACATGTGAATTTTGGCCACGGATTATCCATTATCATGATGAATTGGAGACGGTACATAAGTCTTTCTGGAGGATTACTGATTGAAAAATCAGTGCATGATTTGGATTTAGCCTATTTTTTCATGGAAGCTGTAGGTGTTCACCCTCAATCTATTAGCACTACAACCAATGCTAAGCACAATTTTTATAAAAAATCCAATAAACAACTAATAACCGGTAGATTACTAGCAGATGCAGACGTTCGGAAATGTGCAGAACGTTGGGATCAAGTTCCTTGGCAAAGAGTTATTCCTTTTTCTTATGACGACCACCACAACATTAATTGGAAGGTCACAATGGATCATTTTTTTGAAGCCTTTCCTGAAGATGATGATTTTGATAAATCTGATATTATTCCAGATACCCACACCGTGCATTCACATATCCAGACCACCGAGGGAGATACTGTCGACTTTGACTTAGATTTAAAACTCAATGGGTTTGCTACACAAACTGAACGGGGCTGCCATTTAACCTTTGAAAATGGGGAAGTTGAGATCGACATGGAAACCAGTAAAATGCTTGTTCAAATAAAGGATAAAAAACCCTTAGAAATAAATTTGAACACTCGAGGCATTAGACATGCGGGCGGAGATGTCTATGTAGCACGCGGAATTATGGGAACACTTCCTCAAGGCTGTCTAGCAGCGCAATTTTCAGACCCCTCTGTTCAAATCTCTTCGGTTGTAGGGCTAGTCTCAGAATATCAAGCATTACACCACATTTCTCAGGCTTCCAAAGTGGAATTTATTGATGGTCAGTGGAAAGTCGATTTAGCTCAGTAATGTGTAAAAATAAAGGAAAAATCTACCATGCATCGCACAAAAAATGAATCTTATAGTCTTATTCTGTTTTTTGGTGCCTTAGCAGAATGGCGGAGATTGCAATAGTTTCTATAGCTTCGGGCGAAAAGTATAGAGTAGCGTTATGGATATTTACACCTCCGCTATGAGCACCGATATCATATTTTTCGGGAAAAACCGGCATCCATTGTGCATCTGATCTACGTGCCCAGGTTGGGTAGCGGTCGATTGAGTCTTGCATTCATTGCAAGGACTCGAAACAACTGATTAATCGGAGGATCGCATTCTTTTTTTAGTGCATTAAATATGTTAAATCTTAGTTGTGGAGAGAATTTTTCGCTAAAAATTTGCTTGGTAAGCATTACCTGGATTATATCCTGCAGAGAATTTCGCTCCCCTGCTTATGAACCTATCCGAATATAGCCGAAGTTCTCTTCGAGAAGAGGGCGAAAGGGGCACCTGCCGTTGATTCATTGCACTCCCGGCGCAACAAAACTAACGAAGCCGGCTGGCGCAACGTCGGCGACGATCACATTCCCATCTGGTTCCAGAGCAAATGGGCCGCGAACTTTGCCAGATTCATAGAGCATCTTCGAATCAACGGTCATTTGAGAGGGTGGCGCTACCAGCCTAAAATATTTCGAGTCATAGGTGTGAGAGGCGGCTATACCCCATCGTTCCAAGTCATTCGCAATGAAGGAACCTACTTCTGGATAGAGGTATACTGCGACTGCTCAAAAAATCTGAAAATTTTCAAGGAGGCGCCGTAAATTGGAGCCATGCAAAGCCGGCGCTGAAGCAGCTAAACTTAACAAGCTTAGCGCCGGTGGCCCCCGAAGACGCATCGTCTTTGGGGTGGGGCGCAGGCGGGTCTCAAATTTACTGGCTGTCCGACGCAGACAAATTCACATTTTTTCATTTCGCTCCCGCTCGCCATGGCGTTTGCGATCGCCTTGGGGACGTTGATCAAATACCATCTGCTCATCATGGGATTTATTAATGGCCTCTCGCTGCTTATTTTCTCTACTCAAATTAAAGACTTTTTCGGCCTCAAGATGGGAAATCCTTCCGTGGATTTCGTAGACAAGTGGATTTCGTATTTCCAGGCATTTCTCTCCTTCGACCCACTGACGCTCGGGGTCCCTCGGGAACTCTCGGCGCGAGCCTCCTCATCCGGAGCACCCTGCATGTTCAGCCTTGACACGTTCTGACCGGTTGCGACTTTGCAGAATCGATTCTCGTCGTCGCCTTTCACAATTTGGGAATGGCGCTCCTCCTGTGAATCAATTCTGCTTTGTCTCGCTCGGTCATAACATGTCAATCCCGCCCGTGCGCGGTATAATACGATTTTTCGTTGAGTTAATAGATTGCTTCCTGTAAGATTTTTACGCAATTAGAGGGGGGATTATGCCTTTTGGGCCAACAAAAAGCACAATGACATTGTCGTTGTTGGGAGCCGCTGCGATTTGCAATTTTAGAGGAGGGGAGAGAGCCCCGGGTTTGTTATTTACTGGGATAGCTGTATATAGCGCCATGACTGTAGTTCGGTTTATTCAGCAACTTGCAGGGCAAATGATCATTGGAAATTTACCTTCCGATGATTGTGAACGATTTATAAAGGAAACCTTCTACAATCGAGATATCTGTCTTTCGGATGGAAAAACAATGCGTTCCGAGGCGGCAAAATTGACCGGACGCTGTTTACCGGATGGCACCGAAGAAATCGCCGTCTGCCTACCCATGATGGATCATCGCAAGCGCCCTAGTATTAAAGGGGCAACGAATCTGACTCAGGCAGATCAACAATACGAGTTTGCTGTTTTGGATTATTTATTTGGGCGTGCGAATCCCTTTCAAGAGATGATTCGTAGGTGTCATCTGATCGGTTGATAGCCAGTGAAATAAAATTTTTATTTCTATACACTTGACTCCCAAAATTTTCTGGGGGATCAAAATGATTCGGTTGACGATTACTGAGGAAGATAAGCTGGCAATTGATAAAGAGCGCTTCAAATGTTCGGATCAGCATGTCTGCAGACGATTGCACGCACTGTACCTGAAAAGTATCGGAAAATCTCATCAGGAAATTTCCGAGTTTGTTGGGCTCTCCCTCAACGCTTTAACTGGCATTTTTAAAATTTACGCCACTCAAGGATTTTCAGCTGTAGGGCCACTGGGTTACACTTATCGCAAAAGTCCCCTCGATGACCATCGAGAAGTGATTCGCGAGCATTTTGAGAAGAATCCGCCAGCTTCTGTAAAACAGGCCCGTGATGACATTAAGCGATTGACGGGTATCAAGAAAAGCAAAACGCGTATTCGCGTCTTCATGCATCGATTGGGGATGGAGCCGAGAAAGGTGGGGGGAATTCCAGCTAAGGCCGCCCCTGAAAAGCAAGAAGAGTTTAAAAAAAAGCCTGGAGCCAATCTTAGAGGCAGCAAAAGCAGGGCAAGTTGAGGCATATTTCGTTGATGCAGCCCATTTTGTGTTGGGAGCGTTTTTGGCAATTCTATGGTCGTTTCGATGAATTTTCGTAGAGACTTCAAGTGGCCGTCAACGTTTGAACGTCTTAGGCGCCCTGAATGCCGTCAGCAGGGAGATGGTTACGATCATCAATACGACCTACATCAATCTTGGTCTGTTGTGGAGTTGATTAGAAAAATCAGAGATTTGCATCCTCCTGGGAAAAGAGTCGTACTCATTCTCGACAATGCCTGCTACCAAGCGTGTTATACCACGACCGCTTAGGTTATGTGAAAAATTTCACATGCTTGGTGAAGTAAAATTTTGATTTTGCCAAAATTGTCTCCCATTTTCTGAGGAGACACGATGATTTATCTACTGATTCCCGAGGAAGAATTACAAAAAATCGAAGAGGAACGATTTGCTTGCTCAGATTCTCAAATCAGCCGCCGTTTACATGCCCTGTACTTGAAAGGAAAGGGCTATTCTCATCAGGAGATTTCAGAATATGTCGGTGTTTCTCTCAAAGGTTTGACGAAGATTTTTAAAAAATACGCCTCTGGTGGATTGGAAGAAGTAAAAAAGATGTACTATACGTTCAGTGACCTGGAGGATTATCAAGAGCAGATTCAAGCGCACTTCAAGGATCATCCTCCTGCCTCTATGAAGCAGGCTAGCGACGATATTGAAAAGCTGACGGGGATTAAAAAAGGAAAAGAACGCACCCGAAAATTTTTACACCAAATTGGAATGAAGCCACGAAAAATGGGAGGCATCCCAGCTAAAGCTGATCCTCAACAACAAGAAGACTTTAAAAAAAAGCCTGGAGCCCATTCTACAGGAGGCCAAAGATGGCAATGCTGATGTCTATTTTGTTGACGCCGCTCATTTTGTTCTTGGTGCTTTTTTGGCTATTCTATGGTCTTTTCAGAGGCTTTTTATCAAGACCGCAAGAGGGAGAAAACGGTTGAATATTTTAGGGGCTTTGAATGCGGTAACCCACGAAATGGTCACGGTAGTCAATGACGCTTACATCAATGCCTGGTCGGTCGTTGATCTCATGCGCAAAATCAGGGAGAAAAAGCCGATGGGAAAAATCGTTTTGGTGCTAGACAATGCCCGATATCAGGCATGCCATATCGTTCGATCAGCAGCACACATGATGCACGTAGAGTTGCTCTACCTACCCCCTTTAGTTCGCCGAATTTAAACCTTATCGAGAGGGTCTGGAAGTTTATCAGGAAGAAGTGCCTGAACTGTGTGTATCACCAGAATTTTGAGAGTTTTTCAAACGCGATTACGGGTTGCATATCGAGTTTTGGGACGGTATACAAAGAGGAGCTAACGACGTTGCTGCAATGGAATTTTCAGACCTTCGGTTCTATGGGGGAGGCCGCATAAGGAAAATTCACACAGCCTAAGCGGTCGTGGTATATCTCAAAAATTGGGCTTTGCGGTGTTTTCCTGTTCTGCGTTCGAAGGATTAAAATCCACAGTTTCTTATCTTGCGCCCTATGTGGCTGCAGGCGCGACTGAAGTCGCTGAGTCCGCTGTCGCTGTTTCTGCCGCTTTGGCTAACTCTGTTCCATTTGCCCTTTGCGCTGGACTAACAGTTGGAGTAATGGGAACCGCGTTGGTTCTTTCTCCAGCCGCCAGAAAAACCGCGATTAGCGGTGTTCGTCTCGGAGTTGATGCCTTAAGCGGATCTGCAAAGAAGGTCCATTCCACAGTAGCGGGAATCGGATCTGGGATCGCTGAGGGGGTCAATTTCATTGGGAATAACTGCCCATCTCTTCTCGGCATCGCTGCGATTTCCTGTGGCACGTATCTTGCCTGGAGTAAGGCAAATACCTGTTCCGCTTAGTCAAGAGGCAATTGCAGTCCTAAAGATTTAAAATAGCATGCCCTAAATCAAGACATTTGCCAATGTAGTGCAACTTGGTAACGGGCCTATGCTGCTCTTCGCTCTAACTCTTGCGCCCGGAGCAATATCTATCCTTTTCTTGAGACGAAAAGAGAATTCAGGCTAAATTCTCCTCTGTTCTCGTTGCCTTAAAAATAATACGAGCTGTGATCCCGTCTGGACCGTGTGAGTGAAAGCGATAGGTTTCCTTCTGCGAATAATACATAAGCTTACTCTTTTTCTTTTTCTCCTTTCTTTGCATGCTAATGAGAATGCGAAATATATGGGAAGCTTGCTGAGCGATCCCCCAACGGCTATTCCCTACGGCCATTTCGTCATACGCAACTTTCTTTTCTTTGATGATCATAGAGGTATTTATCAGAGCAATTGGGAAAATTCATCACGAATCGATTCTTTTAACTCAATCCAATATCAGCTCCAAACTTTTTTTGGATTGAGTTCTTTTTTTGACATCAGCCTATCTCCTCGATTCTATTTCACACATAAGGGACGATATGCCTACTGTAATGCTGGCGATTTGATTGCTGGTTTGGACTTTCAGCTTCTTGAAGACGAAAAATTTTCTTTTCTTCCAGGACTCAAATTCGCTGTTAGAGAGGTATTTCCCTTGGGGCATTATCAGCTTTTTAATGTAAAGAGAGGGGACATGGAAAAAACCGGTTCCGGCTGTTTTTCAACGCAATTAGCACTTTTTTTTTATAAGGGATATCCCCTTGCCTGCAATTGGTTTTTAAGTACAACGATTGAGGTGCAATATCAAATCAATTCATCAGTAAGAGTGAAAGGATTTCATGCATATGGAGGAGGCTTCGGCACCGATGGAAAACTGCTAGTTGGCAATGCATGGCAATCGCTTGTCGATTTGCAACTTTTTTATAGAAAAGCGATCAGTTTTTCCTTGGATCTATTGTATGAGCACCACGATGCAGCTACTTTCTATGGACATCCGGGATTGAGTTTTTTTGGGAGACATTGCAAAACTCGTCAACCTTCATCTGAAAGAGTGAGCTTAGCGCCTAGTTTTGCCTACCAATTTCCATCCGAGGTAGGCCTAATGGTAGGTAGCTGGTTTTCCATCTGTGGAAGAAATGCCGAACAATTTATTCAATACATTGCAAACGTGTTTTATATTTATTAAAACTATGAAATTTGCCATCTTAATATTATTATTTACAACGCTTTTTGGTAGTGAACATTTCCTGGATGACATTCTCTCATGTGATTCGATATGTAAGACATATAAAATTACGATTCCCGACTATGAAAATGCGCACAATCCATCGATCATCCCCTATAAAGATGGGTATTTGCTCTCATTTCGTTACATTGGTCGATTCCCAGAATGGTCTCAAGATATAAGACTTATTCCCTCAGCTTCCTTTATTGGTCTCGCCTTCTTAGACAAACAATTTAAGGTCAAAAAAAAATCAGTCCAATTACTAGAAATTCAATCATTTAGTGATGATTTTTCTCTATATGCTGAAGATGGAAGACTTTTGGTTTTTCAGGATCGAATTTTTCTTGTCTTTAATGATTTTCCTGCGCCTTTGCCTCAATATATTCGTCGACTCTATTTAGCAGAAATCACGCACGAGAATGGCAGATGGATTTTGAAGAAGAAGGCCTTGCCCTTATTTTTGGAGAACATGAATCGGATTGAAAAAAACTGGGTGCCGTTTTTCCACAATCAATCATTATATTTTATTTATGGAGAAGAGCCTCATAGGGTTATAGCATGCGACCTATCGACAGGTTATTGTCGAAAAGTAGATGAGAGAACAGTAAACTTGGATTGGCCTTATGGAATCATTCGAGGGGGAACCCCTGCGCTCAATATTGATGACCAGTTTTTAACCTTCTACCATTCAAGCTTTGTAGAATCGGATTATGACAGTCGCCTCTATTTTATGGGTGCCTATATTTTTGATCCCTTTTTTCCTTTTATCATTCGGGCATTTACCCCCCTGCCGATAGGATTAAAAGAATATTATGAAGGGACATCCTCGAAAAAGCATTCCACGAAGAAAGTGGTATTTCCTGGAGGCTATGTGCGAGAGGGCAATGCGATTCACTTAGCTTGGGGCAAGGATGACAAAATGATCATGATTACCACCCTTGATTTAGAGCGACTGCTCAAATCGATGAAAAAGATAGATGCATCGTCAACACATTGACTAAGAGGGTGTCTGCAAATTGAGGTTCTGTCGATTTTTCGGTTCTTTTGAGC
>CAZXVU010000051.1:0-6140 GCA_964644465.1 uncultured bacterium
GGCCGAAGCCCGCGTGAGGGACGGATCCATATTCGCGCAGTTCGAGATACCACCAATATTCTTCCCGATTTAAGCCGAATTCGGAGATCTTCTTCTCGAGGATGTCAAGCCGCTCTTCGCGCTGCGAGCCGCCGATGATCTCACCGATTTTGGGGACGAGAATATCCATAGCTGCCACAGTTTTACCGTCGGGATTGGAGCGCATGTAGAACGCTTTGATTTGCGCGGGATAATCGGTGACGATGGTTGGTTTTTTGCAATATTCTTCAGCGAGATACCGCTCATGCTCCGATTGGAGATCGGTACCCCAGGCAACGGGAAATTCAAATTGCTTGGGTGCTTTTTTCAGAATTTCGATCGCTTGAGTATAAGGAATGTGGGCAAAGGGGGAAGAGGATACATGCTGCAACCGCTCGAGAAGTCCTTTTTCAATGAACTTATCGAAGAATTCGAGGTCTTCCTTGCAATGTTCAAGAGCATATTGGACGCAGAATTTCAGATAGCTCTCAGCGCATTCCATATTGTCTTTTAGATCGGCAAAAGCCATTTCAGGCTCGATCATCCAAAATTCGGCAAGGTGGCGCGACGTGTTGGAGTTTTCCGCGCGGAATGTGGGGCCAAAAGTATAAATATCAGAAAGCGCTAAGGCCATGATTTCTCCTTCGAGCTGGCCCGACACAGTGAGGAAAGCGGGTTTGCCGAAGAAATCTTTCGTGTAATCGCTTTTTCCCGCTTCGAGTGTTGTGACGCGGAACATTTCGCCGCCCCCTTCGGCATCTGAGCCGGTGATCATGGGAGTATTGATATAAAGGAATCCGCGGTTCTGGAAAAAAAGGTGGGTTGCAAAAGCGAGCGCATTGCGGACTCTCATGACAGCGCCTTGCGTATTCGTGCGAGGGCGCAGATGGGCAATCGTCCGAAGGAACTCAAACGTATGCCGTTTTTTCTGCAGAGGATATTTGGCCGGATCGCAAGCGCCGAAGACGTGAATTTCCGACGCGCGGAGCTCCAGTGCTTGATTTTTGCCAGGGCTTTCGACGAGCTCTCCAGTTGCAGAGAGCGAAGCGCCTGTGGCGAGTTGTTTCAAAGACTCTTGATATCCGGGAATCGATGCATCGGCGATCACTTGCAAGTTTGCCAGAGTAGAACCGTCGTTGATTTCGATGAAGGCGAATGATTTTTGATCGCGGAGCGTCCTCACCCAGCCGTAAAGAGTGATTTTTTTGCCGATCCAGTCGGAAGGGTTTTTGGCGTGGAGGATTTCTTTCAGTCTGATTTTCATTTTATTCTGCGTAGTTGCGGAGGAGTTCAATTTCTTTTTTCCAAGCAGGAGGTCCATCGGGCGTCTCCAGGTATTTGGGTAAATGGCGTGTTTTCGGCGAGGTCATGAGAAAACGGAAGGGCTCATAGCCGATTTTTCCCTGCCCAATTTGGGCATGGCGGTCGACGCGGGAGCCGAGTTCTTTTGCGGAGTCGTTGAGATGGAAGGCGCAAAGGTATTTCAGTCCGATTACGTCATCGAATTCTTGCAGTGTTTTTTTGATTCCTTCCTCGGTGCGTATGTCATAGCCTGCGACAAAAATATGGCACGTGTCGATGCAGACGCCAAGAGGAATTTTATGTTTCACATTTCCGATAATTGCAGCGATATGTTCGAAGCGATGTCCGACGCTCGTCCCTTGTCCAGCAGTGCATTCCAGAACAATGCGCGTGGGGCCCTTATTGATGAGCTCTTCCATCTCCAAGAGGCTTTCCGCAATGGTATGCAAACACTCGTCCAAAGAGCCGGTCGTTGCAGCGCCGGGATGGAAATTCATGTAGGGGATTTTCAGAAGATGGCACCGACAGAGCTCCTCTCTAAATGCTTTCCGGCTTTTTTGGAGCATTTCTGGATCGGGTGATCCGAGGTTGATCAAATAACTATCGTGGCTCATCACCTCGCTGATGCCTGTCTCATCGAGAGTTTTCTCCCAAAGAGCGACCTCTTCTTTGGCGATCTTGCGGCCAGTCCATTGTTTTTGATTGCTGGTGAACAGCTGGATGGAAGTAGCGCCGATTTCTTTCCCTTCAAGGAGAGCGTTCGGAGCTCCGCCAGCTGCAGAAGTATGCGCGCCAATCCACAATTTCTTTGTCATAATGAAACGATTTTATAGGAGAGATCAGACTTTTTCAAAGGATTTCTGAAAGGCTCCGTTCCATTCGGTAATGGGAGGCATTTCAGTAAAAGGATGGCTGTCGAGGAAAGCTTGGAAGGCGATCGCCCGGGCATTGAGGCGCTGAGGCTTTGCTTCTCCCAAAGTCGTCGTAGATCCATCGGGAAGAAAATTCGGATCGAAACCAAAACCCGCTCCTTTGGGGGAAACGATGGTTCCAGTGACTTGGCCGCGATAAACATAAACGGTATCGCCCTGGCGCTGTGCGAGGAGGACTGTCCAAACGGCTTTTTTGGTAATGGATTGATTGAGGGTATCCAAGTTCCATCGAATATGGATCCCAGGAGCTCCCCCTTCAATATCTAGGGAAGTATCTTCAACGAGGACCCCTTCCGGAACCTGGGAGGCTTTGTGAACTACAACTGTAAGAGGGTCAGCCTCAACTTCATCGAGATCCAGCCAAATAGGATTAAGGACAATTTCCGCTTCGGCAAAGAGTTCGCGAAACTCGTCAAATTTATCTTTATTGCTGGTACATAAGTAGTTCATAACTTTATTTTATCAGTTTGTGATTAGTTTATAAATTTTAAAGAATATTTTATTTAATAATGGGATAATTCTTGGCTGTGCTCCAGGAAAAGAGTAAGATATTTTTCTTATGGATACAGCCCATTCCGTTCTACGATCTGCTAGACACTTTTTTGCTGGGACCTTCTTGAGCCGCATCAGCGGCATGGCCCGCGATATTGCGATGGCGTTTTGCTTTGGAAGCGCCCCTGAAATCGCCGCTTTCATGGTTGCCTACCGCCTTGCGAATCTTTTCCGCCGCCTCTTTGGAGAGGGGAATCTGCAGGCTGGATTCGTCCCTCATTTCGAGAGCGCCAGATCGGAAAGCATGCAGCGCGCCTGTTTGTTTTATCGAGATACGGCTTTCTCTTTAGGACTCGTTCTTTTAGGACTCGTGGGGCTCATCGAATTGATCCTTTTTGGGACCCATTATTGGGCGGGTGATGATTGGAAAAGGATCATCGAGCTTGCCATGTGGATGGTGCCGGGGCTTTTTTTTATCTGCCTTTATGGGCTGAACAGCTCGCTGTTGCTGTGTCAGAAAAAAAACTTTTTGCCCGCAGTCGCTCCTGTTTTTTTCAATTTTGTTTGGATTGGCGCTGTTTTTCTGATCTGGGAACTTCCCAGAGATGCGGCTGTAAAATGGCTGGCGATTTCTGTAACAGCGGCTTTTGCTGCTCAGTGGATCGCAACAGCGTGGGCTGAACGGCGCCTTATGGGTGAATTTATCGGGTTGAAAGAATGGTTTAAGCCGAAGCTTTTTTCCCAGGAGTGGAAAGCTCTTTTAAAGCCGCTCAGTTTAGGAATTATCGGAATTGGCGCCGTACAGTTCAACAGCGCGCTCGATGCGATTTTCGCCCGCATCGCCGATCCTGCTGGCCCTGCTTTTCTTTGGTATGCGATCCGGATTGAACAGTTGCCCCTGGCGCTTTTCGGCATTGCCTTATCTGGCGCGCTGCTCCCTCCTTTAGCAAGAGCCATGCGACAGGAAAATCTTTTGCTTTACCGCCAATTGCTGCAATCTTCTTTGCGTCATAGCGCGGCGCTGATGCTCTTTTGCACATTTGGAATTTTGGCCTTGGGCGGAGTGGGAATCAATCTGTTATATGGACATGGGGATTTCAGCCCAACTGATGTCAATGAAACGCTTTTTTGTCTGTGGGGATATGGGATCGGTTTAGTGCCATCCGTTTTTGTCCTTCTTCTTGCAGGCGGTTTCTACGCTCAAAAAAACTACCGGATCCCTACGATTGCATCTCTTATTTCAGTCGGCGTGAATGTCGCACTAAATGCTTTTTTTGTTTTTGGCCTTGGATGGGGTGCAGTTAGCATCGCGATTGCCACATCGGCCAGCGCTTTTCTCAATGCTGCCATCTTGGCCATCGGTCTTAGAAATCAGATCGGAGAAGTTTTTGGGGGTGGATTTTGGAGATTCTTTTTGAGGATGTCTTTGGCCTGCATTTTCCCTGCAGCAGCGGCCTCTCAAATCGGCCATCTTTGGATGGGAGGTTCATTCCCAAGAGATTTCTCAGTACAAATTCTCCAATGCG
The DNA here is from genome assembly GCA_964644465.1 of uncultured bacterium. GTDB lineage: Bacteria > Chlamydiota > Chlamydiia > Chlamydiales > SM23-39 > CAZXVU01. The sequence continues at coordinate 4,271 of CAZXVU010000051.1, forward strand.
CTTCTTTAACAGCCATCTATCTTGCCGGTGTTCTCCTTCTTTCCTGGAGATTTGGCCTCAAAGAATTTGGGAAAATCATTCAGAAAAAACCTTTGTTAGATTAGGCTTTCTCTCCATTTTTTATGGGGGCTTAACAGGAAAAGAGGCTCCCCGCTTGGGGGAGCCATATTCTTATTAGGATGTGTGGGAGATGAACTCGCACACGAGCGGAATATTGATAGGAAGCGGGATCGGGATTTGCTCCATTTGAGGAGTTGTAATCAGCTTGCCTGAAAACTTATCTCCTTCCAGAGCGAGGTATTCAGGAATTTCCCTGCCGATATTTTCTTGGGCCGCAAGAATCGGTTTCATCTGGCGGGAAGAAGAGCGGATGGAAATTGTCTGTCCTGGGCGTACCAGGAATGAGCGTCGGTCCACTTTCTTGCCGTCGACTTGGATGTGTCCGTGGGAGACGAGCTGCTGTGCGCCAAAAATGGAAGAAGCGAAGCGCAGGCGATAAACCATGTTATCGAGGCGGCACTCGAGCTGTTCCAAGAAGAGGTGGGCAGTATTGCCTTTTCTCTCGAGAGCTTTTCTGTATGCGTTGACAAGCTGTTTCTGGCTGATCATGCCATAGACGGCTTTGAGTTTCTGGCGCTCTTCTAGCTGGGCGCCGAAATCTGATTTTTTCTTCCGTTTTGCACCGTGCATTCCAGGCGGGTTTTGCTTATGGAGCATCGGATTGCGCGCTTTGCCGAAAATGTTAGCAGCAAATCTGCGGGCGATGCGGTTTTTAGGACCTCTGTAACGAGCCATTGTTTCTCCGAAAAAAGAGTTCGATTAAAGCAAAGCAGTGTAGCTCAAGATCGATTTTTTGAACAAGAGCGAAAACTCTCAAAATTTTTCTTGCATATTGAAAGGATCTCATTTTTGGTATATAAATGATGCCTCTATGGATTATTGTGTTCTAGCCTACTATTCCATCATCCCGATTGAAGATCCTCATGCCGAGGTGGCCCGCCATCATGAGTTCTTCCGTACCCGCGATTTCAAAGGAAGAATTTACATTTCTGAAGAGGGGATCAACGGCCAGGCCAGCGGACTTGCCGCTCATGCGGAAGAATATATCGCCTGGATGCAGGCCGACCCCCGTTTTCAAAAAATGCCTTTTAAAATCCACAGATCGGCAGAGCACGCATACCCGAAAATGACTGTGAAATATCGGAAACAGCTCGTTGCGATCGACTGCCAGGTCGACTTTTCCGACAGGGGAGAACATGTTTCTCCGGACGAATGGAAAAAGATGCTTGAAGAAAGAGATGCCGAGACGCTTGTGTTGGACGTCCGCAATGATTATGAATGGCAAGTCGGCCATTTCGAAGGCTCCGAACTGCCCAAGCTGGAGACGTTCCGGGAGTTCCCATCCTATGCAAAACAGCTGAAAGAAGAGCGGGATCCCAAGAAGACGGCCGTCATGATGTATTGTACTGGAGGAATCCGGTGCGAATACTTTTCGGCTGTATTGAAGAAAGAGGGATTTGAAAAGGTCTATCAGCTCGATGGCGGGATCATCAATTATGGCCTTGAGAAAGGATCGGAACACTGGAAGGGGAACCTCTTTGTCTTCGACGATCGCCTCGTCGTACCTCTAGGGGAAGAAAAAGAAGAGCCGATCAGCACATGCACGCATTGCAACAAGAAACATGATGTCTATTACAATTGCGCCAATATGGACTGCAATCATCTCTTTGTCTGCTGCACCGACTGTTTAAAGGGGCATAAAGGGTGCTGTTCTTCGGAATGCGAACAAGAAAACCGGATCCGCCCTTATCATCAGGATGGAAGCTCCAAGCCTTTCCGCAAATGGGACCATCAAGAAAAGCTCGCCTGG
>CAZXVU010000051.1:6240-13526 GCA_964644465.1 uncultured bacterium
GTCAAGTTAGAGGAAGAGGGGACAAAAAGAGTCCTCTACCTCGATACATTAAAAGCAGTTGCCAAAGATGCGGACAAAGACGCTTTGGCAGTTCTCACCCGCATTCATCTACGCTCTCCCAATGCTTCGCGAAGTTCCGATCTATCCTTTCAATCCATTGAAGTGAGCTCTAACCAAGTGAGCGAAGTATTAAAAGCTTTAGCGAAGACAGGGCGCCTGTTTTTTCAGGGGAAAAAGTTGGCCTGTGAATGGGAAACAACTGCAAAAGTATACTGGAAAGGAGAGAAAGGTGGCGCTCTTGCCGCATTTCTCCACTATAAGAATGAAGAGATCCCAATCGAGCAATGCGAGCGGATTTTTCAAGGCTGGTTTTTGAAAGAGTCTGTCTTGAGACAAATGAGTTGTCCTGTTTCTTGGAAATGGTTGGAGCTCTTTTTGAAAGGCCCCCTGTTTTTAGAGGGGATGCAGAAGAAAAAATTCCTCGAAGAAGATCCTCCCGTCTTATGGAAAGAGCTCCCCAAAGAAAAACCGATCGAAGTTCTGCCGGAGCTTCGGTTGTGCGATGGAACGGGATGTTTTGCCAATCTTTGGATGGATTACGGAGTTGGATCGGTTGCTTTTGAAGATTTTGCTCCGACAGTTCGGGATAAACCCCGCCAAAAAGATGTGGAAAAGCACTGGGAAAAAGATCTACTCGAATCGGGATTCATCCGAAAAAAAGTAGAAGAGTCCCATTATTATTGCCCGAGTGAAAAAGTGAGAGAAGCTCTCATCTTTCTCATTGAAATGGGGTGGAACATCGTCGATTTTCGGAAGCGGCGCGTTTTGAAACAGAGCGGTTATTCCATCGATGTGCGTGAAGAAAATGGCTCCATTCAGATCAAAGGAACTGTGCAGTTTCAGTCAGAAAAGGCCCCCCTGCGAAGTGCGCAAGGGAGGATGTGGGTTGAGTTGAATGAAGCAAGCGTTGGGTTGCTCGATCGAAAGAAAATAGAGTTGGTTGGTGAATGGGAGGGGGAAACTCTTTTAGTTCGAAAACAGCAGGCAGCCAGTTTATCCGGACTTCTCGATATGTCTGGCATCCAATGGGAAGCCTCTTTGAAACAAGCGATTGAAGGGCTCAAAAGCGGAGCCACGATTGAAACAGCTTTGCCGGACCGTTCTTTCAAAGGAGAGCTTCTTCCCTATCAGCAAAAAGGAGTCGACTGGCTGGCCTTTTTATATAGATGGGGTTTTTCAGCCCTTTTGGCAGATGAGATGGGACTAGGAAAAACTGTCCAGGTATTGGCATTTTTTTCTCGTCTGAGGACAAATTTGCCGATCTTGATCGTTGCCCCTACGTCTCTGCTTTTTAACTGGCGATCGGAGATCCGTCGATTCCTCGGGGTTGAAGCCTATCTCCACTCTGGTGCGGAACGGATGAAAACTGCCTCGGATCTACAGAAATTGCCCTGGATCATCACCTCTTACGCCATTTTACGGCTAGATGAAGAGCTTCTTTCCCAGATCGAGTTTGAGGCGATTGCATTGGATGAATCGAATGCGATCAAGACCGGCTCAACACAAATAGCCAAAGCTGCTTGCAAACTTAAAGGAAGATTCAAAATAGCCGTCAGCGGAACGCCGATGGAAAACAGAGTGGAAGAGATTTGGTCCCAATTCCGGTTTTTGATGCCCGATCTTCTCGGTGAGAAACTTGGAGCTGTGGAAGAGGTGAAAAAGAAGATCCGACCTTTCTTGCTCCGCCGCCGTAAAGAAGAAGTGCAACTGGACCTTCCTGAGAAAATCGAACAGGTTGCTTGGGTCGAAATGAGCGACGAACAACTTCAAGTCTATGATTCTTATCGAGCAGGCCTCAAATCAGGTCTTTTGAGGCAAGTGGAGCAGGATGGAATGCAAGCGCATAGAATGGAAGTTCTTGAGGCGATTTTACGGCTTCGGCAGATCTGCTGCGATCCTCGGCTTGTTGGATCAGATATTATCGGCGCAAAACTCGAACTTCTCATGGCTGATCTTGAAGAAGCTTTATCTGAGAAGAGGAAGGTGCTGATCTACAGTCAATTTACATCCATGCTGCAACTGATTGGGAAAGAGATCAGAAAGAAAGGGTGGGACTCACTTTATTTGGATGGTTCCACAAAAGCCGAAGAGAGAGGGGAGCTTGTCCGCTCTTTCCAAGAAGATCCTGAAAAGAGACTTTTTCTCTTAAGCCTAAAGGCTGGGGGAGTTGGGTTGAACTTAACGGCAGCGGATTATGTATTTCTTTTCGATCCGTGGTGGAACGAAGCTGTGGAAAGACAGGCCATCGACCGCGCCCATCGCATCGGGCAAAAAAATACAGTCATTGCAAAGCGCTATCTAATCCCCAATACCATCGAAGAGAAGATGCTCAAGCTTAAGGCCCAAAAAACCCTAGCCTCAGAGCATCTTCTCGACATAGATGCGGAAACTTTTAGTTGGACAGAGGAGGATTTGCTTCATCTTCTGCTTTAGTTTTCTTCTGGTCGGCTTCCAACATTTCCAAAGCCGCAGCTTTCAAGGTCTTAAGCCCTTCCGCAAATCCCAATGCCCTAGCAAGGCGTTCTAAATAGTGAAGTTCAGCAGCGAGCTGATCGTTAATGCTTTCTAATTTAGCGATCTTCTTCAAGAGGTCTTTATTGCTTTTCATACACACCTCATCTGTTGCCACTCTTTGTATATGCAAAAACCGTGCCACGAAATCTTTGAGCGCTTTTTGGCCGATTTTTTTATTCGATTCGGATTTCTCATTTCAAAAATCTGCAGAAAAAGCATCTCAAATCTCATTCGAAAATCTTTACTGAGATAGATTCGTGAAATAATTGATTGCGAAAAAAATCATATTGATGCGAATTTAAGGACGTAGATCGTATTGAAAATCGTGCGCATGGTATATTGCGTCGTATTTCAAAAATAACCAGAGGTTCAAATGAGTAAAATTTCAATTCAGAAAAAATTGCTCTTCGCAGCTGCAGGGCTGATGTTAGTCGCTACTGCCTGCCAAGGCCAATCAGATAATCCAAGACAAGGAAGACGCGGCATGGATCAAGATGGCGGACCATCTTGGGGTGGCCGTGATGGCAGATATAATAATGACTGCAATCCTTGCAGAAGACCTTGCAGACCAGATAATGATAGAGCTACACCTCCCAGCAAAATGAAACAGATGCCGCGCTGCCAAGATAGACCTTGCGGCCCAGATCAAGGTTCATCGATGGGATCTAGCAACGATGCTATCCAGCAAGAAGCTGACTTCGATGCAAATGCTTCTGCTGAAGCTGATGTACAAGTTCAAGATGCAGAAAGTCCAGCTGTTGCAATGGAAGAAGTAAATGCGATAGAAGAATCTGCAACAGCAGCCTCTTCAGCTGTCTCTGAAACTGTTACAGCTCCTTAATCAGTTCTCTTTGAGGGCAAGCTCATTTTCTTGCCCTCAAATTCTAATAATCTACGCTTGATTTCAAGACCTGATGAAAATCCTCCAATGCTCCCGTCGCCAGAAATGATTCGGTGGCAGGGAATGAAAAGAGGGATTGGATTCCGCTTGCACACGCTTCCAACAGCGCGGGAAGCAAAAGGGGAACCGGCCTTTTTTGCCAATTCTCCATAACTCAGAGTTTGGCCGAAGGGGATTTTTTGCATTTCTTCTAAAACGTGACTTTGAAAAGGGGTCAGAAATGGGTCTTGAAAAGGAAATAATAAAGGAATTTTGTTCAAATAACCTGTAAGCCAATCGATCACAAAAGGAAGAGAAACATTACAGGTAAAGGCTGAATCCAGCGAAAGATGGGCCGAGCGAATCGACCCATTCTCAATTTCTACTTCTACAGCAACTTTAGGAAAATCAGCGAGTTTCATTTTCGGAGAAATCTGCGACAATACGATCGCGATTTTCTAAGGTTTGAAATTTATCTGCGTTGACTGTTTGGCCTTTAAAAAACCACTCTGTTTCAGAGGATTCTTCTGTATAGAATTTGCTGGTGCCATGCTTCTTATCATTGCGCCACTGGATTTCCGCTGTGAGATTTCCTAAGTCATCGTAATGGATTTCCATCCCATGTTTTTGTCCATTGATGTAGGGAATTTCTGCGACTTTGCTTCCATTGCGGTATACAACTTTAAGTCCGTCGAGAACGCCTTGATTCCAGTTGAGCATCATTAAAGGCTTTCCGGATGCAGTATATTTCAGCTGCTCGCCATGAAGTTGGTAATCCTTGTAATGGGAAACCGTGTGGATTTGACCTGTTGGATGATAGGTCGTACGGGCTGCAATGAGTCCATTTACAATCGTATCGCGCTCGATGAGCAGTCCTGTTCGATCTCTCTTGATCCTTTCTCCACATCCCGCTTCGACTTGAGCTTCGAGTTCATGCTCGGAGGTAAAATATTTCCCATCGGCAAGAAGTTCTTCGTCGTATTCCTCAATGCTTAATGGAGCGCCTTTTTCATCCCAAAGAGTGATGATCTTTCGGTTGTCGAATTCGTAAGCTTCTTCCCGAATCGGCATTCCTGCAGCATCATTGAGAGTTTCTTTCAAAAGCATCCCTTGATCGTACACGAGAAGTTTTTCCACGATAGAGCTATGAGGAAAAGAATAGGTAGTCGACCCGTGCAGTTGTCCGCCTTCAAAGGATCGGGAGATTTTAACGCCATTTTTCAGCATCGTCACGACTTGGCCTTCTTGGGCTCGGTCTTCCCATTCTTCTTCTGAGACGTCGAATCCATATTTATGGACATAGGTTTGAGAGACGATTTGATCGAGACCATTATTGGACTGGCAGGATGTGATCAATCCGCCTATAAATAAACTTGCGACCCAAGGATTGCGTTTCATAAGAACCTCATACAAATTGAAAGTCCAGCTTATGGGAGAAAGAATCATTTTGCAAGGAGTTTTGAAACTTGGCTTATTAGTTTGGCATGCTCTGCTTCAACCTCTTCAAAAGAGATTGTCTTGAGTTTGTCCCGATAGATGAATCGGAATGTGGCATTTTTTTGGGTTCCATTTTCAGGAGTATAAACATCGATCAGGTCTACTTTTTCTAAAAGATGAGATCCTAAAGAATGGATTCCATCGAAAATGGATTGGATAGGCAGATCAAGGGGAAGGGGAATGGTCCAGTCCCGATCAGAAGCGGGAAAAAGAGGGATGGGAGACATCCTCAAATTCGATTTTCTTCGGGCAGCCAAATCATCTAAATTGAGCTCCGCATAAATGACGCGCTGCTTAATATCGAATTTATCAAGAAGAGAGGGATGTACTTCTCCGAATGAACCTACTGTCAAGCCGTCCACGAAAAGGTTTGCTTGGCGGCCTGGATGGAAGCTTAGATGCTGCGAAGGCTGGAAAATGCACCCTTTTACATGCAAGCTATCTAATAGGTTTTCCAAAATTCCTTTGAGATCAAAGAAATCGGCCTCTTTCGATTTTTGGCTCCAGTTAGAGGGCTTTGCTCTTCCCGTTAAAAGAATGGCAGCCATGGGGATTTCAATGACCTTTTCTTTCTGCAGAAAATGGATTCTTCCCATTTCGAAGGCATGGATCGTTTGATTTTTCTGATCGATATTTCCTTTTGCCACTTGTAGGAGCCCAGGAAGAAGCGATGCGCGTAAAATGGAATATTCTTCTGACTTTGAATGCAGTGTCTGAAGAAACGCAATTTGGGGCGCTTTAATTTCACTGGAGATATCGGCAAGCTTTGGGCTAATGAGATCGCAATTTAAAAATTCCTGCAGTCCCAAGGCGACAAGCCGGTTCCGGCATTCTTTTTCAAAAAGATAGGCGGGATCATGGAGGATTTGGGAATTTGTGCAGAGGGGAGATTTCTTCTCAATGTTATTGTACCCATAAATGCGGGCCGCCTCTTCAACCAGGTCGATCTCTTCATTCACGTCGGAGCGGTAGAGAGGGACTTCTACGCGGAGCTTTCCATTGCCTACGGAATGCGTTTTGAAGTCGAGGCGCTGAAAAATTTCCTCAATCTCTGTTTGAGAGATTTTTGTGCCGAGGAGCTGATTGATTCTCTCTGTACGGCAGAATATTTCTTTCAGAGCCAGTGGGTGCTTCTTCTCATCGATCAGCCCTTTTGCTAAAGTTCCGTGGCAAACGTCTAAAAGCAACCGGCAAGCCGCATCGAGAGCTTCTTTAATGCCGGCAGGATCGATCCCTTTTTCAAAGCGCTGGGAACTTTCCGTTCGGACTCCCGTTTTTTTAGATCCTATCCGGACCGTCATCGGGTCAAAATAGGCAGCTTCAAGCAGAATCGCAGTGGTATTTGTAGAAACAGCGCTGTTTGCTCCCCCTAAAATCCCTGCGATCGCGATCGGTTTATGCGTATCGGAGATCAAGAGAGTTCCGGGAGGAATTTCCCGTTTGATTTCATCGAGGCCGTGGAACTCTTGGGTTTTTTCGGAAGCAGCAACATGGATTGTTTTTCCTTCGATCTTATTGAAATCGAACGCATGGAGCGGCTGGCCATATTTGATCATGATGAAATTGGCGATGTCGACTGCATTATTGATCGATTTAAGCCCGCAGTTTTCAAGCTGTAGTTTCAGCCAAAAAGGAGAAGGTCCAATTTTTACACCTTCGATCAAACGGCACATATATCGAGGACAGAGCTTGAAATCATGGACAGCAACTTCGATTTGGTCTTCGACAGGAATCTTTGCGTTTTCAACGAGAACGGTTTTAGGATGGTGGATCGGTTTTTGCAAGGCGGCGGATAATTCGCGGGCGATCCCAAGCGCGCTCATGCAATGGCCTAAATTGGGAGTCAAAGAGATTTCGAATACAGGATCCCAGAGAAGCGATGCCAAATCTTTCCCGGTTTCCATTTCTTGAGGAAGCTCCAGGATCTGATCGGGTTCTTCAAAAAGATGAAGTTCTGAACCGCTGCAAAGCATCCCTTCCGATTCCACGCCGCGGAGAGAACTTTTTTCAATTTTTCTCTGAAGGCCGTCCAAGTCGGTAAGAAGGGCGCCTGGTTTAGCGAAAGCTGTTTTGATCCCTGCGCGGCAATTTGCCGCAGCGCAAACGACTGTATATCGATGGGCCCCGTCGCTCACTTCGGCCACTTTTAATTTATCAGAGCTAGGATGAGGACGGGCGGAAACAACCTCTCCTACGACCACATTGACGAAGGAAGGATATTCGTTATGGATCCGGTCGACCTCAATGCCTAAAAGGGTCAGGATCTCACTGATTTTTTGAACAGGCAAATCAATATTTATGAACGATTTGATCAAAGAAAGAGGAAGTTTCATAA
>CAZXVU010000052.1:0-13522 GCA_964644465.1 uncultured bacterium
CTGTTGCACTTTCCGTCGCCTTGCGGCGCCCAGCCGTTAACTGGTATCCTTTCCTATGAAGTCCAGACTTTCCTCTGCTTTTCAGCAGCGATGACTTGCCTTCCCAGATCAAAAAATGAAAAATTAGACTCCTGCTAATCGGCGGCGGCGGCGCTTCGTAGCGACTGCGGTGCCTTCGATCTCTTCGCTTTCTTGCCAATAGTGGATGCGGGAGCAATGTTCGCAAAAGACGAGTCTTTCCCCTTTGCGGACGACGTTTTCATGCTGCGCTGTAAGAGCAATATGACAGCCGCTGCAAGTACGGTTTTCGATGGGGACGACTACGCGGTCTTTTTTGTTGTTTAAGAGGCGCTCGTAAATGCGCATGATTTCAGGATCGGCTGTTTTTGCAAGCGCGTCGCGGCTGATTTTAAGCTCGCTGCCTTCTTGATTGATGAGCCGGATGCTCTCTCGGATTTCATTTTCCAAAGTGCGGCTGCTTTCTTCGGACTGTTTGAGAGAGTCTTTAATTTTTTCGAGGATCTCTTCTTCGAGGTTCCGTTTGTCGATCAAGTCGCTCGTAATTGCCTCGGTCGCGATTCTCTCTCTTTCAGAAGAGGTCATCTCTTGGGTAAGAGCGTTGAACTCATCGACTTTTTTGACAGTATTTTGCTTAGCTTCGAGTTTTTTGATCCGATCTTTAATGTCGACGATTTTAGATTCTTGGGATGCGATCGTGCGGCTGAGATCGGCGATTTCTGTTTGTTTATCTACTTGCTGTTTTTGGAGTTCTTGGCGCAGAGAATCGATGTGTTCCAGCTCTAGCATGCGCTCTTTTTTCAGACGCATAAGGCGGATCATCTTCATATCGAGTTCTTGGATATCTAGAACGACCTTCAGGGATTGGAGCATGAATGGAACCTCGGGAAAATAGTAGGATTTATGCAGATACTTTATAGAATTCCCCTTTAATCCCGCAAGTAAAAGAGTTTTTTGAGACGGGATGACATATTAAAAATTTAAATATTAAGAGACGTTTGCCCTATCTGGAAAAAGAATGAACGAATATTCTTAAGATTTTATCTAGAGGGGTTCATCATGCAAGCTGCTGAAAAACAATCCAACTCATCTTCCACACCGAGCCATGCCATGTCTTTTCTATCAAATTATTTTTCCAAAGTGCCTGAAAAAAAACGGACCTCGGCTGCGATTGCTTATATGGCCTCGCTCGATGCGGTGAAAGCGGAATTTCCCGCGATTGCAGAGAGCATCGTCAAAGAATTGCAAGATCAGAGGACCCATCTCAAATTGATCGCATCTGAAAATTTTTCATCGCTGCCTGTACAGCTCTCTATGGGCAATTTGCTCACTGACAAATACAGCGAAGGCTATGTAGGCCACCGTTTTTATGCAGGCTGCGAAAATGTCGATGCGATTGAAGGGCAAGCAGTGGAGCTTGCCAAGCGGATTTTTGGAGCTGAACATGCCTATGTGCAGCCCCATTCTGGAGCGGATGCCAACCTCGTTGCGTTTTGGGCGATTTTGATCCAGCGCATTCAATCGAAAGAAATCGAGCGGCTCGGAAAAAAAACGTTGGAAGAACTGAGTCCCGAAGATCACGAAAAAGTCCGTAAACTATTAGTGAATCAAAAAGTCATGGGACTTGCGTTGGGCTCAGGCGGACATTTAACGCATGGATACCGCCATAACATCTCTGCAAAAATCATGCAGTCGGTCAGCTATGATGTAAACCCTGAAACAGGATTGATCGATTACGGAGCACTGAAAGTCCAGGTTCAAAAAGAAAGGCCTCTGATCCTGATCGCTGGCTACTCTGCATATCCTCGCCTCATCGATTTCGCAAAAATGAGGGAGATTGCAGACAGCGTAGGAGCTGTCCTCATGGTCGATATGGCCCATTTCGCAGGACTGGTTGCCGGCAAAGTGATGCAGGGCAACTACAATCCGATTCCTTTCGCGCACATTGTCACCTCGACGACTCATAAAACTCTTAGAGGCCCGAGGGGAGGACTTGTCCTTTGCACGCAGGAGTTCAAAGAATCGGTTGATAAAGGATGCCCGATTGTATTAGGTGGGCCGCTACCCCATGTAATGGCTGCAAAAGCTCTCGCTTTCAAGGAAGCCTCAGCTCCGGAATTCGTCACCTACGCTCACCAAATTGTGGAGAATTCCCGCGCCCTCGCCGCGGCTCTCATGCATCATGGCGTCAAAGTCTTGACAGGAGGAACGGACAATCACCTTCTGGTTATGGACGTAACTCAGACTTTCGGACTGACAGGCAGACAAGCGGAAACCCTCCTGAGGGAAGCGCGGCTGACAGTCAACCGTAACTCGATTCCTCGAGATATCAATGGACCTTGGTATACTTCGGGAATCAGGATAGGGACCCCGGCTACGACGACTTTAGGGATGAAGCAACCCCAGATGAAAGAAATTGCTTCTATTATTTTTGATCTATTGAAGGAAGGGAAGCCTGTAGATGATGAGAAAACAGGCATGCCATCGCGGGCAAAAGCGCACATCGGCTCCAATGTAATGCATCGGGCCCAGCATCGTGTGGCTGATGTTCTCAAAGATTTCCCCCTATATCCTGAGTTAGTCATCGAATAAAAAGCAGACGAAAAATAGCCCGACAGCGAAAATGAGGGAAAGGGAGAAACCTATGCCAGAAGAGAAGCGCGAAGAGAAACAACCGAAATATCTCAGTGACAAGATAGATGTAGCGATTCTGGAAAAACGCCGCATTTTTCTATCCGATGCCGTCGATTCCGATAGCGCAAAAGACCTGATCCGCAAGCTTTGGTACCTAGACCACGTCGAACCAGGCAAGCCGATTCTTTTTGTCATCAACTCTCCTGGGGGATCGGTCGATTCTGGCTTTGCCATCTGGGATCAGATCAAGATGCTTTCTTCTCCTGTCATCACTTTAGTGACAGGCCTTGCCGCATCTATGGGATCTATCTTGAGCTTGGTGGCCGGCAAAGGCAAACGCCTTGCGACGCCCAATGCCCGGATCATGATCCACCAACCGCTCATTGGAGGCGTAATCCGCGGCCAAGCTACCGACCTTGACATCCAAGCCAAAGAAATGTTGAAAACCCGCGCCATGATCGTCGATATCTACGTTCATGCTACAGGTAAAGACAGAAAGGTCGTTGAAAAAGCGATCGATCGCGACAACTGGATGACTGTTGAAGAAGCCATGTCTTTTGGATTGCTCGATAAGATTGTCACTTCGATGAAAGATGTCGAAGCTCTCCTCGCTCGTTAAATACGAAGGCGCCGGCAACGATTTTATTTTGATCGACGACCGAGCGCCTTTATTTCCTCTCGGCAATAAAGAATTCATCCAACAGCTTTGCCATCGGAAATTCGGCATTGGAGCCGATGGCCTTATCCTTTTGCAAACAGATTCCACTGCCGATTTCAGGATGCGGATTTTTAATTCCGATGGGAGCGAGGCGGAAAGCTGCGGCAACGGACTTCGCTGCCTCATGCGCTTCATTTCTGATTTAGGCCTCCCCGAAAAAACCTACACGATTGCAACGGCCAATCGAATTGTCCATGCAGAATTCTTAGGAGATAAAATCAGTATTCAGATGGGGCCGGCTCGCGATCTCAGATTGCATCTGAAAATCGATGATTGGACCGTTCACTCTGTGGATACAGGCGTCCCTCACATCGTTCTCTTTGTTCCCGAATTGGAAAAGATCGATCTGAAAACACTCGGCCCCTATTTTCGCCATCATCCGATATTTCAACCGCGGGGAACGAATGTCAATTTTGCCTCTCAACAATCAGACGGTTCTTTCCGCGTTCGTACATTCGAGAGAGGGGTAGAAGGAGAAGTATTGGCCTGCGGCACAGGAGCTCTTGCTGTCGGAGCTATTGCCTCCGAGATCTATCGATCTCCTAGCCCGGTCAAGATCCATTTTTCTGGCGGAGAATTGGAAATTCATTATCAAAACAAAGAACTTCGGATGGTTGGCCCTGCAAAACGGATATTCGTAGGTTCCATTTAAAAAATTCAGTATAAGAAAATTTGGATGGAGACCATCAATGAAAATCGGAGTTCCCAAGGAAGTTAAAAAGGACGAGCACCGCATCGGGGCCACTCCCGACACTGTTCACGGATTTGTTGTAGCGGGGCATTCGGTCCAAGTCCAAACGCATGCTGGGACAAAAATTGGCTTCACCGATGAGATGTATAGAAAAGCGGGAGCTCAAATTGTCGAAACGGCCAAAGAAATCTATCAGAACGAAATGGTCATCAAGGTCAAAGAGCCGCAGTCTAGCGAATTCCCATTGATGCACCCAGGCCTGATTTTATTTTGCTATCTCCACTTGGCCCCCGATCCAGAACAGACAAAACATCTGCTGGAACAGAAAATCATCGGGATCGCTTACGAAACTGTGACTGACAATCAAGGCCACCTTCCTCTATTGATTCCTTCAAGCGAAGTTGCAGGCCGTCTCTCAGTCCAAGCAGGAGCGACTGCCCTGCAGCTCAATCATGGCGGGCGAGGCGTTTTACTGGGCGGGATTCCTGGAGTTCGTCCCGCAAAAGTTGTTGTTATAGGCGCAGGCGCACTCGGTACGGAAGCGATGCGCATGGCTTTAGGCCTTGGCGCCGATGTGACTGTTATCGATATGAATTTGACTCGTTTAAGAGAGCTTGACCATCTATACGCTCCTGCTTTAAAAACTGTCTTTTCCACTCCCGCATCAGTTGAAGAGGCTGTCGTCCAGTCTGATCTCGTCATTGGAGCTGTATTAATTCCTGGAAAAACAGCGCCGAAGCTCGTGACTAAAGCCATGATCAAGAAAATGATGCCCGGCTCAGTCATCGTCGACCCTTCCATCGATCAAGGCGGGTCTACTGAGAATTCTCGTCCAACAACGCTTTCAGATCCAACATACGTTGTAGACGGCGTCGTTCATTATTGCGTGACAAATATGCCCGCTGCCTGTGCGCGCACTTCAACTCAAGGACTTACAAGCGCAACATATCCTTATGCTTTGAACATTGCGAACTTAGGCTACAAAAAAGCGCTCAAACAAGACCCTCATCTCATGAATGGGCTAAATGTGTATCGCGGTAAAGTCACTAACAAATACGTAGCTGAGGATTTAGGGTACGAATTTCATCCGCCTCAAGAAATCATATAAATAGGGATACTATGGAAAGTTTAAAAGTTAACTATCGGGGTTCATTTTTCTGGTTGATTTTCTGGATCATCATCTTTTTCCCCATCGCTTTGGTTTTGTTCTTCACGGGAACCGATTTCATCAAAGACGGCAAAGTCTCTTACCTCCATTATGATGGATCGAGAAACTGGCTCTGTTTTTGGGTCCTCATTTTTTTCCCGATCGCTTTCGTGCTATTCTTCCTCAATGGATTTTCGATCAGAACTCGAGAACATCATTCAAATCATAAAAATGGGTAGTCTTTAAGACTAGATAGCAAAGACTTAGAAGATAAGGATTACCCTATCGGCTAGCGGCAAAGGGCAATGCCTGATATAATGAGGGGAAGGCCCATATGAAAAAGGGTCGGGTTTTCCACTCATGGAACATCAACCTGAATTTGTCAGCGAGTATCTTCAAGCAGCTCAAGAGCTGATACACACCCATGCAGTAGGGGAGCCGGTTTTTTCAAAAGGCACCTATCAGGTTGAGGTTCAAGAGAAAGGTAAAAAGAAAGCCTTCCCATTTATCCAAATAAGAGATGATGGGCAAGTAACCGATTCCTTCTGCACCTGCAAGGTTTCTGAGTCGGGCGGAGGGTGTCCCCATCTAGCCGCCGCCTATCTACGCATCTTCAATAATACCGATGAGCCCCTTCATGTGCGCTTCCGAAGATCTCTGTGGAACCGCCTCTTCCAAATGTCCAGCAAACGGCACGGATATGACACCGATTGTCTCAAGAAAGAAAAAGAAGGTCTTTACATCTCCGAATCGAAAACAAAGAAGAAGTTATTTTCGATTGAGGCCAAAACTTCCGAGGCCACAAAACGTCTTGAGCATATCGTCGCGGAACGGGTCGTAGAGACAGAGGAAACTTCGCTGAAGTTTTCCAACCTCTCTGCCGAAGAGATTGCTCAGTATCGCGCTGGAAAGGCGAGCCATTCTCTCCGCTACGAGCTTTCCTTCTGGTCTGATCTCGCTAAATGGCTCATGTACCTTGACGATGAGAAAGAGCCGTATGAAATCGTCTTTGAGGGAAAGCCCATCCCCCATGAAATCACATTGAGATTCCCCCAGTTGGGTGTTTGGTTTTATATTTCCGATGTAAGCTGGCCCTGGATCATTCCCGCTCTTTCCACTGTGAAATCGCCTCTGCAAGTTTTTGAAGCGGAAGATGAGACCCTGGAAAAGATCGAATATGATGAACCAAGCCGCTCCCTCGTCATTCATCATAAAGGAAAAAAAATCCCTGGAGAAAGCGATTTCACCGGCTATCCGATCGGCGATTGGCTCTATGTCGAAGGAAAAGGATTTTACCGCCGCCGCTACGACCCTCTCTTTCAAAATGATCGAATCTCCTCCGAACAGATGGCCTCCGCGCTTTCTCAATCTGGAAAAACCCTGCAGCGTTTTTTACCGGTCCACTTAGAGCCGCACAAACCCCGCTACAAACTTTTTCTAGATACAAAAGGAAATCTCCACATCCAACTCTATGTCTTCGAACAAGGCGACCTTCAATCTGAAAAAGCGGCTTTTTTCGCTCCCTGGGTCTATATTCCCACTCAAGGCTTCTATCTCTTAGAAGACATCATGTTTGAGACCAAAGAAAAAATTGTCCCTAAAGAACAAGTCGCAGATTTCATCAACCGCCATCGGCTATGGCTCCATAATTTTCCTGGATTCCAAACACATCTCGGAAGTTTGGAATCTCACTTGATTTATCGCCTCAGTCCCGAGCGGGAACTTTCGTTTGACGCAGAGCTCAATTTCCCCGAAGAATATGAGGAGACCCACTATTTCGATGAATGGGTCTACATCAAGGGGCAAGGCTTCTACATGAAAAAAGAAAGCTCGGGACGGCTCCCTCTCCATCCCGGTCTTCGCGTATCGAAAGATGAGATCTCCTCTTTTATCGCCTCTCATAAAGAGGAACTGGAGCAGGTCCAAGGGTTTTTCAGCAGCGAGCAGCTCATCCATAAAACAGGACTTGTCATCGGGCTGAATGAAGAAGGGCTGATCTCCATCTCGCCGAAAATCGAATATGCCCCCGGAATCGATCTGGGAAAATTGCAGCTTTTCGGAGATTTCGCCTATGTGGAGGGGAAAGGATTTTCTGAGGTTCCTCCTTCTGCCCGCTTGCCGGAACGGTATAGCGAACCTACCGTTATACCCGTCTCTCAAGAACCGGCTTTTTTAGCTTACGAATTAGAGCCTCTAAAACCTTACATTTTAAAACTGGATCCCCGCCTTCAAAAACCGGCAAAGCTCCACCTCAAAATCCGCAAGATCATGCGCGATAAAAGAAAACGGGGTAAAGAATGGCTTGTCGATCTCGCCTATTCATCAGAATCGGGCACCATCGATATCTTTACGATCTGGGATGCCTTCCAAGAGCGGAAGCGGCATCTATTTTCTCGCGCTGGGCTAATCATCCTCAAAGAGCCCCGCTTTAATTGGATCCGGCAATTGAAGAAAAGAAGGCTCGACAGGAAAAAAGGATTGATCCGCCTGAACACGCTCGAATGGATCCGTTTGACCGTGTTCGAAGAAGTTCAAGAGCCGAGAGGCAGCGATCCCGATGCCCAAGATACACGGAAGCTTTTGCAAGAACTCAGCACTTTTGAGACAAATCGCCTCATTGATATCTCACGGCTTAAGGCAACTCTCCGTCCCTATCAAGAACAAGGGCTTCATTGGCTCTGGTTTCTCTATTGCCATGGCCTCTCAGGCCTTCTTTGCGACGATATGGGACTTGGAAAGACCCACCAAACGATGGCTTTGCTCGCCGCCGTCATCAACGAAGATGAAGATAAAAGAAATAAATACCTCGTCGTTTGCCCAACATCTGTCATTTATCACTGGCAAGAGCTTCTGAAACGGTTTCTCCCTGAAATCCGAGTCTGTACTTACTACGGCTTAGAGCGCACTCTCGAAGATTTTGAAACACACTACGACCTACTTTTGACATCTTATGGAATTTTGCGCACAGGAAGGGAGAATTTAAAGTCGATCCGCTTCGAAGTTTCAATTTTCGATGAGATCCAAATTGCAAAGAATCACACATCCCAAACACACCACGCCTTGAGGGCCATTAATTCCCAGATGCGATTAGGACTCACAGGAACGCCGATTGAAAATCGCCTCCGCGAACTGAAATCTCTTTTCGATATCGTGCTTCCCTCATACATGCCAGCCGATCCTGTTTTCCGAGACGTGTTTACCAACCCTATCGAGAAGCTTCGCGATGAAGAAAAAATGGCTTTGTTAGGCAAGCTTGTAAAACCGTTTATTTTGCGCCGCAAAAAAAGCGAAGTTCTCACCGATCTGCCTGAAAAAATCGAGGAAATCTCTTACTGCGATCTTTCCGAGGAGCAAAAAACGCTCTATCGCGAAGTCGCTTTTAAAATGCGCGATACCGTCTATCAAGATCTTAAGGATGGTTCAAAACCCATTCCCTACGTACATGTTTTTTCCGCCCTTTCCACACTCAAGCAAATCTGCGAC
The DNA here is from genome assembly GCA_964644465.1 of uncultured bacterium. Lineage (GTDB taxonomy): Bacteria > Chlamydiota > Chlamydiia > Chlamydiales > SM23-39 > CAZXVU01. Next base: position 8,692 of record CAZXVU010000052.1, read on the forward strand.
CATCCTTGCCTAATCACTGGCGATATAAAAAATTATCAGTCCCATCATTCTGGAAAATGGGATCTCTTCGTCGAGCTTCTCTATGAAGCGCGCGATAGCGGACAAAAAGTCGTGGTCTTCTCTCAGTACCTCGATATGCTCGCAATCATTGAAGCCCATCTGAAGAAGAAGGGGATTGGCTACGCTTCCATCAAAGGTTCCACCCGCGACAGGAGCGAACAGCTCCGCAAGTTCCGCGAAGATCCAGCTTGCGAAGTCTTTGTCGCATCCCTTCTTGCCGCAGGAGTCGGAATCGATCTTACTGTAGCCTCCATTGTCATCCACTATGACAGATGGTGGAACCCCGCGAAAGAAAACCAGGCAACCGACCGTGTACACCGCATTGGCCAAAACCGCGGCGTCCAAGTCTTTAAGCTAGTTACCAAGCATACGATTGAAGAACACATTCATGACATGATCGAGAGAAAGAAAGGCCTTCTAGAAGATATCATCGGACAAGAAGATCAGATCAGCTACTTAAGCCGCGACGAACTCTTGCACGTCTTCGATCTCATGTTCAAAGAAATCGAATAAAAGTTTTTGTCGAGGAAAATAACAGGATATGCAGGATACCCCGAAACGGGGACAGGATTTACAGGATAACCATTTTTTATCCTGCCCGCTAATGGGTCCCTAAAAATGTTTCATTTTTGGGGTAGCGGAATCCTGCGCGAGCATTGCGAGCGATCCTGCAAATCCTGTTTTTGCTTGTTTAAAGCGGATCTGCAAATCCTGTTATTCTTATAATTCCAGATCTGGCGGAGGGACGAATACCATATTTTGTTCGCTAGAACATTGGTCATCTCGAAAATCTTGATAGGCTTTTAGAATATCTTTGGTAGAGGGGTGAGCAGAAAGGGGAAGAAAACGGAGGACTTCTTCTGAGAGATGCTTTCTACACTCTTTCAATTGGTTTAAACTCGTGCTATAGAGTGTCAGCTTTGACTGTTCATTGCGCGCTTGGATGACCCACTGCTTGATCTTCTTTGCTGCGGGAAGACAGACCTGGATCAAAAATACAGCAGCTAACGGCAGAAGTACAAGTGCATAAGGCGTTGGCGCAAGAAGCGCAATCGCAACGGCCAATAAAATGATAAGGCCCGCAACTAAAGCAACGCACTTGGCAATCGCTTTCCAGCGTTCTTTTGAGGCAAGGGAAACTAAATGCGTATGCCCTTTGATTTCTCCGTCTAAATGACCTTCCCAAGCTTTCAGGTCCACATTGAGAGGAAGATGCTCTACAACGCGGTTGTTGAAGCCAGGTTTCTCTACCAGTTCTATCCCATCATCGGCAGGATTAGGATTGTAAGAGAAATTTGAACGAACAGAATTAGTTGACATTACCCTACCTTTTTATAGTTATATTATATTTATAATACTTATTATTAATCAATTTTTAAAATATTTGTAACTATTTCAAACAAGTTGCATCTACAAAGCCAATCCTCTATACTCGGTGTCGGAAAAAAATTTTTATGAAGACAAAGATCGCTTTAGTAGGCCGTCCCAATGTGGGGAAATCGGCCCTTTTCAACCGGATTTGCCAAAAAAGGCTCTCGATCGTCGATGAGCAAGAAGGGATTACCCGCGACCGCCTCTATGCCGATGCGGAGCTTTTCGGGCGGCAGTTTACCCTCATTGATACGGGCGGGATCGACTTTTCGGGCTCAATTCCTTTCCATGAAGAAGTAAAACGGCAGGCGGAAATTGCGATCTTAGAGGCTGATGTGATCATCCTCGTTGTCGATGGGCAAATAGGTCCGAGCCCTCTCGATGATGAAGTGGCCAAAATATTGCTTCAATCCAAAAAGCCCGTCATCGTAGCGGTCAATAAAATCGACCGCGGCGGCGGCGATGATTTCAAGATCCACGCCTTCCACTCTTTAGCTGTGAGAGACCTGATCGGCATTTCTGCTCTCCAGGGGTATCAAATCGCAGAACTTCTGGAAAAAGCTCTTGAGAAAGTTCCTCCCGTTGAAGAAGAGATAGTCCCAGAAAATGAGAAGCTAATCCGCGTTGCGATCGTCGGGCGGCCGAATGTCGGCAAATCGACCCTTTTGAATCATCTTTTAGGCGAAGAGCGCTCCATTGTCAGCCCCATTGCAGGGACAACCCGCGACGCGATCGATGCAACTCTCCATCGCGAGGGGCAAGAATATCTATTTATCGACACAGCCGGGATCCGCCGCAAAAAGGCTGAAAAAGAAGTGGTCGACAAATTCGCCGCAATCCGAACAGACGAAGCCGTTGAACGCGCCGATGTCTGCGTATTGATCCTCGATGCATTCGAAGGTTTCACGACGCAAGAGAAGCGGATTGCCAGCGAGATCGAGGCGAAAGGAAAAAGCTGCGTTCTCCTGTTCAATAAATGGGACTTGATGAAGAATTTCAAGATGGAGCATGCCCTCCGCGGAGTGCGCGAAGAGATTCCTTTTCTCAATCACTGTCCAACTCTTTTCCTATCTGCTTTGAAAGGAAGGAATCTTGAGAAAATCTTTCCCGCTGTCAATGAAGTCTTTGCAGAGCGCAAAAAGAGGATCACAACAGGCAGCTTGAATAAATTCATCGAAGGATGCGTCCAGAAATACCATCCTCCTCTGATCATTGGAAAACGGCTTCGCATCTACTACATGACCCAAGTGGAGATCAATCCTCCCAAATTCGTCCTATTTGTCAATAATCCGACACTGATGACGGAAGCGTATAGAAAATATCTGATCAATCAATTCCGCGAAGCTTTTGGTTTCAGCGGCTGTCCTCTCACTCTTGAACTGCGCGGCAAAGCGCCTCCTGCCCCCTCCGAACCCCGCCTTCTTTAAAACCCTTCTGAGATTAGAATTAACAGGATATCCCACCCCAAATAACGAAACGTTATTCGGGGGCCCCGGGGCAGGATAGGCATCCTGCGGATGCCGCAAGATGTGCAGGATAAAAAATGGATTTTGAACATATCCTACTTATCCTGACAGCCGCTATTTTGCGGCTGATCCTGCATATCCTGTCCCTCTGTTTCTTATGACAGCCTAGTATTTTTTCATTTTTCCCACTATTCTGAAGTGAGGAGATCATTCATGCGGCTTCCTGCTCCCCGGTCAATTACGTTCACCCCGTTTCAAGAAGATTGGAAAGGCTATCGCTTAAGTTTCCTGCGCAATGACTGTTTGGCCGCTCTTGCCGTTGCATTGATGACTATCCCTCAATCGATTGCGTATTCGCTCCTGGCAGGGCTCCCTCCAGCAGCGGGTTTGTTCTCGGCGATCTTCGGAACGATTTTCACCGCATCTTTCGGTTCCTCAAGACAGCTTGTTTCAGGCCCGAGCACAGGAACAGCGATCCTGATCCAAACCTCAATCTCTGAAATTCTCGCCAATTATTTTGAAAATGCAGTGGGCGCAGAAAAAGAGGCGATCATTCTCCATATCCTCACCCAAATCGTGATGATTATGGGCATTATCCAAATTGGAGCTGCCTTTTTCAATGTCAATAAGCTGCTTCAATTTGTAAGCAGACCCGTGATCTTGGGATACTTTGCGGGGATCATCGTGGCGATTGTCGTCACGCAGCTTTATTATTTCACAGGCATTACTTCTCCGAATGGGGCAGAGCCTATTCTTCTGCAAGCCTGGGCATTTCTATTTCATCTAGACCAGATCAATTTATTTACCGCATTTGTCGGCTTAGTGAGCATAGTCTCCCTCCTTTTTTTTCGGAAAATATTGAAAAATTGGCCGGATGCTCTTTTCATGTTGATCCTAGCTGCCCTTCTAGCTGATGGGATCAATCATTGGATGCATGAACCTACCGTCGCGCGATTGGGCGATTTTGAAGAAGTGGGAGAGCCCATCCCCCATCTAACCTTGCCGTTGATCGACCTCTCTCTTCTCAATAAGATCTTCCCAGCCGCTGTGGCGATTTCTCTCTTGGCCATTCTTGAGGTCTTTTCCATTTCCCGCAATTTCGCCGCAAGGACAGGCCAGCAAGTCCAAGTGAATCAAGACGTATTCGGCCTAGGCATTGGAAATGTCGTCCTTTCGTTTATCTCTGGCTCTTTGCCAGCTTCAGGCAGCGCAAGCCGTACATCGCTCAACTTCAGGATGAATGCCAAAACTCGGCTCGCTGCCATCCTGAGCGGGATTCTTACTGCTATCATCATTTTCTTTTGCTGGCCGCTGGTCAAGCATATCCCTCTTGCCGCCCTTGCAGGACTTTTGATGGCGACGATCCCTGCCTTGATGAATTGGAGCGAGATCAAACTCTGTTTCCGCGCCACACGCGAAGATGCTTGGGTATTCCTCTTAACGTTTCTCTCTACGTTGATTTTCAGCCTTGATATGGCCTTCTTCATTGGGATCGTCATTTCGATCGGGACCTATCTCAAGAAATCCGCTACCCCCACTCTTGTCGAATATGCCTTTAATTCAAAAGGGCGCCTGATGGTCATCAGCCCTAAGGAAGATGTTCATCGAAAAGTTCGCATCATTGGAATCGGAGGGGAGCTCTATTTTGCCTCTGCGGAAGTCATTCAAACAGCTCTTCAGTCAATCACCGAAGATAGGAATGTGCAAGCGATCGTTCTCCGCCTAAACAACGTCTATCATATGGACGCATCTATGTGTCTTTCGATACAGCGGCTGCATGAGATTCTGCAATCTACAGGACGCCATCTGGTGATTAGCGGACTCACTGAAGAAGTTTGGCATGTATTTCATAGGGCCGGACTCGTGAAACTGATCGGCCTGGATAATCTCTACTTCACAGACGAAAGCAATCCCCAATTTTCCACATGGAAAGC
>CAZXVU010000053.1:0-13512 GCA_964644465.1 uncultured bacterium
CTGGCAGAAAAGAGAGTCGCGCATTCCATTTCGATCCCTTGCGCTTTCGTTGCCTTCAGACGGTTTTTAAATTCTTCATTGAATTCCCAAAACCGCATGTTCGTCGTATACGTAATTCCGATATGGTAGACCGCTTTTTCCATATCGAGGATCTCGGTCACAGCGCGCTGCATGAGAAAGTTGGCCAAGGCAGGAACTTCGATGGGAAAGTAAAAATCAGAGGTCCCTTCTCCACGGATGGAGGCAACAGGAACGAGATAATCGCCTATCTGATAACGGCGGCGGAGGCCCCCGCACATCCCTAACAAGATGCTGGCTCGGATGGGGAGAAAGGAACAGACGTCAACGACAAGGGCTGCAGCAGGAGATCCGATTTTGAAATCGAGGATACTCACCTCTTCCTCAGCAGAATGGGCGACTTTGAACATCGACCCTTCATGGATCGGCACATTCCTGGTTTTTGCAAAATATTCTACATACTTTGGAAAATTGGTCAGGATGAGATTGGTGTGGAATTGGCTCGCTTCGCAACCGGAATAGCGCTCAAGGGTCTGGCGAGCGATTTCTGCTTCTTGTGGGTTTCTATCCATACAACTCTTTTTTGGAGCATTATACTCTATTGCATATAAAATGTAGAGGCTTCATAATCCCTCCTTTAAATTCAATTGGTTAAGAATTATGTCATCCGTCAGTACTACCGATATCCGCGTCGGCATGAAAGTCGAAGTCGACAAGGAACCCTATCTCATCGTCGGCAATGAATTCGTTAAGCCGGGCAAAGGGCAGGCCTTCAACCGGATTAAAATGAAAAATATGGTCAATGGAAGGGTCGTCGAACGGACCTACAAGTCTGGCGAAAAAATTGATCTGGCCGATATCGAAGAAGCAAAAATGCGCTTTCTCTATAAAGAGTCGGACGGCGCTGTATTCATGGATGAAAAGACATTCGACCAAATTACCATTTCAAACGAGCTCATTGGAACAAGCCAGCAATGGCTCATGGAAGAAGTCATCTACGACATCATCTTCTACAAAGGCTCCCCCATCGAACTGGTTCCTCCCACCTTCATGGAGATGGTCATCACCGACACATCGCCTGGAGTTCGCGGAGATACCGCCTCTGGCCGCGTGATGAAGCCTGCAACAACGGAAACTGGCGCAAAAATTCAAGTGCCGATCTTCGTGGAGCAAGGCGAAAAAATCAAAGTGGATACTCGCACCTGTGAATACGTCTCTCGCGTCAACCCCTGAGATTGGGAAGATCCAGCTTTTACAAGACCGGGCCTATATGCTTCAAAAGGCCCGTTCATTTTTTGCGGCTCGCAATGTTCTGGAAGTTGATTGCTGCGCGCTGGTCCGCTCGGCTCCTGTCGATGCCTATATCGATGTGATCAATGCCCATGCGACAGACAAAGAATGGGGCTATCTCCATACCTCTCCCGAATATGCGATGAAGCGCCTTCTCTCCAGCGGCATTGGAGATATCTATTTCCTGGGCCACGTGTTTCGCAAAGGAGAGATAGGAAGCATTCACAATCCCGAATTCACCATGGCAGAATGGTACCGGCTGGGATTCACATTCGAGGAAATGATCCAGGAGACCTGCGAATTCCTTTTTCTTTTTTTCGGCGATCTTCCCGTCCGCCATCTCAGCTATCGAGACGCTTTTGCAACCTATGCAGGCATTGATTACACCCGCATCACTCTCGATCAGCTCCGCCAGGCTGCGAAAGACTATTCTCTCAATCTGCCGGAAGATACAAGCTCATGGATGCGGGACACCTTCGTCCATCTTCTTCTCACACACGTCGTCGAGCCCCACTTAGGCCGTGGTGAGCTGACTGTGCTCCTCGACTACCCTCCTTATGAAGCAGCTCTAGCCTGCGTTGTAGAAAAAAATGGAGAAAAAGTAGCCGAACGGTGCGAAATCTACTATCAAGGCATCGAGCTGTCGAACAGCTATCACGAACTGCGCAATGCAGAGGAGCTGCGCGAGCGATTTAAAAGAGATAATGTCGAACGGAATTCTCTCGGCAAAGAAACGTACACGCTCGATGAGAAATTTTTAAATTCCGTAGAGACAATGCCAGAGTGCTGCGGCGTCTCTGTAGGATTCGATCGGGCGCTCATGCTCCGCAACAATCTCAAATCCATCCGAGAGCTTCTCTCTTTTTCCTGGCAAGACTCATAAAGTTCCTGATCACGGGCACGATTACGAATGCGGGGGAATCCCCAATAGGCCTGAATCTATTTATACATACGTATTAACATGATAACGGCTTGCTATGCAAGCCTGAGGATGACGGCTCGCTTGCGCGAGCCTATAGGATAAACAGGATTCCGGGGCGCGGCCCCGGACCCAAGAGATAGCGCGAAGCGGGGAGGCAACCGGGCTCGACCAAAGGTCGATACAGCGCCATAGGCGCTGCTGCAAAAACTTCGTTTTTGCGCCCGGTGGCCCCTTTCTTTTTCTTATCCTGCAGCCCGTCATCAGACGGGCGTATCTTGTAGGCTCACTTGTGAGCAGTCATCCTCAGGCTTGCAGCGCAAGCCGTTATCCTGTTAAATGTTTTAACTACAAGTGATTTAGTGTTGGAAGCATTGCCAACAAAATCATTCTGTCATATACGGGTCGTATGAAGTGCCCAAAATGCGATTCTGAAATTCCCGAGGACAAAGAGGTTTGTCCAAATTGCCAAGCTGTACTCGTGAAATATTGTCCCGATTGCGGCACTAAGAGCGGCATCAAGGATCTCTTCTGCGAAAAGTGCGGACATAAATTCAAATTCAAAGCGGCTGCACCCCCGCTGAAAGAAAAAACTGCAACTCCACTCCCTCCCGCTCCCGCTGCAAAACAGACACTTATCGCGAAAGAGCTGGAATCTGAGAATTTTCTCAAACACGCCACAGTATTGATTGTCGATATGAAAAGCTCGACCGAGCTCATTGGGAAAATGGATCCCGAAGAGGCGAGAGAAATCCTTTTTCCCATCATGCAAAAACTGTCGAGTATCGTGTATGAATATGGAGGCACGGTCATCTCTACTGCGGGAGATGGATTGATTGCCGCTTTTGGCGCTGTAAGGCCATTGGAAAATCACGCAATGCGCGCCTGCCTTGCTGCCTTAGCCATGCAGCGTCAGATCAAAATGATCAATGAATCTCTTGATCTTCGCATTGGATTGAATACAGGGGAAATCCTCGTTTCTGTCGATGGATCTAGATACGATGTTGTTGGCGCTGTCGTAAATTTGGCAGCAAGGATGGAACATCTTGCGAAACCCGGAAGCATCCTTTTGACAAGGAATACGTTAGAACAAATTGAAGAAAACGTAATTGTGGAGAGTTTGGGAAATCAAGAAGTGAAAGGATTTCCCGACCTTATTGAAGTTTTTACCCTTAAAGATGTGAAAATCAGCAAGTCGCTCACTGAATTGAAGAACCAATTCTTTGAACGGAGCGGATTCGTAAACCGGGGACCAGAAACAAAGGAAATACTCTCCTTACTCCAAGCAGCAAAAGATGGCCACGGAAATGCTGTATGTATATCTGCAGATACAGGGATTGGAAAATCGCGCTTGATTTATGAGGTCGTTAACTCCAGTACCTCTAAAGAGTGCGTTGTACTTCTCACAGTGGGATTTATCCATACCAAATCGATTCCTTTACTCCCCATAAAAAATTTATTTCTTAATTTATTTGGCATATTAAGAGCTGACGCTCCCATTGAAAATATTAAAAACCAGATCAAGCCATTGCTTGCTAAAATCACGACCCCGAATGCAATGAATGCAGCTTTAAGTCTCGTTCAATTATCACCCAGTGATTCAGAATGGAACCTCTTAGAGCCCGGAGTAAAGAGGAAATATGTATTCGAGGTAGGATCGCAAATATTATTTAATTTTTCCTTAGAAAAGCCTTTGATCTTGATATTTGATGACATGCATTGGGTGGATTATGAATCAGAACTATTTATTGATTTACTCATTTCTCAAGTCGGTAAATGGAGAATATTAATCATCATCGCTTTTAGACCTGAATATCATGATCATTGGGTCAATCATCCGAATTATACTCGAATTTTGCTTAAAGCCCTTTCCAATGATGCATGCGCCTCAATGCTGGACAATATTCTCGGAGTAGATCTTACTTTGGCTGAAATCAAAAAGAAATTACTGACAATCTCAGAAGGAAATCCATTTTTCTTGGAGGAATTAGTCCTCTCTTTAATCAAAGAGAAGATTTTTGTGGGAAGTCCACTGAATTACCATCTTCGCGAAGGAACATTAGTCAAAGAGCTCCGCCTTCCCGAATCGATCGTCGGCGTTTATCAAATGAAAATAGACAACCTCCGCCCTATAGAGAAAAAAACATTGCAAATGGCTTCTGTGATTGGCTCAAAATTTCTGTACTCTCATTTAATTCAATTGATGGAAGAAGCCGATGAAGGCGAAGTGAGAATGGCTCTCAACAGATTGACGGAAAATCAATACATTTATGAGAGCCAGCAATATCCCGAACTGGCATTCGCGTTTACTCATGCTTTGACACAGGATACTGCTTACAATAGTTTGCTGAAGAAAACCCGAAAGGCTTTACACCTAAAAATTTTTCAAATCCTAGAAAGTACCTTCAGAGGAGATCAAATCGAACAACTGCAAATTCTCGCCCAACATGCATACCTTGGAGAGAATTGGGAAAAAGCCTTTCCTTATTACGTAAAAGCTGCAGAGAAAGATTACGAAATCAATGCATTTACTGCTGCGGCTCAATCCTATGAAAACGCGTTGATTACGGCGACTCATCTTCCGCAAAGCGAAGAGCTGATCCTCAAGACGATGCGTATCCATTATTCCCTTTATTATGTTTATGTTCCTCTGGGCCGCTTTAAAGAACAGCAGGAGCATCTCGAGAAAGCTTTAGAGATCGCCCTCGCTAAAAAAGATCTCTTCTTTGAAAGCATCATCCATTCAGCGATCTGCATTCATTATATGGGATACAAAAATGTGACTGAAGCCTATCAGCATGCTGAAAAAGCGTATAAGATTGCAAAAGAACTACAATCGAAAGACGCCATTGCAATCGCCCAATTTTCTCTTGTAAACGTCCATTTTTTTCTGGGGCAGTTTCCCGATGTCTTTGCCAGTGAAGAGGAATTAGAAAGGATCACAGGAGATCCCGATTTTCGCTCTGAGTGGTTAAAACTTCCCATCTGCCAGCTAGCCCGTATTTACGAGTCATGGACTCGATCTTTTTCCGGTGAATTCTCGATTGTTGAAGGACGACAAGAGAAATGGTTTAAGGAAAGTAAAAATCTCAGCCAGCCGAATATCCCAAATGTCTGTCGTTATGGGGCTATGGGAATGAACTATTATCTGAAAGGAGAATTTGAGAAAGGCATTGAATATACATTGACCGCATTACAATATAGTTTAACGGCTGAAGTCATGATTTTCGTCCCTGTGTTTTTTGGCCTTTTATCGAATATGTATTTACGGACTCAAAAAATTCAGGAAGGAAAAGAGTATCTCGACCGAGCCATGGCCGCTGCAGAAAAAATCAGAGCAAGCTACGTCTCTGTTCCTTCGATGGTCACCATCTCTGAATGCCTTCTCTTGTTAGGAGACTATCAAAAAGCAAAAGAATATTGCGATACGGCCATAAAAATCACCCAAGAGCGGCAGATCCCTTCAGTCTATGCCTTGTTGTTGAGGATCTTAGCAGAAATCGAAATGGGTTCGCCGAACCCCAATTTCCCAGAGATTAAAGCGAAACTAGATGAGAGCTTAGCAATGTTAACAAAGATGACCATGTGGACTTACGTGGGCCGCTGTCATTTATCCTACGCCATTTTGTGCCAAAAGATGGGCGATTTAGAGAACAAAAAAAGCCATCTAAAATCAGCTCATGACATTTTTGAAAAATACAACATGACCTATTGGGTTGAGCAGACAAAAATTTAATCTTATCTCCACTTTTGTACGATAGGTACGATCCGGCCTTTGCTAAATGCTTTTTGCGTAACGCGAATGGCAATGGGAGCTTGGCGTCTTTTATATTCGGCTAAGTGAATCTTGTGGACAATATCCCGCACAAAATCGAGGGGCAAATTTCGCTTCGCAGCGATCTCTTCAGGATCCAGCTTCATTTCAATGTAATCTTCAATAATCGGGTCGAGGATTTCATATCGCGGCAGCGTATCGAAATCGGTTTGGTTCGGCTTGAGCTCCGCGCTGGGAACTTTCTCGATGATTTCTTTGGGGATAATCTCCCCTTTTCTATTGATGAACCTTGCTAATTCGTAGATATGGAGCTTTGTTACATCATGGAGCACGCCAAGGCCTCCAGCCATATCGCCATAGAGCGTCGAATAGCCCATGGCCATTTCGCTCTTATTTCCTGTATTCAGAAGAATCGATCCAAATTTATTAGAGAGGGCCATCAAGATCATCCCGCGAATGCGCGATTGGATATTCTCTTCAGTCACATCTGAGGGGCGGTTTTCAAATATTGGCTTGAGCAAATTGAGGTAGCTTTGAAAAATTGAGTCAAAAGGAATTTTATGCAGTTCAATCCCGAGATTTTTGGCGAGTTTTTCTGAATCGTGGACGCTTCCCGGAGAGGAGTAGCGGGAAGGCAAAGTCACTCCAAGGACATTTTCAGCGCCTAAAGCCTCTTTTGCAATACATGCCACTAGAGCCGAATCAATTCCTCCCGAAAGACCGATCAGCCCCTTCTTGAAGCCTTGCTTATGTAAATAATCCCTCACACCCAAAACAAGCGCAGCATAGAGGTCCTTTGTCCCATTCTCAGGCATTGCGCAGGGGCAGGCATGGGTGCTAAGATCGATGAGCAGATCATCTTCAGCAAACCCTTTTCCGATCTGAATCAATTCCCCTTTCTCATTGAGATAAAAGCTGTGGCCATCAAAGACCAACTGGTCGTTCGCGCCAACTTGATTGCAAAATATGACAGGGCATTTCAAAGTTTTCGCAACAGCGGCAAATACGGGAACGCGCGTTTCTGTCCTGTTATAGGAATAAGGAGATCCGGAAATATTCAGCACCAAGTCGGGCCGCTCTTCCTGCAGCTCCAAAACAGGATCGCTGGAATAATGGGTATATCCAATACTGCCCGAATGCTGCCAAAGATCTTCGCAGACGGTGACCGCGATCTTCCGACCGAGATATTCCCAAATGGGCTGCTCAGTACCAGGCTCGAAATAACGCCTCTCATCGAATACATCGTAAGTGGGCAGGAGCGTCTTATTTTTAAACCCAAGCAGTTTCCCATTGGCTAAGATGGCCGCGCTATTGTAGAGCGGCTTTTCTTTTTTTGTCGGATTCCAGCGGGGCAGGCCTAAAACGACAAAAAGCCCCTTCGTCTCTGGCTCGATCAACTCCAACTTTTTCGCAAGGGCATCTATATAGGCCTTGTCAAGCAGTAGATCATCGGGAAAATAGCCGCTGAGCGTCAATTCGGGAAAAATGACGATGTCTGCTTTTTTTTCCCTAGCCCGTTTCAGAGCATCCAGGACCCTTTTCGCATTCCCCTCGACATCGCCGATGGTCTGATTGATTTGTGCAGCTAAAACTTTCATTTGATAGCTCTTTTGCCAGCGATCATAACCGATATGCAGCGCATTGACAAGAATGACTTTTTGCGGTTTCATAGCTCGAGAAATTAGGAAAAAAAATGCGCCAGAACAATCTTTCTATCCACTCAGAAAATATTTTACCCATCATTAAAAAATGGCTTTACTCGGACAAGGATATCTTCATCCGCGAGCTTGTCTCTAATGCCTGTGACGCCTTGAACAAGGTGCGCATCCTCCGGGATAACGGCCAAATCCAAACGGATGGCAGCGAATTCAAAGTCTCCATCAAAATCGATAAGGAAAACAAGACCCTCGCCATCTCCGATACAGGGATCGGAATGACCGAGGCGGAAGTGGAAAAATATATCGCCCAAATCGCTTTTTCGGGCGCAGAAGAATTTGTCGCAAAATATAAATCCCAAACAGAAAAAGATCCCATCATCGGCCATTTCGGACTCGGCTTTTACTCCGCCTACATGGTCGCTTTGAAAGTGGAGATTGACACCGTTTCCTATCAACCTGATTCTAAAGCGGTCTTTTGGTCCTGCGATGGCAGTTCCGCCTATACAATCGGCGCAGGGAAAAGATCCGGCAGAGGCACGGAAATCTCTCTTTTTCTCGATGAGCAGAATCTCGAATACCTCGAAGAGGCGAAACTGCGCGAACTCCTGACCCGATACTGCAGTTTTATGCCCTTCCCTATCGAGCTCAACGGCAAAGCGATCGGCAATAAAGAACCCCTCTGGCTGAAAAATCCCTCTGAATGCACCGACGCGGAATATCTCGCCTTTTATCGCCAATTATTCCCCATGGATCCCGATCCTATTTTCTGGATCCATCTCAATGTCGATTATCCTTTCCATCTGCAGGGAATTCTCTATTTTCCCAAAATCCACCGCCGCTTCGACTCGAATGAGAGCGCGATCAAACTGTTTTGCAACCGCGTTTTCGTGTCGGACAACTGCAAAGACATCCTCCCCGATTTCTTGATGATATTGCGCGGCGCAATCGACAGCCCCGACATCCCGCTCAACGTTTCCCGTTCCTATCTGCAAGTGGATAAAAATGTACGCCAACTGAGCACCCATATTTCGAAAAAAGTCTCAGACAAACTCCATCAGCTCTACAAAACTGATCGTGAAAAATATATTTCTTTCTGGCCAGAGATTGAGATGATCGTAAAACTCGGTCTTTTGCAGGATGAAAAATTCTTTGAGCGCGTCAAAGAGATCCTGATCTGGAAAAATAATGAAGATAAATGGACGACGATCGCTGAGACCTTAGATCGCAGCGGAGAGAAAAAAATCTATTATGCGTCTCATGATAAAGCCCCTCTTCTGCTAGAGCTCTATAAACAAAAAGAAATCCTATTTGCTACCACACCCATAGACACAGCCGTTATTCAATATTTGGAAGACAAACTCTCCGTCACATTCCAGAGGATCGACGGCGCTCTCGATGACTCCATTCTCGATCCCTCCCGCGAGAAAACACTTCTCGATGCCGACGGCAAAACAGAATCGGCCAAAATCGCTGCATTCATCCGCACAGCACTCGGACAAGATGAAGTGGAAGTAGAAGCAAAAAGCTTAGCTTCCGATCAGCTTCCCGGACTGATTGTTCTCAATGAAAATCAAAGGCGGATGCGCGACTACATGGCGCTCACCCAAGGCAAACCAATGCCTCAGTTGTTGGGTAAAAAAACATTTGTTGTGAATACGAACAGCAAACTGATCCAAGCGATTTCCCGTCTGCAAAATAAACAGCCCGAAATTGCTAAAGAAGTCGCTATGGGAGTTTATGACCTTTCCCTTCTTTCTCAGCGCGAATTGGACCCTTCCGATTTGCAGCAAGTGATCTCGCGTCAAACTCAAATTTTGGAAAAACTAGCGAGTCTTGTTTAAAATTGCAGCACTATTTAAGGTGAGGGAATGGGACGTGTCCTCGTTCTTTCCCTCTTCTTCGCCATCGCCGCACACGCGGAAATTTCTGCTCTCTATTTAACTTGGTATGGCGATCCAACCACCACGATGGCCATTCAATGGCATACTCAGAATGAAGAGCCCTCTGATTCCGTTCATTTAGAAACACTCGATGGAAAATGGTACGAACTCAAAGGATCGCACACCTTTTTGGATCAAATTTTGGTCCATTCCCTATTTTTGGAGCATCTAGATTCAGACACTGAATATTCTTTCCGCATCGGAAACGATCCTACAATTTACAAATTCCGCACTGCGCCGCATATCCTAGACAAACCGATCCGCTTCATCGTTGGTGGCGATGTGTGCTGCAACTGCAAATTATTCCGCCGCATGAATAAAACTGTTGTGGAGAACGATCCTCTTTTTGCCGTTCTCGGCGGCGATATCGCTTATGCGATCCACACAGCTCCATTCAGAACAAATTCAGCTCCTCTGCGACGATGGCTTTCCTTTTTGAAAGATTGGAAAGATCAAATGAAAACACACTCGAACCGGCTAATTCCTTTTGTTCTTGTTCCCGGCAACCACGATATTGAACCGGATAATTATGAATTATTTTTCAAACTTTTTGCCTTTCCCAACAAACAGCTTTACCGCACTTTGAATTTTGGCAGTTACCTCAGTCTATTCCTGCTCGATACGGGCCATTTCCAACCCATTGAAGGACGCCAAACCCTATGGCTCGAGGAAGCTCTTGAAGAGGTTGCCAATATTCCCTATCGTTTCGCGATCTACCATCAATCAGCCTATCCTTCCTACTATCCCTACCATGGCGCCGTTGCGAAAAAAATTCGATCCCATTGGGCACCCCTTTTTGAAAAGCACGGCATCCTCGCAGCTTTTGAAAACCACAACCACGCATACAAACGGACTTATCCCATTAAAGCAAACCAGATCGACAAACATGGGGTCGTCTACCTAGGTGATGGGAGCTGGGGCGCAGCCCCTCGCAACACGAATGACGCATGGTATTTAGATAAAAAAGCCCGTAAAAACGCTGTTTTCCTCGTTGAATTGACAGCTAAAGAGGCTCATATCAAAGCTTTAGATCTCTTCAATACCCTCTTTGACGAACTCAAATTAAACCCCATACATTAATAACATTCAATTGTTTTTTATTATAATTTAATTTATAATAGTTAGTAATTTATAATAAAAACGGCTATTAATATGTTTCCTGTTGCAGGAACGAGTCCTTTTGTATGTCTTACAACGCATAAAGTCCATGGGCCGATTGCTATACCTTTTGCTCCTGAATATGAAGGGCCGCGTAAAGTCGCTTATAATCAACTCATTCAAGATCCTTACTTCCTTTCCTATGCTCAACATTTAAAAAATAATTTTCCGAAATTTAGTTCTGCAAGCCAGTTATTGATTCAAATCGAACTGCATGAAGGCGGCGTCCGGATCCGGATAAAGTCCTCTCCAACAGATGGAGGAATGTTTGTACCTTTGAATGATCCTGGATTTAATAGAGCCCATGTTCTCGCTGAATATATCCTTGGAGTTCGCGATGAACTTCCACCAGGTTTCAACGCCGGAGGAGAATCCGCTACAGGCCCAGCAATTCCGCGAGCAGATAGCCCAAATCCTTCCATCATCGGTCAACCGCCTCTCTCGCCCCGATCTGAGCCCGAATCTCATCAACCTACGCCAAGATATCGTCCTGCTCCAGAAGAAGGTCCAAGAGAGATGTCTCCAGAATTTGCGGCCATGCTCGAACAACTGCAAGCTAAAGATAGGCAAATACAGCAGCTGACAGAACTTTTCCCTAAGATGCAGGAAGATTTTCTCGCCGCAAACCGCGCTAAAGATGAACAGATGCACCATCTGATGCAGCAATTTTCACAAGGTCAACAAGAATATCTAGCCGCTAGCCTCGCTAAAGATGCCCAGATGGAGCATCTCATCCAACAATTTTCACAAAGACAGGAAGAGCAGCTTGCATCGTATCGCGAAGATATGGCCGCGCTGCGAGGCGAATCAGATGCCCGTTATACTGCGCTCGAGCAAGCCCATGCACAAACTGTTGCCTTATTACAGCAGCAGAATAAAGCGGCACTGGAGGCTTTCAGCAAAGCCCATGAGGAACTCACAGCGGAAATAGCCGATGGCCGGCAAGAATCTAACGCACAGATCAGAGACCTCAAAGCTAGCCATGAGAGAGCCGTTGCTGCTATGCACGCTCACTTTGATAAAGTCATCAATGCCTTACGAGCTGATCATCACACAGCAATCACAGCGCTGCGAGAAGAATTCAACCAAGTTGTTGCTGAATTTAGAGCAACTCTTGACGGCATTCGCGAAGATAATAGACACACTCTTGATGCAACAATTCAAACGCTCACGCAAAGATTTGATACAGCTCTAGAAGCTCTTCAAGAAAGGCACGAAGCTGTTCTTAAAAGAATCGATGAAGCAAATACAAGAGCCCAAAATCTTGCCAACGAAACAAACAGACATGCCTTTGACACAATGGTTGCTGAAAATCGCAGGTCAGCTCATCTCCTCTCTGCAAGATTTGAAACGGCTCTTGAAGCCCATGAAGCCACTCTTGCAAGAATCGCTGAAGAGAGTAAGGCAACCCGCAATGAACATCGATTTATAGTCGCAAAATTATTAGAACATTTGAGACATTTGCCCGTAAGCGCTCCTCCAGCGCTTTTTGACGATGAAGTAATAGGCAGCGGCAGCGATGATGATTTAGATCCTTCGCGCGCTCCATCCCCCTCTCCTGATGCAGATGCAAGCGGCACCGGAACTCACCATCATACTGTCCCCCCCGATGCACCACACGGCCACTCAAGCGCACCAGGCCCTGATGACGATGCCGATCGCCCACCCGGACCTTCCGATTCACACGACCTCGCCGATGCACATGCCGTCCCTTTAGGGGCAGCAAGCACAGACCCTTCAGACGCATCAGGATCTCCTGATCTTGCCAAAGAACAACTCGCAGCACTACGGCATTCCATTGAAACAATGAGTTCAAGTATCTCCTCTCTTCACCAACAAAATCGTGAAGCTGTAGAGCAATTTTCTGAACAAGAGCGAGTAAACCAGCAATTGCTTCGAACCCTTGATCAAATAAGCGGTGAACGCGATCGACTGGCTGCACACGCAAGAGAGCTGGAGGGTCAATTCCAAGAAAATGGAAGGCTTCGTGCTCGCCTACTCATGGCAGAACAAGACCTCGCTACTTTATCTACTTTGCAACATCAACTGCGCGCGCTCAGAGAAGAACTATTAAATGGTCAAAGAGATAACGATGGACTTCGCGATGCCGCTGATAGAGCTGCTGCATCCGTTCGAAGATATCAAACGCAATTAGATCATCTTTCGAGAGAAAATGAAGAATTGAGACAACGCCCTATTGAGCTAACCGCTGCGCTAGAAACTCATGCTTCAAGCATCGATCAACTCTTAAGAGAACTTAGAACAGCCAATGACCTCCTTGAAAGAATTCGAGGAATCGTTCAAGTAGAACCTGAAAATGATCTCGCCGATGGATTAGAAGCTATTATAGATGGCCTTGGCAACGATAGAAATCGATTGAGAGAAGAAAACGAAGCATTGCTTACTCGCCTCGAAGAACAAGAAGCTCTTCTTACCAGAGCCAGATCTGATTTGCTATTAAGAGATGAAGAACTGATCGTACGCGATGAACGGATCAGAGAGCTTATAGATGAAAATGAAGATTTGCTACGCCAAAATGCACTTTTAAGCCGTCTTGTATCTTTCCAAGTTTTACAGGCTAGAGAAATCGAAAGAAATCGGCGCGTTCTCCCACAACCAGCAATTCAGCACATCCCTCAACCGGTCGTTAATATCCCAAGACCCATTTCCGCTAGGTTTCCACAAATAGATATTCGAAGATTTCTTTTTCATCCGCTTTTGAATTTATGGAATCCTTTCCGCCCATCTCCATTA
>CAZXVU010000054.1:0-13296 GCA_964644465.1 uncultured bacterium
CTTTCAAATGTTTTTCGATGGGATTTAACGCCCCCGCTGCATCTGTATTGCTTCCATAGAGAAGTCCCTCTTTGACAGTAACTGTATTGATGGCGCCAATGGCTTTGGCCTTCAGATCGATTTTATCCATAAAGGGAATGATCAATTCTTTCAGAGGAATCGTTACGCTAAGCCCATAAAAAGGAAGCCGTTTGAACAACGTGAAAAAAGGAGCAATCTCATCTTGGCGCAATCTCATCTTAATGTAGACCGCGTTCTCCTTCCCGAATGCTTTATTGTGGTAGAGATCTCCGGGACTTTGTTCGACAGGATCGCCAATCAGGGCATAGATATGTGTTTTCCGGTTGAGTTTGGGAAAATGGAAAATTTCATGGAGCATTTTTAAGCTGTACCGGTGAAGAGCAGGGTCTTCATCTTCCATAAAAGAATAATCGATGCAGCTGCCGACAATGGGTCCGATGATGCGGGAAGGTTTCCCGAATTCTCCCATCGACATCGTAGCTAGAGGAATTTTGGAAGAGTGTTCCTGCGTAAAGGCCATCAATCGCAGCATATCGATCGTAGAATTGGCCTTTACAGCGATTTTGAAGATGGCAAAATGGGGATTCTTCTTCAAAAGCGCTTCCAGATCTTCTGGAGTCTCTTCAAAATTATGATAGGAGCCGATCAATTTGATTTTTGGGAATTTTTTTGCGATCCGTTCGATGAACGCAGGATCGGTATCCGCTTCAATATCGCAATAAGCCGGATGTAGAGTTAGGAGCTGCTCTATCTTCTGGAGCCTTTCTGTTTCTCCGATCTTCCTCGCTCCCCCTTGTTCTTTTTTACGGAATGTAAAAACTAAGGGAAGGTCTGAATGGATTTCTCCCAACCGAGAGAGTGCCTCTTCCTGAAAATAGTCGAGGCGCAGCTCAAAGCCCTCCACATAGGGGCGCGCCCGTTTCATTTCTGCAAGCGCTTCCTCAATTGTGGGAACAGTGATACACCCTAAGAGCACGACATATACCCAAATAACCTCAAAACTTGGTTTCTGACGGCGTCGGGCAGCCACTGCCTTCGAGATCCGCCTGCATCGCTAAACTTTTTAAGTTTAGCTGCTTCGGCACCGGCTTCGCCTGACTCGAATTCAGGGCGCCTCCTTGTCATATTCCCAAATTTTGAATTCATTTGGGTATAACTGCCTTATGAATCACTTTAAGCTGCTCCATCATTTTTGCAAACGTTGCAGGACAAATTGTCTGCTGGGCATCAGTGAGAGCCTTATCTGGGTCTGGGTGCATTTCGACAATCACTCCATCGGCTCCCGCAGCGATCGACGCTCTGGCCATCGGCAATACAAGAGAACGGAGGCCTGTGCCATGAGAAGGATCGACCAGGATCGGCAAGTGGGTCAATTCTCGCAATGCAGGAACCGCGTTCAGATCAAGCGTATTCCTCGTATAGGTTTCAAACGTCCGGATGCCTCTTTCGCAAAGAATGACATTCGGGTTGCCAGCGCTAATGATGTATTCCGCAGCTAAGAGAAGATCTTGATAGGTCGCCGCAAATCCCCGTTTCAGAAGGACCGGATTTTTCACACGGCCTAATTCTTTCAGCAAGGAAAAGTTGTGCATATTCCGGGCGCCGATCTGCAAAATGTCCGCATATTTTGCGACCGTTGCGATCTGGCTAGCATCCATCACTTCAGAAACAGTAATGAGACCATATTTTTCTCCCGCTTCTTTCAAGATTTTGAGGCCTTCTTCTTCCATGCCTTGAAATTCATACGGAGAAGTGCGGGGCTTATATGCACCGCCACGCAAAGCCTGGGCTCCCGAAGCTGCCGCAATTTTCGCGCATTCTTCAATTTGCTCTTTCGATTCTATGGAACATGGACCTGCAATGACAAAAAGCTCGCCGCCTCCGATTTTTTTTCCTTTCAGCTCAATGATTGTCGGTGTGCCTTTCGAGGCTTTGCTGGCGAGTTTGAACTTTTCTTTCAAAGGAAGCACTTTTTCCACATGAGGCAGTTTTGCAAAATCCTCTGGACGCACTAATTTATCGACACCCTTTACTAAGGCAAGCCTTCTTTCTGTTTGACGGGCCACTTGAAAGCCCATTTCCTGCAACCGGCGGACCAGTTCAAACTGTTCCTGTTCGGTGGTCATAGATTCTAGTTCGAGGATCATGGTTTTATCTCTTTTGCTATTTGTTTTATATTGAGCCCCTTCTCGATCCCATCGATGAACGTCGATCCGACGACAAAGCCATCGGCTTCTTTTAACACGGCTTCAGCCGTTGTTCGATTCGAGATTCCGAAACCAACAGCGATCGGCAGATGGCTTTGTGTTCGGATCTGGGAAATTTTTTCTGCGAAATCTTCAGGAAGCGCGCTGCGCGCGCCTGTCGTTCCTTTGCGGCATGCGTAGTAGAGAAAGCCGCTGCCAGCTTGGCTGATTTGAGCGATCCTATCCACGGGAGTTGAAGGAGCAATGACGAAAATGGGATCTAAGCCAATTTGTTTGCAAAGATCTCTATACTCACCAGCTTCTTCAAGCGGCAAATCAACCACCAACACCCCATCAGCGCCAGCCTTTTTCGCTTTCGCCAGGAACCCTTTTAAATCGCGCTGGATTGGATTCAGGTAGGTAAACAAGATCAACGGAGTCTCAGTCTCTTTTCGAAGCTCTGAAACGAGATGAAGGGTCTTTTCAAGGGTCATTCCTGCATCTAATGAACGTTTCATCGCTCTCTGAATGGTAGGGCCATCAGCGATGGGATCAGAAAACGGGATCCCTATTTCTAAAAGATCGACGCCTCCTTCAATCAAATCGAGGAAGTGTTGTTTGGAATTCCCATCGCCGGCAGTCAAATAGCCGATAAAGAGTTTCTTTTTGGCAAATGCATTAGTTATGCGCGACATGGGCCAGCTCCTTTTCAAAAAGTCTTGGAAGATCCTTGTCGCCTCTACCAGATAGATTGACAAGTACGATCGCATCTTTGGGCAATGTTGGTGCGATGCGCATGAGATAGCCCAGTGCATGGGAAGACTCTAGCGCGGGAATAATCCCTTCGGTTTTAGCAAGTAGCTGAAAAGCAGACAGGGCCTCTTCATCGCTGCAAACATCGTAGGTAGCTCTTAGTTTTTGATATAAATCGGCATGCTGCGGCCCTACAGCCGGATAATCAAGACCGGCTGAAATCGAATGAGTATTGGATACTTGGCCATTGTCATCTTGAAGCAAGTAGGTATAAGTTCCATGAAGAACTCCGGGGCTTCCTTCTTGGAAACGGGCGGCATGGTTGCCCAGCCCTTTCCCTTTTCCTCCTGCTTCTACTCCAACGAGCTGGACAGGATCATTGAGATAGGCTGAAAAAAGCCCAATTGCATTAGAGCCTCCGCCAACGCACGCGATTGCGAGATCGGGATCTCGCCCTATTCTTTCGCGCAGTTGTTCTTTGGCCTCTTTCCCAATAATCTGTTGGAATTCGGCGACCATTTCTGGAAAAGGAGACGGCCCTAATGCGGAACCAAGACAATAGTGTGTTGTTTCAAAACTTTCCGCCCAATCGCGCAGGGCTTCGTTCACGGCATCTTTGAGAGTGGCGGAACCTTGAGTAACTGGGATGACTTTTGCACCGAGGAGGCGCATTTTTGCAACATTCGGCGCTTGCCGTTCGATATCGGTCTGCCCCATGTAGATGACGCATTCCAATCCAAAAAGAGCGCAAGCTGTCGCAGTGGCAACGCCATGCTGGCCAGCTCCAGTTTCGGCGATGATCCGGGTCTTGCCCATGAGTTTCGCTAAGAGGCATTGGCCAATGGCATTATTGATTTTATGAGCTCCAGTGTGGAGTAGATCTTCCCGTTTCAGAAAAATCCTGGGACCTCCACACGGAGCGACGTTTGGTTCTGTGAATTTTGGCGGCAAGATTTTTTGTCCCAGTGCGTTGCGGAGGGCGAAGCAAACTTGGGAAAGTTTGCGAGACTGAGCGGAGCGCTGGGGCGAAAAAGATGCCGATGAAAATTTACTAGACCTGACGTTGGTTCGTGTAATTGCAGCAGCAAAATGAGGGACTTCGGTCAGCGCAGTGGGACGTCCCGCATAATTTTTCAGAGTATCGGTGAATTGTTTTTGAAATGAACCGCTTTTGCCGATCGTCCGATAGGCTTTTGACAATTCCTGCAGAGGAGTAGCGAGAAGTTCAGGTACATATCTTCCTCCGAATTTGCCAAAGCGCCCTTTCGTCTTTTCCAAAAAGGCGGCGATCTTCATTGTATCTTTCCGTCCTCGTGTTATTTCCACGCCGGAAGAAACGTCAACGCCATGAGGGGTGAATTGATCCATTTTCTCTTGAACATTTTCGCAAGTGAGTCCGCCCGCGATGAAGAAGCGGAAATCTTTTGGATCTTCAAAATGCCTCTCAAAGAGGAGGAAATCGCGATCTGGTTTCAAACTTTTGGGAAGAGCCTTTCCATCTGGGACATAAATTTTGCAAATGTGAGAGGGAAGGGCATCGCAGTTTTTTCTGGGGATCTCTCCATGCAACTGGACGGTTTTGAGCTTTAGCGCCTCGATGATAGAGAGCATTTGTTCGAGGGTCTCATCGGCGAATACCGCAACAGGCTCAGCGCCCATTTCGCGCACGGCCGCTGCAATCGCTTTCGCTGTTTCAAGATCGATAGCCCGAGGAGATACTTTGGAAAACAAGAGACCGATAAAATCTGCCCCATTTTCCACCGCTAAGCGAGCTGTGTTTACATCTGTCAATCCGCAAATTTTAACGAGCATGGCACATCCTCAAAGTTGATAAAAATGCCAGAGGATCTTCGGCCCGCGTCAGCATCTCTCCGACGAGGATCGCTTCAAATCCCAGATTTCTTACATGTTCTGCATCTTCTGGAGTGCGGATTCCCGATTCGGCAATCCGGACGAGGTAAGAAGGGATTTTTTCGATCACTTCTGCATAGATCTCCGGATGCATCGTAAAGTCTTTTAAATTGCGCTGGTTCACGCCAATGATTTCAGCACCTGAATCCAAAGCGATCGCTAACTCTGCTTCGTTATGGATTTCCACAAGGGCCTCTAACCCGAATTTACGCGCTTCCAACACCATTTCTTTCGTTCTGTCGCCCAAATACGCGACGATCAAAAGAACTGCATCGGCGCCTGCTTCCGCAGCTTCCTGAATCTGCTTTGGCTCTGTGAGAAAATCTTTGCGCAAGATGGGAACTGAAGTGTGCGCTAAGGTTTTGGAAACCTTTTTCAAATCCTCTATAGAGCCTCCAAAAGCTTCCGCTGTCAAGACGGAGATCGCCGCAGCGCCCCCCTTCACATACAAAGAGGCTCTCTCTGCAGAATCAGGTATTTCTCCAATGTGTCCAGCAGAAGGAGATTTCCTCTTCACTTCCGCAATGATGGCAAAGGGATTTCTTCGAATGGCTTCTTTCAAGCTCTTCTTTTTTCCGAGCAGCTTTTCTCTGACAATCTGCACCCCTTCGTCAATGGTTCTCGCTGGACCGTAGAGAAAAAGGGCAACTCCTGCATTTAAGATCAAAGTGTCCGTAATCGATGTAGGAATTCCGCTCAGGGCTTTTTTCAGAATGGCCGCATTCAATGCTGCATCGCCCCCTTTTAGATCATCTAACGTGCATTTTTTCAGGCCGTATGTTTCCGGTTCTATCCGGATTGTTTCTAAACCGTCTTGAGTGACTAGGATCGCATCCATGGGGCCCATGCAGGTCAACTCATCAGTTCCGTTTCCGTGAAAGACCAGAGAGCGTTTTGTGCCGAGCTGGAAAAGAACTTCTGCGATCGGTTGCACAAGCTTAGGATCAAAGACGCCGATCTGCATATGATCGATGCCGGCTGGATTTAAAAGCGGGCCGATTAAATTGAAGGCAGTTGGAATTTTGAGTCCGCTGCGGATAGGACGCACTTTTTGCAGTGCGGGATGATAGTCTGGAGCGAAACAAAAGCCAAAGGCTGTTTTTCGGATGCTCTCTTGCAGCTCTTCAGGAGTTAAATGAATGTTGTATCCCATCGCTTCCAATACATCCGCAGATCCTGACTGGGAAGAAACGGCGCGATTGCCATGCTTGACCACTGGGATGCCGCAGAAAGCTGCGAGTAGCGCAGATCCGGTGGACAGATTCACAGTTCCAGCGCCATCTCCACCTGATCCTACGATATCTAAGACGGGGCGGTCTAATATCAAAGTTCTCGCCTGAGAGCGTAAAGCCCGTACAAGGCCAAGAAGTTCTTGGGCCGTTTCTTTTTTGGCGCGCAGCAAAGCGAGGAAAGCCGCTGTTTGCGCAGGATCTGCGCTGTTCATCATTTCCATCGCTGCTGAGAAAGTATCTTTTTCAGAGAGATCTTTTCCTTGAATGAGCTGTTCGATGCAATTCTTTAACATTTGCAGATCTCCAAAAAGTTTTTCAGTAGGGTCTTCCCTTCGGGCGTTAAGATCGATTCAGGATGAAATTGGACCCCGAAAATGGGGTGAGTTTTATGAGACATGGCCATAATCAGCCCTTTCGGCGTCTCAGCATCCACAACCAAATCCGATGGCAATCCCTCTTTTTCTACGAGAAGGGAGTGATATCTGCCCGCTTTGAAAGGAAGAGGCATTCCTTTGAATAGTTTTTTACGCGTATGGAAGATCAGGCTCTCTTTGCCATGAAGGATCTCAGAGCTCCGATTCACTTTTCCCCCGTAGGCCAGGCCCATTGCCTGATGGCCCAAACACACTCCCAAGATAGGGATTGTCGGTCCGAATTTCCGGATCACATCTAAGCAAATCCCCGCATCTTCGGGACGGCCGGGACCTGGAGAAATGATGATCCCATTAGGATTCAGCGCTTCGATCCCCTCAAGTGTAATTTGATCGTTCCGGATGACTTTTACATTCCGATGCATTTCTGCAATGGCTTGATACAGGTTGAACGTAAAACTATCGTAGTTGTCGATGATGAGTATCATGATTTTCCTCCACAGGCCATTTTCAGGGCGTCTAGAACGGTATTCGCTTTATGCCGCGATTCTTGAGCTTCAGTCAGAGGCTCCGAATCGAGAACGATGCCGGCCCCTGCCCGTACATAAGCTGTACCGTCTTTGATTAACGTTGTCCGAATGGCGATGCAGCTGATGAGATTGCCAAATGCATCTAGCGCGACGATCGCGCCGCCGTAAAGGCCCCTTCGGGAATTTTCAATTTCGTCGATCAGCTCCATCGCCCGCACTTTCGGGGCTCCCGATAATGTCCCTGCGGGGAAAGAAGCTTTGAACGCATCTAGGGCGTCAAGTCCTGTTTCTAATTGTCCCACGACTCTAGAGACGATGTGCATCACATGGGAGAATTGTTGGACCTTTTTATATTCGAGCACCTGGACGCTTCCAGGTTTAGAGACCGCTCCTACATCATTTCTGGCGAGATCGACGAGCATTACGTGCTCTGCGACTTCTTTCGGATCGCTCAACAACTCTTCGCTCGATCCCCCTTTCGGCCGTGTTCCTGCGATGGGAGTCGATTCAATCGTTCTGTTTTCTACGGAGATGATTTTTTCTGGAGACGCTCCAGCAATTGCATATCCCTCTAAATCGAAGAAAAAGAGAAAAGGAGCAGGGCTGACTTGCCTCAATGCGCGGTAGACTTGGAATGGCTCGACATTGATTTTTGCTTGAAATGTGCGGGATGGCACCATCTGAAAAATATCTCCCGCTCGAATATGTTCTTTGGCTCTCTCTACCATTGCGCCATATTCTGCATCGGAAAGGTCTGAGAGAATTTCAATCTCTTTCTTTTCTGAAAGCACAGGCATTGGATGTGCGCGATGAAGCCCCTCATTAAGACGGTCTAATTCTTCCATCCCCTTTTCATAGTCATCTGTAATTGTCGCGATCATGGCCTTCCCGGTTTCATGGTCGAAAGAAACGGTCGATTGATAGAATTGGAAATAAAAATCGGGGAGTTTTAGAACATCTGGGTGGCGGTCGGGGATTTTTTCTTTGGAACGGATCGCATCATAAGAGATGAAACCTGTCACCCCTCCTGTAAAAACAGCGGGCGTATGGACGACTGCAGTCTTCAGCCGCTTTTGAAACGCTCTAAGAGCTACATAGGGATCGCTTTCGAATTTCTCAACTTTCTGTTCAATCCGAACTTCGATATTCCGGCCTTTGGCGGTAAACGATGCGATGGGATCGATGCCGATAAAAGAGTAGCGCGCCTCTCCCGTACCGGGAGTCGATTCGAGGATGCAGCTCCCCTTCTTGGCTAATGCGTGGTAGGCGGTGATTGGAGTGAAATGATCGGCGGGAATTTCGCGATAGAGCGCGACCCGGCCGGATTCTTCTTTTAGTTTCTGGAACTCTTCTCGATTCATGGATCTCCTTGGTCAGGAGATCAATTTTCTCCTGAGATCGGGTTCAATTATTTTCAGAGAATTGGAACCGCGGGTAATTTTCGCGATGCTAATCCCAAACCTTTTGGCTATTTCCCGCTGGCTCATCTTGCCCCGGACTAGCTCTTGGACGATCAGGTAGCGGTTGGCAATCTCGGAGCGCTCGGTGGCTGTTAAAAACAGCCCGAAAAGCGCTTCCAGCTCCTTGTGGCTCTTAGCCTTAGAGCACAACTCTAAGAAGCCTCGCCAGCCATCTTCTTCGGTTTCGGTTTTCATGCGGTTTCCAATTTCGTATTACTGTAATGTTACACCATTACACCATTTTCTGTCAAAACATTCTTATGTATTTAAGAATTAAAAGGATATGCTATCTGTATTCGCTCTCAAGCGCTATTTCAGTGAAATGGGCTCAATTTTGATTAAAGAGAGCTGTTTTTTGAAGTTTTTATACCTGTCTGCCAACGTTTCTATCGCCTCTGCAGTTTGTCTCGCTCCGGCTTCCCCCACAAAGAAGAAATGATTGCCGTGAATGGTCATGCAGAACTTCTCCGGAATTGAGTTGGCAATGAGCGATTTCACCGATTTCCATTGATCCGGAGAGAGTTTACCCACCGCTGGAATACTGAGGTAGTTCTTGGTCATTTTTTGCGCCATGCAAATAGACCAATTTTGCGAATCGAATAAACAGTGTTCCGGGTCCATTTGCGAATCTCCATTGAGAACTCCAATAAACGGATATTGATGGAAGGAAAAACATCCTGTGTCTTGAATGCAATCTTCTATGCTCTCGAAAAGATGGTCTTTTTGGTAGCGATAGATGGATCCGAGAAGATTGATCGGCGTATTCCCTAAAAAGTCTTTTTCATAAATCGCTTTTGGGAGGATGACATGGTGATTCAGCTCATCTTGAGCCTTGAGCATATTGGAAAAAACCTCCAAAAACATTTTGCTCTCCGTCAACCCATTTGGCAACGGTTTGATATTTACACCCGGTTCAAAAAAGATATAGGGAAATGGGGGAACCCCTGATAAAGAAACAAAGAAATCGAGCTCGAGGCCCTCTTTCTCTGCGGCTTCTTGAATCGACTGGGCAATCTTTCCTCCCATGCTCCATCCCAGAACAATCACATGATTAGAAAGATGATTTTCAACGATCCATTTTTTCGCAATCTCCGCCATTTGGGCGCCCCAATCCCGAATGGAATAATCAGGGAATATTTTTCCAAAAACCGGATTGTTTAGCGGATAGGAAATGCCGAGGAAAGAAAATCCCTTTTTCAAAAGCCAATAGTTGAGGAAATCTTTTTCATTTCCTCCCGGATACCCATAAGAGATCCTCGCCAGATGAGCAAAACCGGGGACAAAGATCACTAAAGGCCCTCCCCCTTTTCCCTTCTCGAAATGGATCAGCGCGGGAAACCCCGCTCCCTGAACCATTTGTTCTCCATGATAAAGAGGCGATTCTGCTTGTGCATGAATAGCGAGAAATAAGAGAAAAAAAAGAGCGTTGCGCATATTCCAATTCCTATACGCAAAAATGGAATTAATCCAGCTCCATTTTTTCGCCACAGGAGCGGTCTCCTGCATCGCCCAAGCCTAGTGACCCAGCTGAGAGATCAATAATTTTATCCTGCAAATCCTGTCGCGAGCATTGCGAGCGTTTCCTGCATATCCTGTTTAATTGAGATCCAAAAAGCCCCATTACGTTTGTTTGGGCATTGGAATGAACAGGATGCGCAGGATACGGCCGAAATGGCCGACAGGATATGCAGGATAGAGTTTTTCATCCTGCAAATATCTTGTATTTAATCGAGTTCCATTTTTTCGCCATAGGAGCGGTCTCCTGCATCGCCCAAGCCGGGAACGATATATCCCTTATCATTCAGCAGAGGATCGATCGCCGCGGCAAAAATTTGCAGATCAGGATAAACCGATCGGATCCGGGCAATGCCTGGTTTTGCGGCGATGGCAGAGATGAGGATGATTTTCTTTGGGCCGTATCGCTTGACGATATCGATGGTCGCTAAAATAGACCCGCCAGTAGCGATCATCGTATCGATGATCAGAACTGTCTTCCCTTCCACTTCAGGCAGAGAGACGTAATCAATTCGCGGCTGCAAGGTGTCTTCATCTCTGGAGATGCCAAAAAAGCCCACTGGGGAATTGGGAAATATTTTTTGAACGCCTGAGCAAAGAGGAACCCCTGCCCTCCAAAGGGCCACCAAAACAGGCTCTTCATCGCAAAGAGAATGGGTCGCGCTGGCGCCAGTCAGAGTTTCCACCTCTGTATCTGACCTAAGGAGCTCTTTGAACACTTCCAACCCGAGGTACTCCCCGATCTTTTCCAGATTTTCCCGGAATTCTTTCGGCTCTGTTTCAGGCTTTCGGATCTCATAGAGGAGCTGGTTGAGGGCAAAGCTTTGATCGGCAAATGCAAATGAAGAGAGAGAAATGAAGGACACAATCCATTTTTTCATAATTCCCCTGACGTGGTAAAAAGGGAGCTACTCTAAAAAAGAAATGAAATGAGTGCAAGATTTTAAAGGAAGTAGTTATGGCCGCATCCTCATCTTCATGCACAACAAGAGGATCTCAAGTCTGGTGCAATGCTTACAGCTATGCTGAACTAAATGGTTTAACAAATAATAGACTGCAACAAGTTCTCGAGAGGATGCCTGCTAAAGAACTCTTCCCAGGTTTAAATCAGACGATCGATGGCCGCCCGCCAACTTTAGCCGAGAGAATGAACTGGCTTGACAAAATGCCTTATAAGCAGATCCTCGAAGTATGCGATGCAGAGCATGCGCGCTGTTTGCTGGGTTGGATCACAGATGCAAGCATGCTCTCCGATCCGAATGCGGTCCATTATGTAGCTGCTGCATTAACGATCATGAATAAACCCGACCGTTTTCCCATTTTTGTCGAAGCTGCTAAACAATCGCGAAGCACATATCCCGGCATAAAAATAAGCGATCTTTTAATCGCCCATTATACCCCCGGAAATAACCCTTTTGCATTGGGACTCCCACCGAATATTCTAGAGGTGGTAAGGATTGAATATAAAATTATTGAGCATACGGTCCAGTGTATTAGAACCGCTTCCATGGCATTGTCATTAGCTCGCAGAGATCTTATCGAACAATGCGATGGTGAATTGGTTGCTTTGATGGAAAGGGTCCTGAAGGGAAATGAAGAAGCGCCCCCGCCCATATTTGAAGAACTGGGAAATAAAGTTTAAAAAAATTTATGAGTCACAAAATTTCTCTACCTGGACAAATAAGCCCCATGGAGGCTACCCTAGAGGACAAAACCCATGTAAATGCAATGACATTTCCTATTCCAGAGTATCACAATATTGAAGAATTCCAGAATCGCACCCGAAAGCTCGCTGAAATCCGGGCTTTGGGAGTCGAGCCCTATCCTCCTAAATATGTGAATACGCAGAAGGCCGCTCAGATCGCCCTGGACGCTGAAGGGAAAGAAATGGGACACCACGACGATGCGGCGGCCGGCAATACTCAAAATGTCTTTGTATCAGGGCGCCTGGTCCTTTTCCGAGCGATGGGAAAGAACGCCTTTGCCCACATCCAAGATGAGACAGGGCGCATTCAAATCATGTTCAACCGCGATCTGACCCATGTCGAAGGATTGAAACCTACAGAAGAAGTCACTCCCATCAAATTCATCGAAAAAAAACTCGATCTGGGAGACATCATTGGAGTCGAAGGACATCTTTTCAAAACACAGCGCGGAGAACTGACGATTTTTGCGAAAAAAGTCACTCTTCTTTGCAAATCGCTCCTTCCTCTTCCCGACAAACACAGCGGCTTGGCCGATAAAGGCGTCCGCTATCGCAAGCGCTGGCTCGATCTCATCACGCATCCCGAATCTTTAGACCGTTTCCGAACCCGTTCCCGCATCCTCCTTGCCATCCGCAATTACTTAGAAGAGGCGGGCTTTGAAGAGGTGGAAACACCTGTTCTTCAAAATACCTACGGCGGCGCGCAAGCACGACCCTTCATCACCCACTTGAATGCTCTCAATCAAGACATGTATCTGCGGATTTCGCTAGAAATTTCCCTGAAAAAACTCATCGTCGGCGGCATGCAGAAGATCTACGAGATCGGCAAAGTATTCCGCAACGAAGGGATCGATAAGACGCATAATCCCGAATTCACAATGCTGGAAGCGTACGCTGCGGGATGGGACTACAACGACATGATGGACTTTACCGAAGGGGTTTTTGAATCGATCGCCCTCAATCTTTTTGGCGACACAAAAGTGCGCCTGACTCCCGAAGGAGAAGGGACAGCCTATGTGATCGATCTAAAAGCTCCTTGGAAGCGGATGACGATGAAAGAGGCCATTAAAACCTATGGCCATATCGATGTAGACAAGATGTCGGAGCCGGAAATGCGCTCCCGCCTCCTCAAAGAGACCCATATCGACCCGAAAGGGGTCACCCACGCCCCGCGCGGGGCCCTCATCGCTATGCTCTTCGAAGAGTTCGCAGAGCCCCATCTCATCCAGCCTCACCACATTATCGATCACCCCATAGAAACGACGCCGCTTTGCAAACTGCATCGCGACCCAGAGTTCCGCAAAGAAGGTTTTGTAGAGAGATTTGAGAGCTTTATCCTAGCCCGCGAAATGTGCAATTCCTATTCAGAGCTCAACGATCCTGAGCTGCAGCGGCAATTGCTGCTTCAGCAAGCGGAAAAACGGGAAAAGGGCGATGTTGAGGCCAATCCTCTCGATGAAGAATTCATCGAAGCGATCTGCCAAGGCATGCCTCCCACAGGCGGGGTCGGCATCGGCATCGATCGGCTCGTTATGCTATTCACAAATGCGGAATCGATCAGAGACGTCCTCTTCTTCCCTCTCATGAGGCCGGAAGAGCACGCTCCCTCTTA
>CAZXVU010000055.1:0-9328 GCA_964644465.1 uncultured bacterium
GAGTATTGTAAAAATGTGCGAGAAATAGAAGGCCGTCATATTGTGATCAGGGATAACTGGTATCTTTGGGATGACCACAATGAGGAAGCGGAATATGGAAAACCATTCCCAATGGATTTTAGCGACCGTAAGTATCTTCCCCTTTTCTTTGATGATCATGCTTATGTGATCGAGGATAATCTGAAGAAAAATGCGATATCTCCTTACGATTTGGAAAAGGGCGCGCCGATCGATCCGAAAGAGGCAATTGATCGAAAACGGCTTTTTGCTGTCGAACCATTGGAAGCTTTGGAAAAACCTGATTACTTCGCTACGAGAATCGATGAGGCTATTTCATACCGCAGATCTGAATTGATCCAAGCGGATGACTCTATCAGACAAAAGGGCTGAACCGTCCAGTTGCCCCCGAAAATGGCCTAGCCGTTAAAAAAACTAAGAATGTTATTTTGGTTGTGTTTAATTTTAAAGAAACACTACACAAAAATTAATATGACTAAGTTTTTTTTCTATTCATTATTTGGCATTCTTTTATGGGGGCAACTCGCGACTGCCGAATGCATAGATTGGACTGGGCTCTATGTAGGTGCTCAAGTAGGTCGTGGATGGCCTTCTACGCACTGGAAATATCTGAATGTCAATCCATATGACGCGAATGGCCCTGGTCAACCCATCCTGGGTACTACCAACAACTTCCACCGCTCCAAGGTTATCGGGGGAGCTCAACTGGGTTTCAATGTTCAGTTTCGGAAATTTGTCGCTAGCCTGGAAGCTGCATGTGTCTGCGGCGGTTTTTCACATAGAAAATTGAATGTCGTTCAATCCATTTTTCCTTCTTCTGAACAGATCTTAGAAACCGATATTTCTCCATTTGCCTTAGGAACGGGTCGTATTGGCTTTCTAGTTCATCCAGTTTGGTTAATTTATGGAAAAGGGGGATATGCAGGCGCCAGAATAAAAACCAGCGGAAAAACCTCTCCGTCCTTTGCCGGCTTAAATTTGGATTGGCATACCTCAAAATGGCATAATGGGTGGGTTGCAGGCGCTGGGCTGGAATATTGGGTAAGCAGGATCATCACTGTCGGAGTGGAATACAACTACATTTCACTCAATCGGTTGACGCATGTTGGCGCTGTTTCTGGGGGGATCATAGGTCCAGAAAATCAAATCAGACACAATGTAGACTCTCACCTGCAAACCTTCATGGCGCGCTTGAATTTCATAATCTGGTAAACCCATGACCCACTCTTCAAAAGGAAAGAAACGCCCTAAAAAAGATTTCGACGCAGCAATCAAAAAGTTCAAAAGATGGGGAAAGTGGGGCCCGGAGGATGAATACGGAGCGATGAATTTCATCACTCCTCAGATTGTTTTAGAAGCAAGCCGTCTCGTTCGCAAGGGGAAGATATTTTCACTAGCCCTCAATTTCGATGAGAAGGGGCCTCAGCGGCCTGAATTACCGGGAGGGCGATTCAATACCATCCATACGATGTTGGCCACAGGAACCGATGCGATCACAGGAAAACAGGATCCTTTCGCTCAGTATTCTGATGATATCGTGACCATGCCGCTGCAATGCGGGACTCAGCTGGACGGGCTTAGCCATGCCTTTTTTCAGGGGAAGATGTGGAACGGCTATTCTGCGTCTTTGGTCGATTCTACAGGCGCAGCTAAAAACAGCATCGACAAGATGAAAGAGAAAATGATCGGCCGAGGAGTTTTGCTCGATCTGCCCCGCGCTTTGGGAGTTGATTTTCTAAAACCATGCGAGGGAATTACAGGCGATGATCTCGATCTGGCCGCCCGTCGCCAAGGTGTTAAAATTAAATCAGGCGATATTATTCTTATCAGAACAGGGCATATGCAGCGTTATTTGGCGAAAGGCGAATGGGGCGATTATGCTGCTGGCGATGCTCCAGGCCTTTCTTTCCTTTCGATCCCTTGGATCTATGAACAAGAGATCTCATCCGTCTGTATCGATACCTGGGGCGCTGAGGTCAGGCCCAGCGAGTTCAAAGAAATCCCTTTTCCCTGCCATGCGGTCCTGCTTCCTATGATGGGGATTTCCATAGGCGAGATTTTTTATCTCGAAGAGCTCGCACGCGATTGTGCGAAAGATAAAATCTATGATTTCTTTTTCACCTCTGCTCCGATTCCTTTTTCCAGAGCCGTTGGGTCACCGATAAACCCTATAGCCATCAAATAAGCCTGAAAATATATATGGAGATATTGCACATATCCCATTCTGCTGCCCCTATTTAAATAAGAGACAAAGTGCTTGCTACGGCTTTGGTAAATCGATGCTCCTCGATGTGAAGTTCTTTTCATGCTCGATGATTTCCCTTAAAGTAATTGAGGTTTTTACGAGACAAGCCCAAAATATTTAGAATTCATCGGACGGTATTTATGGGAAGACTTTCAGGAAAAGCGGCCATCATCACAGGCGGGGGATCGGGAATGGGGGCGCAAGAGGCCATCCTTTTTGCAAAAGAAGGGGCCTCTGTTGTCGTAGCTGATAGGGATGAGGTCAAAGGAATGGCCACGGCGAAAACCGTTACTCATGCAGGCGGTAAAGCACTTTTTATCAAACATGACGTGAGCCAAGAAGCGTCTTGGAAAGAGGTCATTAAGCAAACCTCTAAGGCTTTCGGGAAAATTGATATTTTGGTCAATAATGCAGCGGTTCTGCTTTCAAAAACACTGGAAAATACTTCTGTTGAAGAATGGGACCGGATCTTTGATGTAAACGCGAAAAGCGTTTTCCTGGGCTGCAAACATGTGATTCCTGTCATGCGGCAAGGAGGGGGCGGCTCTATTGTAAACGTATCTTCCATTTTTGCTTTTGTAGGCACAACCGGTATGGCTGCCTATATTGCAGCTAAAGGAACTGTCAAGATCTTAACCAGTGCAGTGGCCGCAGAATGTGTTTCAGATCGTATTCGAGTGAATTCTCTCCATCCAGGACTGATTGAAACTCCCATGGTAGCCGACATTCTGGGAAATCCAGATTTGTATAATCAGTTGTTATCAAAAATACCCATGGGGCGAGCTGGTAAGGCTGAAGAAATCGCCCAGGCAGCGCTATTTCTTGCTAGCGATGAGTCTTCGTACATGACCGGCTCGGCGCTTGTTGTCGATGGGGGATATACAGCGGTTTAACATGAGTATTTCCGAGGTATTAGCCTATCCTGATTCAGTGACTGTCGATACCCCTGAAACGGTTGTTGAAGATAGCGAGACTGCGTCCAAGATATTCGCTTTGAAAGTGGCCTCTTATCTAACTGATCCTGTCTGTAAAGTGAGGGAATTTTTTTATACGATTTATATCATCCAAGAGAGGACTGTGCAAAAGGTGATGATGATTGCCCTTCTCACTTTAGGGATGATCGTGTGCGCCCTATTGACTCCCTTCACGACTCCCTTGGGAATGGTCTTGCGCGGCATGGTCGCGGCGTTTGAGTCTAAGCCGTATATTTATTTAGAGAGGGCCAAGACGGGAAAGATGCTTCCTGAAAATAAGCAGATCACTCTTGTTTCTCATAATCAGTGTTATTTACCTGGAGGCTATACGATCACCGATGGACAAGTAACGCCCCCCTCCGATAAAGCAAGGATCGATGCCAATATTCAGAAGCTCAAAGTTCTAAACCCAGATATTATTTGCCTTTTTGAAGTGGCCGATATCTGCGATGCCAGCTACCTATCCTCTCGGTTGAAGGAATATCCCTTTATCATTCCCGTTGCTGGAGTGAGAGCGATCGGTCCCTCTTCCATGATGTATATCGCCAGCAAATATGAAATCGATAAAAGTTCCATAGAATTTATCCCTTTTGCTAAGGGAACAGAAGTGACTGGAAGAGCGAGATATTCAGAAAAAGGATATCTCTCTTTCGATATCAAAAATCCAGGTGTGAAAACTCCTTTTGCCAATATTATTTCTACCCACTTGCAGCATTCAGAAATTTCTGGATCCCCTGAAGAGAGCGAAAGAATCGCTCGAACAGCGCAAATGAACAGGATCGCAAAGCAAATAGAGAAAAAAATAAATCTAGGTCTCAACGTTATTTTTACAGGGGATCTCAATCAATCGGAAGAGGAGCTGCAAGAGTTCCTCAAGAAATATCCTATCGATTGGCTGAGAAGAGACCCTAAAGTTGAAGGGATCCCAACTTGGGGTGGAGACCAATGGTGCGCGAAACTCATGGGAAAACCTGCTTCTGGACCTCTGGTTTTGGATTACACATTGATCGCAGGTAAAACAGCGGCGATCTCTACAAGGATCATCGGCACAGGCTATTGCGGGCTAGAATTCAGACGCGAAGCGACGTCCGATCACGATCTTCTTTTCAACACAATTACCTTGAGCCTATGACAGATATTCACATTCGGCCCTATCGATTGAGCGATCTGCCCCAAATTGAGAATCTTGTTTATGAGACTGTTCATGCAATCAACAGGCTGGACTATACACAGGAGCAAGCTGATGTTTGGGCCGATCTGGCAAAAAAAAATCTGATTTCAAGACCTTTAGAAAAAAGCCTCGCTTATGTAGCCGAGATCAATGGCCAGATTGTAGGTTTTGGGGACATTACTTCTGAAGGGTATCTTGATAGGTTGTATATTCATAAGAATTTTCAAGGGCGCGGAATCGCAAGTAAATTGCTTGAGGTTTTAGAATCAAAAGTTCTTCATGTAAGGGAGATCCAAACAGATGCCAGCATCACAGCTAAACCCTTCTTCTTAGCAAAGGGCTATCTGGTCAAAGAACAGCTATCCAAGGTCATAAAAGGCATTTCTCTGTCGTATTTCAAGATGTACAAGAAACTTTGAGTTTTTTCTTTCTTAAGATCAAAGCATAAACTTGGGTGTGATATTGAGGCTGAATCCGCTCTAATTTTTCTTGCGCGAGAGATTCTATTTCTCCAAAGGATCGATAACCGAGCCGTTCATAGTGAGCGATCAGTTTTTCCTGGAAGAGGGGAACCACCTTTAAGAAAACCTCATCGTAGGTTTTAAATGCCTCTTCTTCGGCAGCGCATAGGAGTTGTCTTCCAAGTCCTTTCCCTTGATAACTAGGATGTAAGGAAAATAAAGAGATCTCAGAAGCTTGTAAAAGTACTGTCCCGCAAATGAAGTTTTCTGAATCGTTCGAAATCAAGAGAAATAATTTATTGTTAGGGTTTATAACGATCTCTTTGAGTTTGGAGAGAGAGGTCCTTTCACCATCCGTTCGACTAAACGGTTGTCTTTGATAGGCGCAGTTAATGACTTGGACGATTCTAGATAGATTGTGGGTACAGGCGGCTCTTTCAACTCGAAATTCTGTTGTTGCATGACAAGATAGGCCAAACAAAGAAAGAAATAGGAAAAGGAAGTGACTCAGTTTCATCGAATTTCATTGCAGTGTAACGAGGAGATGAAAAGTTATGCTGGATGTTAAAATTTGTCCAAGCAAAAATATTCACAAAAACGACCCTTTTCCATGAAAACAAATAAGCTCCATTTTCAACCGTTGCCAGGCTTGGCATCGACGCACCTTCAGACGGTGATTGCCTTCTGTCTCCCCTCAGGAAGGGCTCCTCAATCCAAAAGGCAGTTAGTTGACATTGGAAACGGAGACTTCCTGTCTTGTGAAATCTCCATTCCGCTTCATTGGAAAGAATCTGATCGGACAGTGGTCCTGGTCCACGGAATGGGAGGCTCTCATACCTCCAGTTACATGATCCGTTTGTCGCGTAAAATATTTCGCAGGGGAATTAAGGTAGTTCGAGTCAATCTTAGGGGATGTGGATCTGGTAAGGGACTCTCTAAATTGCCCTATCACGCTGGGACTAGCAGCGATCTTTTGAAAGTCGTTCAATGTTTGAAGAGAGAAACGCCCTCTTCCGAGATTATTTTAATCGGCTTTTCTCTGGGGGGAAATATTACTTTGAAATTAGCGGGAGAACTAGGCAGAGAGGCAAGAGAATTAGTAAAATCCTTTATCACTGTCTGCCCTCCTCTCGATCTTGCTCAAACAGTGTATAGGATTCAAGAGAAACGCAATCATTTTTATCATCTCTACTTCATTAAACAAATCTCAGAGCAGGCAGCCTCATGGAGCTCTTTAGACATTCAATCATTATTTGATTTCGATCATCTGATTACCGCGCCTTTGTGGGGATATAAGGGGGCTCCTGAATACTATCAGGAATGCAGTTGTCTTCGATTTTTGCCCTATATTCAACAATCCACCCATCTTCTATTTACTGAAGATGATCCATTTATCCGTTTTGATGCGCTTCGAGACATGTCTTTGTCGAATGTCTTGAATGTATGGACGACGAAACATGGAGGTCATATGGGTTTTTTAGGAAAAACCCCAAAAGATCATGGGCCTTACTGGATGGATTTTTTGCTTTTAAATTGGATAGATGGAGATTTCAGAACAAATCTCCAAAAGATTTAAGGGATTTTTTTTGTTTCAAATTTTCTTTGTTAGTGACCAACAGACTTTTTTCGCTATCTCAAAGTTTTCTTGGCCTAAATATTTTTCAGAAGTTCTTTAAACGTTATAAGTATCTTAAGGTTAGGTGTTTGTGTTTTTGTTAAAATGGAGCAACAAGCTCAAACTAACCTTTTATCCTTTATATCCTAAGAGAAAAATTCACAAACATATTGAGAGTAAAGATGAGATTTTGCTAAACTCAGAGCTTCATTTCTAAAGAAAAAAAGCTATTGTCCTATAACAGGGAATGTATAGGGTAATAACCACAACTAGATAAGGAATTAAACCGTGGCAAAATCTAAAGGTACAATTAAGTTTTTCAACGCACAAAAAGGCTTTGGCTTCATCACACCAGATAACGGAGGCAAAGATCTTTTCGTTCACGCCAATAACGTTCAAGGCGATCCAAAATCTCTGCGCGAAGGTCAAAAAGTTGAATTCGTAGAAGGACCAGGACGCAAAGGACCTGAAGCTACTGAAGTACATATCATATAATATTTCGTAGTTGTCAATGCAGTCTCTTTGAACCTGTTCAGAATATGAATATATTCAATAGAGACTGATGCTAAGCTCTATTCTTGTTTGTTGCAATCACATTGAGATAAACCTGATAGAGCTCGCTATTCTGGGGCGAAGCTGTCTGTAGTTTTCGAAATAGACCTTCGGCTTTTTCCCAATTTTTGGC
This sequence comes from uncultured bacterium, assembly GCA_964644465.1. GTDB lineage: Bacteria > Chlamydiota > Chlamydiia > Chlamydiales > SM23-39 > CAZXVU01. The sequence goes on from CAZXVU010000055.1 coordinate 7,170, forward strand.
TAAATAGGCCGAAAGTGCTTCATTGTGCATCTTAAGTTCGGTTTCAAGAGCCGAGGAAAGTTGCTCTTTTAAGCAGATCGGTTCGTAGATCACCTCTGTTTTCCCTTTAAATTCAATCCTGTCTAGTTTTCTGTAGATAAAAGTCTCTTGCGTATATTTCCAAGTCGTTTCTCCTGCAATGATGGGCACTGAGTAAAATTCGGTGAGATCTTTGAGATGGTGTGCGAGATCGACTGGATATCCGATTGCAGTAAAGGCGCGGGTGAATTTTGATCCCATATCTCCGACATGCGCATTTCCGGTGTTAATTCCGATGCCGATTTTGATCGGTGGGTGAAATGAAGAAATTTTGCCCTTCATTGCAAGAGCCGTTTTCACTGCGAGGAAAGAGTGTTTAGGCTCAGGCAGGGGAGCTCCCCAGAACGCCATAATCTCATCTCTCATATATTTGTCGACGATCCCTTTCTGATCGAAGATAATCTGATTCATCTCCGTAAAATAGAGATTCAGGAATTCTTTGATCTCGGTGGTCGACAAGGGATCTGTGATCGAGCTGAAATCCCAAATTTGGGAAACTAAAATCGTCAGCTCCTTATGTTCTCCCGTTAAAGTAATGTCCCCTTTTTTGCGAATCAACCGATCGAGGTATTCAGGATGTACAGTCTGTCCGAATATCCGCTTTAATTCTTTTTTCTGCCGAATGTCTGCGATATAGACGCCCATCAAATCAAGAATGAAAAGAAAGATCAGTGTCGGGGCTGGAAAGAAAAATGAGAGAACCATCCCATGTTTTGTCCAAAGCCAGTAATTGACCCCTTCAGACGCAATAATAATCACAAAAGAAAAAAGAAATGCAGCGATCCTTCCCATGTAGGGGAAGGTAAAAGCTGCAATGATGCCGAGTATTAAAACGACGATCACCGCAACTCCGCGACCCCAATTGGGTTTGTAGGGTAGGTAGTTGTCGATGATGCCGCTTGCAATGGATGCCTGGATCTCTACTCCCGGAAATGCGGGCGAGATAGCAGTTGCCAGCAAATCTGACGAGGCTGTAGCAGACATCCCAATGAAGATCAGTTTGCCCCGCACTTGTTCATCGGTTATTTTTCCATGCAGCAAGTCAGTCGCTGAGAGATAAGGAAATGAATAGGGCGGTCCTCGGAAAGGGATTAGTATTCTTCCCCAAGGATCGGTTGGAATTGTAGTGGGTCCAAGTTGAATGGACTTAATGAATTGCCCTTCTCGAAAAGTCGATGTCGCGATCCCAGAAAAAGGGAGAGAGAGAAAGATTTTTGCAGCAGTAAGCGCTAAAGCGGGATAGACCTTTTCATTTTCCCGCATCAATAGTGGGGAAAAGCGGAGGATGCCATCGGAATCAATCATGGCATTGATAAACCCGCCATGCCCTGCCGCTTTCTGCAAAAGAGGCTGGTTTCCGATATAGCCATTCATGTTGGGGATCAGTGTCGTTTTAGCATCTTCCTCAGATATCGAAAGGAGCGGAGAGGGGAGGACCCCTTCTTCTTTCCCGTTGGTTGCAAAGGCAAATCCAAGGACATTTTTTCCTTTCTTCAGAGCATCTGCAAAAATAGAATCGGCATCCAATACAGATTTAAGTGGCTCTAACTCGCGTGCAAGCGAGGGATTGTCAGAAACTTTTAATATTGCATCTACGGGATTTTCTTGAGGCTCGGAAAAAACCATGTCGAAAGCAATAACCTTAGCGCCGAGCCGGTCAAGCTCGCTTGCAAGCTTGCCGATTTTAGCCCGGTCCCAAGGCCATCTACCTTCTTCCTCAATGCTCCGATCGTCGACATCGAGAATCGCAATGGAAGGGTGAGGGGAAAGAGGTCTATAGTAGCGCCTGACCTGCCGATCATAGGTGTCGTCTTCAAGTTTAATGATCCAATGATTAAAAAAAGGAGGCTGAAAATACATAATCGCGGCAATAAAAAATACGATCCCCAAAGAGATCAGGATCAGAATGCTTTTCTCTCTATCTGCCGGAAACCATTTCATGCAAACCCCTTACTTTCCCATGCACTTTCCAAATTTTTAAGTCGACAATTAGTTGTTAACCCACTATTCAAAAATGAGACAAAATTCTTGCTGCGGCTTTGACAAATCGATCCTCCTCGCTCGCCTTGCTTTTCAAGCAA
>CAZXVU010000055.1:9428-13197 GCA_964644465.1 uncultured bacterium
GCGCCTTTTGTTTACTCTTTTTTGTCTAGCAGGTTAATAGGAAAAATTGTAATTTTGAAATACCCAAAGTGAGAAAGATATGAAAAATTTCCTCTGTTTGATTTGTTTTATGACCCTAACTGTTGCAGGTGTTTGTGCGGATAAAATCGGAACTGTAGTTGCAACTCAAGGGGGGCTGAAAGCTGTCGGCGCTGATCAGAATGAACGAATGTTGTCGAAAGGTTCGCCCATTTTTCTGGGAGATACATTGATGACCGATGATACAGCAAAAGGACAAATCAGATTCACAGATGGGACTGTCATCCTCTTGATTCCAGGATCTCAATATAGTGTAGACACCTATGCTGCGACTCGCACTATGGGAAAAAATCAATATTTGGCCAAATTGTCCCAAGGGGGAGTTCGGGTATCAACAGGCTTCATTGCCAAAAGAAATCCTCAGAATTTTGAAATATCCACTCCCAATGCGACGATTGGAGTGAGAGGGACGGTTTTCTTAGCGAGAATGTTCAATGGAAATCTTTATGTAGGCAGCGAGTCTGGAAAGGTCGGAATGACGAATGAAGGGGGAAGTTTAGAAATCGGTTCGAATCAATATGCAATGGCCTCCTCCCAACAAAATGCGCCTCAAATGCTTAGCGAAATGCCCGATGCCTTGAATTTCGACAATGCCGAATCTTTCTCTGGAGCCTCGTTAACACCTGAACAGATAGGAGCGGGAGCTGTGGCCGCCTCTTTTGTTGCCACAGGCTTTGCTTGGGGACCTGCATTGGGATCCATCACTATCTTTGGCGTGATCGTCGGGTTAGTTGCTGGGACAGCTTCACAAACACCGCAGACGTTTTCACATACTCACTAAAAGAAAATAGATTTTATACCAATTTGAACTCATCGAGATCTGTTTTTCCTCTGAGCGATATGGCCGGACCGCTCGGCATTTCTAAGTTCTGCATGAATGTTCGAGCTTTGCCTTCGTCATAGAATGCGAACGTCACGATGGGGTCTTTAAACGAATAGGTAAAATGAATCACGCCAGCATCGGATAACTGCGTAAGCTCTCTGCGGATGTCCTTCTGAACTTCGCAATCGGTAAAAGTAACTTTGACCGAGAATTCATTTTGTTCAAGGTTCTCGTTCCATTCAGTGGAGAATTCAGTTTGGATTTGTCCCCATTTTGAGAAAGGCGCCTTAGGAGAAGATTCCGGCGAATGATCGATACGGGGGGATATGTCTGGGGAAGCTTGAGGAGCTCCCTGAGCAATAAGTGCTGAGGCAATGGCTTTGATCCTTTCAACGAATTGAACAGATCTTGGTTGGCTCAAGAAAACAAAATCAACAAGCAGTATTCTTAGAGAAAAGTCCATCTTTTGAATGCCTGCATGTTCTAAAGCCACCAACTGTGTAAAAACCCGATTTTGTTGTTCGAGATCGTTAAAAGTGCAATTCACATGATAGGCCTTTTCATGCCGCGAGAGTTTCTGAGGTTCAACAAACTGAACTTTTAAGGCTCCTAAGCGGTTCAATGGATCGCGCCGAGGAGTCAGAATCAAAGATGAATCTTGGGAGGGAGGAGAAAGGGAAGGACCTGTTGATGCTGATGCCATTTCACATACTCACTATTGGTTAATAGAATTTATAAAAACTTGGAATCATCGCCAGTTTTTCTTAGGGCTGGAACGTTCTGTATTTCGAATTTCTGCATGAAATTTCGAGCTTTGCCTTCGTCAAAGAATATGAACTTCACGACGGGTTCTTTAAACGAATAAGCAAAATATATCACACCAGCTTTGACTAACTCCGTTAGCTCTCGACGGACGAGCTTCTGATTATCGAAATCGCTAAAAGTAATTTTGACCGCGAAATCAGTTTGATCAAGGATCGTGTTTGTTTCAGTGGAGAATTCGGTTATAATTTGTTTCCATCTTGAAAAAGGCGGCTGCAGTGAAACTTCCGAGGAAGGATTAACGCGTGGGGAGAAGTCTGGGGAAGCTTGTGAAACTCCTTGAGGGAGAAGATGCGTGGCAATACGTTTGACCCTCTCTACGAATCGATTAGAATCTTGTTCGCTGACGAAAACAAAATCGACATGCAGGACTCTAAGAGAAAATTCCATTCTTTGAATGCCTGCATGTTCTAAAGCCAACAACTGTGAAAAAACCCGATTTTGTTGTTCGATATCTTTAAAATTGCAATTCACATGAAAGGCTCTCACATGCTGCCCTATTATCTCAGATTCAATAAACTGAACAGTAAAGTCGCCTAAGCTTCTTAAAGGATCAAGCCGTGGAGATACATTCGGTCCTGCATGAGAAGAAACTCCAAGGGTGTTGCTCCGTGCTGGAGAAGCCATAAAATTCCATATTTTTGAAAATGAAGAGACATCTTAGAAAAGAGAGGAGTAAAACACAATCTCGAGGAATTTTTTTATTTTTGTGTAGTTTCTTCTTGAAAGAATTTCAAAAAAAACTTACTTAGCTTATAGAAAGAAGAGAAACGCACTGAAGCGAATTTCTCAAAAGTAGAAAAAAGGAAAAATTTTTATGGCAAAAGCAAGAAAGAAAACTGCAAAAAAGAAAACAGCGAAAAGAAAGAGCGGCGGAAAAAGAAAAGGCGGCGGCGGATTGACCACGATGATGTATAATCTGTCACCTGAGCTTGCAGAAATCGTTGGCGCAAAAAGAGCAACACGCCCTCAAGTGGTAAAAAAACTGTGGGTCTATATCAAAGCGCACAAGTGTCAAGACTCTAGAAATAGACGAATGATCAATCCTGATAAAAAACTCGCTGAAGTGATTGGCAGCAGACCGATCGATATGCTGAAGATGTCTGGCATGTTAAGCAAGCACATCAAAAAATAATGTTAGAGCACTAGAGGGGAGCTGCATGGCTCCCCTGCTTTAATGAATTAGTTTTCCAATCATTCTTGCAGCTCTCTCCCCAGATTCACAAGCAGCCTCCATCGTAGCAGGAACTTCCTCTAAAATCGAAGCGTGCTCTCCCGCAAAAAATAGCTTTTGATCAATCGGAGCGAAAAGATCCTTTACGATTTCTCCCATTTCTTCATGAACCGCCGTAAATAGAACTTCTTGGCCAGGAGCAATCGCTGAATAAGAACCCCCTGCAAAAGGATCTTCGGGCCAGCTATACCCTACAGCGCCCTCATAGACGCCAAATAGTTCATCTCTGGCAAATGAGGGAATGAATAATGGAGGACAGATCTCTTTAAATCCCATTTCAATCATAGGACGGTCTTCCAAATAGGTCTTCTGCATCGTGTCTGTGTCAAATCGGCTCGATTCGCCAGTGTAGTACAGAGTGAGGATGGTGCGATGCGCATCGAAGAAACAAACCATTCGTTCATTCATATAAGAGATTCGTTTGGGCGGCGCAGTAGAAAAGGGGATCAATATTTTCGAATTTGTCCCGTACTGCACGCTCTGGATAGCGTTGAGTCTCTCTTTTGGAATAACATTCTCTTCGAAGGCAATATTTTTATAGACAGAGCAGGGGATTGTAAGCAAAAGGAAGTCTGCCTCTACCTGTTCTCCATTTTGGAATTTAAGAGTGTAAGAATGAGATTTTTTTTTGACCGAAATAAGAGGAAAGTTTAGGTGGACTCTATCTCCCAGTTTTTGAGCGAGCGCTGCGGGTAGGAGTGAATTTCCTCCTTTGATGCTTGAAAGGCTAACAGATAGATCATCATTTTCTTGGTGTGCAGAGCTAAGGCCTCCTAATAGCATGTGATAGAGAGTTTCTGAATACGAGGAGG
>CAZXVU010000056.1:0-5972 GCA_964644465.1 uncultured bacterium
GTCCAACCTCCTTCTCTCGAAGAGAGCGTCTCCCTCCTCAATGGATTGAAAGGAAAATACGAAGAGCACCACAAATGCGTCTATACCGATGCGGCTGTCAAAGCGGCCGTCTATCAGTCTGAACGATACATATCCGGCAGGTTCCTCCCCGATAAAGCGATCGACTTGCTCGATGAAGCCGGAGCGAAAGCCCGCATTTCCATGATGCATCAGCCTCCTCACTTGAGCCAGCTGGAAACGCAGATTGAAGAGGCCCGTATCGCGAAAGATGAAGCGATCGGCCGGCAGGAATATGAAAAAGCGGCCAAGCTGCGCGATTCGGAAAAAACACTGCGAGAGGAAATGCAGAAATCCCGCGCTGATTGGGAATCCCATAAAGATGAGCATCAGGCGATCGTCGATGAAGAAGATATCGCCAACATCGTGGCAAAACAAACAGGCATTCCTGTGACCCGTTTGACTGAAGGGGAAACGGAAAAAGTCCTCAAGATGGAAGAGTCTCTTAAAACAAGAATCATCGGCCAAGACGACGCGCTCAGCACAGTTTGCCGCGCGATCCGAAGAAGCAGAGCCGATATCAAAGATCCGAACCGACCGATCGGGGCCTTCCTCTTCCTCGGGCCTACGGGCGTCGGAAAAACGCATTTAGCCCGTTTATTGGCCTCGCACCTGTTCGGCGGGGAAGACGCCCTCATTCAAGTCGATATGTCGGAATACATGGAGAAATTCGCGATCAGCCGCATGACGGGATCTCCTCCAGGCTATGTCGGTTATGAAGAAGGCGGACAGCTCACAGAACAGGTTCGCAGACGCCCCTATTGCGTAGTCTTATTCGACGAAGTGGAAAAAGCCCACCCCGATGTCATGAACCTCCTCCTCCAGATTCTGGAAGAAGGACGTCTCACAGACTCTGTCGGCCGCAAGATCGACTTCCGCAATACGATCATCATCATGACCTCGAACCTCGGGGCTGACTTGATCCGCAAATCGACCGAAGTTGGATTTGGCGCGAAAGAAAGTCTGATGGATTATAAATCGATGCAAGACAAGATCGAAGGATCTGTCAAGAAACACTTCAAACCTGAATTCATCAACCGTCTCGACGGCCTTGTCATCTTCCGCACCCTCGACAAGACCGCGTTGCGCCTCGTCGTCGATCTCGAGTTCAAAAAACTCCAAGGCAGACTGGCCCGCAAAAACATTGAAGTCGTCATTGACGATGCAGCCCGCGATTACCTCGTCGAAAAAGGATATCTGCCGGAAATGGGCGCGAGACCTCTCCGCCGCATGATCGAGCAATACCTCGAAGATCCATTAGCGGAGAAGCTGCTCCATCAGCCCAATGTCGCGAAGAAATTCCTCGTCTCTGCCAAAGACGGGAATATCATTTTCATCGACCAAGAACCCACTGCTCCGCATAAGGAAGAGGCATTAGCTAAAAAGAGCTAATATTTTCACCTATGTCTTCTATTTGCTCTTCTTTTTCAACGCATCCTCTTACCCATGTAAAAATGGATGCAAAAAGCTTCAACCATCTCATCATCAAAAAGGTTCGCTCTTTCCATCCGAAACCAGGCATTCGAAAAGATGATTGGAACAAAGTAGCAGACGCCCTAAGAGAAATTTTTCAAAGAACTCTAAATGTTCTTCTATATAGAGATACATTCGATATCCTGATCTCCGATGCAACCAATGAAGTATTCCGAGTTTGTGGAGAGCACCCCCAACTAAATTCTATCCTGTCAAAAGTATTGAAAACGTATAGGAATACATTTGAAGACATTACAATACGCTCACTGGATGACATGCAATTCAAAGAGCTTTTAATCCTTTACCATCATCTGATTAAAAAGACTATGAATCCCAATTCCAATTACAGAAAGCGCTTTCTCGAGAACTGGCCTCTAGAAAGCAAGCCCACCTTTGATTTTCGCGACGTCGATATCGAGCTCGATTTAGAAACCATCTCTCAAATCTATCAAAAATCTGGCGTACTACAATTAAGAGAACTCAACCCAGATGCAAGAGTTTTAATCATCGGTTGTGGAAATGGACGATTTTCCAATGATGGAAATAGCCTGTTAGAATATGGATTGAAAGCTCAGGCTAAGTATTCTTTAGCTCACAATCATCCTCGGAATGTGGTCACTGTTGATGCAGATCTTACGGCCAATCCAACGATTGTTGCCGTAGTTGGCTTTCAGCCTATTTCGCGTCTCTTCAAGTATCACAGATTTGATAGGATCCTTCTAGAAGATTTCAGTCTTGAAGCAATGAACGAATTTTTGCTCGAGGATCTAAAAAAACTCCTCAGCAGGAATGGAATCATTCGCGATAAATATAGAGTTCTTTTTTCCAAAGACCCCACAAGCTAACTGGAAAACAATTTCGCTTGTTCTACCAAGCCGTCTACTTCTTTGAGTAGATATAGATCGAAGGCCCTAAAGAAACCGGGACTCTAGGGGATATGCCCGTTCCAACCAAGTTCTTCGAACAGATTAGATACGATTTCGTTCGGTATTTCATTGATCTGAGTGATTCTTGATGAGCAGGGGCAAGTATAAGCTTGTCCAACTGCCTGCTGGTTTTTGAGGACGGATATAATACAGGCGTAATGAAAGTAATGAGGGTCTGGATGTATTGGTCCAGAAACAGAAACAATAAAGCTATCGGGGATCTCTTTGTAACAAATCCCACACGCGTTAATTGCCATTGTTATCTCCTTATCTCTATTGTGAAAATAAATATTATACTAAAAAATCCAATTAATTTATATTCGATTTTATTAAAATTATCCCATTAAATGGATGTATATCCCTAATAAAGAAGAGGCCCTAGCTAAAAAGAGCTGATCTTAAGACCCCTTCCGATGAAGCGCGTCATGGGGACCCAAGGTGACGGGGGCTTTCGCCGAGCTGCATTCTTACTCAATTTCATCCCACAGAGCAGCTGCGAGTGCGGTTGGTATTCCATTGACATGAGTGATTCTTGATGAGCAAGGGCAAGTATGAGTTTGTTCTGTTGTCTGCTGACTTTTGAGGACTTTTAAAATACAGACGTAATGAAAAAAATGAGGAATTGGATGTGATGGCCCAGTAACAGGAACAAAAAAGTTTTCCGGGACCTCTTTGTAACAAATCCCACATGGGTTAATTGCCATTGTTATCTCCTTCTCTATTGGGAAAGCAAATATGCCGCAGCCATTAACCGGTGTTCTCCTACAGTCCCAAGATATCCTTCAGTTAAGATTTGGATTAAAAAATCCTCAGACGCTTCAGCCGCCTCTCTTATGAATTCCTCGGGTATATCATTATTTGCCAGCAGATAAAAAATCGACACGTAATTTCCTGCTCTGGCTTCATCGACGAGGGCTGGGCCTGGTTCCCCTTCCTGAAATTCAGGATATTGATCATCGGGACTCATCAATGGAGAAAGTAACTTCCGATTGATTTCAATGTGCGCTTGCATATCCAAAGAGATGTTTCCAGGAAGTATTAAATCCTCTCCAAACAAGCCCTTCATAATAAGCACTTCATCTTGCTTTATATCATCTTGAATGGCCTGAGCTTCTCGAACGGCGATGGGCTGTGAAGGAGGTGGAAGATGAACAGGTTCTTTTACCCTTTGGATGTAGTGGGGACGATATCCTGGGATTACACTTGCCAGCTTGCTGCAGGCTAAATTCACTTTTGCTGGATCAAGTGGCGTTAATTTCCAGTTTCTTAGATTGGCATAGCTATTATCCCAGCACTCAAAACAAAAAAAAGTAGGGGTTAGATCCTTCAAGATCCCCCTATCTACAATCACTCCATCTGGGGGATTCCTTTGAAGACATATGGAACACTGCGTTTCAACGGGTCTAAGAGCGGACATTATATTTGATTCCTATTTGTTTTATAAATAAATATTATAATAAAAAATCTAATTAACTTATATTCGATTCTTTTAAAGTTATCCCAATAAAAAGATGTATATCCCTAATAAAGAAGAGGCCCTAGCTAAAAAGAGCTAATAGGTAAACAATTTCGCATGTTCTAACATGGCGTCTACTTCTTTGAGTAGATTTAGATCGAAGGAACCTTTGACCCCTATTTCTATTTCTGCATGAGCGCCATAGATTCCCATTGCTTCCCAAGATCCTTTGGGAATGATTCCCTTGTGGCTCGTAAATTCCGCTTCCATCATTTCTGTAGTCTCTATGATAACCCCAAATTTCTCCCTCATTGAACGGGTAGCAGGGCCCCCTTCAGAAAAAGAAAAAAGAACCTTATTTCGAAGTCCATCCACTTGGCTGCTCAATCCTTGCATCTCGCCTCGGATCTTTTGAAATAACCGGCTGCATGCATCGGACTTAGGAAGAAGGGCTACTTGCTGCTGATAGAGTTGCATTTGATGATTATAATCTGAGATCATCGCATTTAAAGAGGGGAGCTCGCGCAACACAATGCCTGATTCCATTTGAAAGAGTCTATGACGATCTTGGGAAATCCCTTTCGCCAGGGAAATTAAATCGTTGGTTAAATTACTTGCCATATTTCACCTAAAATAAAATGGTCACTTGAAGAGGGGGATTCGCATATTTTCCAACATTGATTGCCATTTCGGAAAGAACTAAAGTCAATCTTCTAGAGACAGGATCTTCTAATCCTATTCGGGTTGCTGCATTTTCATAAGCAATCACCACTTCCAAACATTCACTGATCGGAATAGGGCCTTTATACTTACTAAATACTCCCTCAATTCGTCCCAAAACGCTTTCGGCAAAAGCAAATTTGCGCTTCACTTCTTCTGTTCTCAGAGCTGGTGGACCAGCGATCGCAGTGATCCATTTCTCTCTTAATGATGCGAGCTCACTTTTTAACCTTTGAAGTTGAGCCAAAGCATTTCTATAAGAAGAAGAATCCGAATAAATATTTAAGCATTGTAATTGTCTTTCATAATTTCCAATCGTCCGCCGAACTCTAGGAATACTTAGAGCAGATGTTGACAAATGTCTCGATGTCATATCCGCGGATACTAAAGAATGGACATGCTCAGATTCTTGGCCCATTTTCTCTGCGAGAGTAATTAAATTAGTCCTCAAATTAACAGTCATTATATTCGCCATTTTTTGTTTAATTTACCGAATATTTTATTCAATTTTATTACAAAAATCAATCTAAAATTAACAGTTTACACTACTAACTTTCTCTTTAAAAAAATGGCAGATCCGGATAAAAAATTTGCTCTCAAAAAGAGGCATCTATGAAAATGTTCATCGCTCTATTGTTCATCCCCTTCCTTCTTTACAGTGAAATCCGCGAAATTTACTCGATTCAAGAAATTGAGAGAGAGTGGGATAGCGGCACGCTATTCCTGCTCGACCTCGATAATACAGTCATGGAACCGGTGCAAACTCTGGGTTCCGATCAATGGTTCCAATACCGGAAAAACCAATATTTAAAATGGGATTTTTCCTCTCAAGAAGCTTTAGAAATGGCCTTAGCGGAATGGATGGCTGTACAAAATCTCACTGAGGTAAAAACTGTAGAACCTTCCACACGCGATTGGATCGAAAATCTTCAAAAACAGCCTATGATTGTGATGGGACTGACCACTCGGGGACTCGGACTTGCAAGGACATCCCTGGAGCAGCTCGATCGACTTGGGATCGATCTTTCAAAAACTGCGCCCGTTCAAAAGGAGAGTTTTTTTCTGAACGAACAAGGCGTCCTTTATCGAAAGGGAGTTCTCTTCACAGCCGGAACAAACAAAGGAAAAACCCTCTTCCATTTCTTAGAAGAGCATCAGATTTTTCCCAAGAAAATCGTATTTATCGATGATAAAGAGAAGTATTTGCACGATCTCGGTCAAATCTGTGAAGAAAAGGGAATCCCCTATTTGGGCCTCCGGTACGGATTTCTTGATGAAAAGGTGAATAACTTTTCACCCGAGTTAACGGCTATCCAATGGGAGCATTTTGGCAAGCTGAT
>CAZXVU010000056.1:6072-12948 GCA_964644465.1 uncultured bacterium
GAAGTTTTGATCGTCGCTTCCCAATTTTTGAGATAGTCTAAGAGCTGCTCTTTGTTGGGACGCGTCTTTAAAAACGCGAGATTCTCTTTCTTGCTGCTTAAATGGGCCAATTTGGCCAGTAAGTGGAGATGCCGCTTATCGTCGCATGCAAACAAAAAGAAAAGGGTATGGACGGGCTGTCCGTCAAGGGCGCCATATTCAATAGGCTCCTCGGGAAATACAACAGCGATCACATCGTACGACTCTTGAAGCAGGAAATCGCGCGTATGAGGGACTCCGACGCCATTCGAAAGCGCAGTCGGCATGAGGCGTTCCCGATCTAAGAGAAGCTCTGTAATGACCTCGGCATCTAAATGGAGCTCGCCTGCGATTTGTCTCACAGCATTGCGAATGACTTCTTCTTTTGTATCGCCAGGGATGTTTTGGTAGACGCCGCCTTTGTGGATCGCTCGGAATAATCCAAATTGCTGCGTGCCGAGGCGTTCTTTCGGGGTTTCTTCTTCTTGATCAAACGGAGAAAATTCGCCGCCTTGTTTGCAGCTTAACACCCAGTTTTCAATTTCACTGCGGCTGAAACGGTATTGGTGGTTCAATCGGTAGTAGGGAATTTTGCTATCAGTGATCCAACGTCGAATCGTTCCTTCTGAAACATTTAAGAGCTCAGCTACATCTTTTAGCTTTAAATCCATTTTGAGACCCTATAAAGTAATTAACTCGAAAATAGCAAATTTCGTTTTTAAAAGTCAGATGATTTTTTAAAAGTTTGAAAAAAGCTCGACGACTTCTTCTGAAGTTTGGGCATTCAAAAGCATTTTTCTCAAATCGACATCGCGGATTGCAGAGGTAAGCAGAGAAAGGATCTGCAGATATTCCGTCTGCTTATCTTCAGGGCCGCCGATCATAAAAATGAGGCGTACAGGAGCTTTGTCGAGCGCGTTCCACTCGAGCCCTTTTTTCTTCTGGATGCCAATAGCGATGAAGAAATCAGAGAACTCCTTCAGCTTTGCATGAGGCACAGCAACCCCCATCCCAATTCCAGTGGAAACGAGTTTTTCCCGATGGAATATGGCCCGGCGAAAAGCTTCCCTATCGGGGAGTTTCCCCTCGGAATCCAAAAGGTCGATCAGGGAATCGATCGCTTCATCGCGCGAAGTTGCATCGAGAAAGAGGATGATTCGAGAATCCAAATAATCGGAGATTCTCATGGTTTCCCTTTTTTTGAAGGTCCTGAAGAAATCTGCAAAGGGACTAATTCGCGCCAGTATGGCCAAATCCGCCCTCGCCGCGCTGAGTCATTGAAAGAAGTTCCTGTCGAACGAACTCAGCTTGAACAACAGGGGCAAGAACCAATTGAGCGATTCTCATCTTCGGCGTCACGATAAACGGTTCTTTGCCATGGTTGATCAAGATAACGCCGATTTCCCCTCGGTAGTCCGCATCGATAGTGCCTGGCGTGTTCAAAACAGTCACCTGGTTTTTTAATGCAAAACCGCTTCGCGGCCGGATTTGGATCTCGTACCCTTCCGGTAAATCGACTTTCAGCCCTGTTGGGATCAACGCCGATGCACCTGGCAGAATCACAATCGGCTGAGTAATGGATGCTTTGGCATCGGCGCCAGCAGCCAATTTAGTGGAGTAAGAAGGAATGAGTTCGTCGTCATTCACTTGAACGGGAACTTTTACACGATCATTAGACATGAGTCACTTCTGCAAGCTTCAACAGCTCTTTTAAACGGTGGGGCATTTTTTTGGCAAGGTCGCGCTCTTTTATTTCCACTTCGAACGACCTCTCATTTCCGGTTAAAAATTCCAGAATCGAGGCGAGGCGCGCTTTGAGATCGGCTCGCTTGACAATGCAATCGAGCATCCCTTTTTCCATTAAAAATTCAGATTTTTGCGCGCGTGGAGGAAGTTTTTGGCCAATGGTCTGCTCTACCACCCGCGGCCCTGCAAATGCGATCAAAGCGTCGGGTTCTGCAAGGATCACATCTCCCAGCGTTGCGAAAGAAGCGGTGACTCCGCCTGTCGTTGGATTGGTCAGAATAGAAATATAAGGGATCTTTTTTTCGTGCAATTTGGCCAATGCGGCCGATGTTTTTGCCATCTGCATCAAGGAAAGGATCGACTCCTGCATCCGGGCTCCTCCCGATGCGGACACGATCAATATAGGCAGCCGCTTTTCGAGAGCATGTTCGATCAGCAATGTCAGTCTTTCACCGACCACCGATCCCATCGAGCCGCCCATAAAGCTAAAATCGAGAACAGCCAGAGCAATCGAATGCCCTTGCAATTGACAGGTCCCTGCAGAAATCGCATCATCGCGGCCTGTCTTCTTGATCGCATCTTCCAGACGCTTGCGATAGCTTTCCGTATCTACGAAATGGAGCGCATCAATCGGCTTGATATCGGTAAAAAGTTCTTTATAGCTTCCTTCATCCGCAAGAAGATGGATCCTTTGTTTCAAAGACAAGCGGTAGTGGTAGTTGCATTTCGGACAACAATTGAGATTTTGCCCCAGCTCGTTCGCATGGATCAGCTCAGAACAGCCGGAACATTTAATCCAACCGCTGAATCCATCCTTCTTTGTAGTCTGGATCTTGATCTTTGGCTTATTGCGTGAAAATAATCCCATAAATTAACTCAGAAATATAATAAAAATCCGACCAGGAATCAAGATATTTAATTATATTTTTAATTACGCAGTAGCTTTAGCAAACCTTTCTTCAATATGCTTCCAGTTGAAGATTTGCCAGATCGCTTTGACGTAATCGGCGCGAACGTTCTTATATTGAAGGTAGTAGGCGTGTTCCCAGACGTCGATGCCCATCACAGGGACGAGTCCTTGCGTGCTTAAAGGGTCTTGATTCGAGCAGGTCGCGATTTCGAGCCGTTTTTGCCCCTTATTATAGCCTAGCCATCCCCAGCCAGAACCTTGGATCCCCGTCGTCGCTGTGTTAAATTTTTCTTTAAACGCATCTAACGAGCCGAAATCTCTCTCGATCATTTTCGCGAGTTCCCCTTTCGGACCATGCCCTGCTTTAGAAACCGGCGTTAAGATCGTCCAGAAAATGCTATGGTTGATGTGGCCGCCGCCGTTGAATTTAATGGCAGACTGAAGGGCGACCATCGCTGCGATATCGTTGCGCGTTTCAGCTTCATGATACTTTTCCAAAGCTGCATTTAAATTGGTGACATATCCTTTATGGTGCTTGGTATAGTGCAGCTCCATAATCTCAGCGTTGATCACCGGCTCCAGCGCATTGAAATCATAGGGAAGTTCGGGGAGTTGGTAACTCGTTTTTGCACCCTCGGCCATAATGAATCCTTTGTTCTTGTAAGAGTTTATCATACCCCTTCACAAAAAAACTCACAAGGGTTTAACCCTCGGGTTAATGCTTGCATTTTTTCCAATCGAAGATTAGGATTTGCGTCCCAAAAAAAACCTTTAATGCGGAGGGGGGTTATTATGGCTACAATTGCAAAAGTGTGCGGAATCGGCTGTTATTCTTATGCAGCATACAAAGTGATGAAGGATCAACTTCTAGGATTGCCAAATCTGGATGGAAAAGAGAAAGTCGAGCGGGGCGATCTCAAAGATTTTACAGAACAAACTGCCCGTGCGATGGGCATCACAAAGAACGTCGAACTCTATCGATCTCCTCCCACAAATCCGAATGCGCAAAATCTTGATTTAAAAGCGTTGAGCTTCACTCCTTCTTTTTTCGGAGCTCGTTTTTTTCCTGGGAAAATGGGAGTTGTGATCCCTTCGCAAGGCATTGGCAATCGAAATCTCACACCGAATGAAGCCAAATATTATATCGCGAAACATTTGACCCACATCAGAAGAAACGATGTCATCTTTACCCACATCATTCCTCTCATCGTTGCGATTGCTGTCACGATCCTGATATTCCCAGCATACCCCATACTGGCCTTAGTCGCTGGACTCGCAGTCAAAACCATTGGCACCTTGGTCATGACCAAATGGCGATATAGACAAACAGAAATTGCAACATTGGATCATTGTCCTCCCGAAGTAAAAATAGCGGCCCTTGGCATGTTCGAAGGAGCGAGAAACATCGTCATAAACGCCCGCGAAAGACTCGATACTTTCCAGCATCAGCAAGTCGCTGGCCAACGGCCTCATCCAGCCTGGCTTAAAATGGTCATGGGAGGAGCAAGAAGCCTTCTCAATTGGGGACAGCCAGCCGTTGAAGATAGCATTGCTCACGTTCGGCAATCGCTAAATTAACCCGCTAGGCAAATAAGAGGAAACAAAGGGCGCTAGCGAGGCAAAGCCAGATTGAAGCTGCCCCAAAGGCAGCGATCCACACGAGCGAGACCATTGCTTGAAAAGCAAGGCGAGTGAGGAGGATCAATATGGCAAAGCCGCAGCAAGCACTTGTCTCTTATTTGAATTGTGGGTTAATAAAAGCCGCGCCCGCGTAATCGGACCGATCGCAGTCAGTTTGATTTTTGGAGGGATTTTTTCATAAATTCGGAAAAATCCCTCCACCGTGGATGGACTTGTAAAGACAATTTCATCAAATTCTTCCAACTTCGGAACCGGTTCCAGCATTTGGAAAACCGTGTCATAGAGATCGAGAACAAAAAAACGATACGATTTCAGAAACTCGACCAGATTCGGCCGCGCTTTTTTCGAACGGGGCATAAAGAGAAACGCCCCCGTCAAATCCATCCCCTGCAGCAATTCAATCACCCCTTCCTGCGTGGCCTCTCGAGCGACAATTACCTTTCCGCCCCTCTTCCGTATCGCCTCTCCCGTTGCTTCCCCAATCGCGATCAGCGTCTTTCCCTGCAAATCCTCTTCCCAATATCCAACTGCAGTCTGACTGGTAAAAATCACATGCGTAAATTGGGGCCACAGCGCTCTCGCTTCTCTCAGAGCGGCTCCCTCGATCTTCTCAGTCCGTATGACAGGGTAATGAACACAAGGCAAATTTTTCGGGTCAAGCCCGAGATAGAGAACGCGCATCGATCCCTGAAAAAAACTCGAGCATTTCACCATCATCCGACCTTGCCAAGATTGCAAGACGACCTTGCATGGGCACCGTTTCTCCAGGAATAAAAATGCGATTCAGATGCGTCAACTTCAATCGGATCAAAGCCGCTTCGGCAACCACCACGCCATCCGCCTCGCCCCGACCCAATTTTGCCAGCCGCTCTCCAATCGTCCCTCTCAAATCGACAAATTGCAAATCGCCCCGCAAACTCCGCACCATCTCTTCGCGCCGCTCGCTAGAAGTCGCGATGATCGCGCCCCTCCGCAAACTCCCCAGCGTCTCTCCCTCTCTCAATACCAAACTATCTCTCGCATCCACGCCTTTCGTAATCGCCGCCAAAGCCAGCCCCTCAGGAATCGGCTCCGGCAAATCTTTTGCTGAATGCACCGCGATCCGAATCATGCCCTTCAACAACATCTCATCGAGTTCTTTCGTGAAAAAGTCGGTCTTTCCCAAACTTCTCAACGATGTCTTTTTATCCAGATCTCCCGACGTCGCCATCCACACCATCTCCAATTCCAGAGAAGGCATTTCTGCAAGAACTTCTTCCACCTGCGCCCTTGACAAAGGAGAAGATCTCGCACCTGCTTTGATTTTCATAAGATCGCTTGAATGGCTTGATCCACCAGCTCGACGCCGATGAGTTGAATTTTTTCACCGATATGGGAAGAGAGTCCCTTCAGATTTTTTTTCGGCAAGATGCACCGTTTGAAGCCCATGTGGATCGCCTCTTTCAATCGCGTCTCGATCCGGCTCACGCCCCTCACTTCGCCGCCCAACCCCACTTCCCCAATCACAATCGCATCCGATGGAATCGGCCGATTCGAAAACGAAGAGGCGATCGCCAGCAAGATCCCTAAATCAATCGCCGGCTCCGCGATTTTTAAGCCCCCCGCCAATGCGACAAACACATCGCAATGATGCAAGCTATATCCCACCCGCTTCTCCAACACAGCCAACAACAGCGCCAGCCTATTTTGGTCCAGCCCCGTCGATCTCCGCGACGGCGTAGGAAACGCAGTCGGCGTCACCAAAGCTTGTATCTCCAATAAAAAAGAGCGCGCCCCTTCCAATCCAGGAACGATCGCAGAGCCCGGGATCTCTTTCATCCGTTCTTCCAAAAATGCCTGCGATGGATTCGGCACCTCGGCAAGTCCTGTTTCTTTCATCTGGAAAATCGCGATCTCGTCTGTCGCGCCAAAGCGGTTCTTAATCGCCCTCAATAATCTAAATCCAAGCTGCCGGTCCCCCTCAAAATCAAGCACCGTATCGACGATATGCTCCAGCACTCTCGGCCCCGCCAGCTCTCCCGACTTCGTCACATGGCCGATCAAAAACGTCGTGATCCCATGCCCCTTCGCCAAATGCATAAATTCGGTCGCGATCTCCCGCACCTGCACAACAGATCCCGGTGATGAGGGCAACTCCGGTTTATAGACAATCTGCACCGAGTCGACGATTGCAATATCGGGCTTCAGCTGTTCGATCTGCCCCCGTATCGCGCTGAAATTCGTCTCATTCAACAAATATAAATTCTGATGATCGATCCCCAGTCTTTTTGCCCGCATCGAAGTCTGCTCCGCAGATTCTTCCCCGCAGATATACAAAACCACAAGACCCTGCCCCGCCAATGCATTTGCGATCTGCAGCATCAATGTCGATTTTCCCACTCCAGGCTCGCCCCCGATCAAGATCAGCGATCCCTCAACAAGCCCGCCTCCCAAAAGCCTGTCCAACTCTCCCATATTCGTCGAGATCCGACAAAAAGGACTCGCATTGACTTCTTTAATAGGTATAGCCTTGGCCACCCCCACTTTCTTCGACTCGAACCGCTTCTCTTCGACAACAGCCG
>CAZXVU010000057.1:0-12929 GCA_964644465.1 uncultured bacterium
CACGCACACAGATCATAAGATTCAAAATGATATTTATGCGAGAACAGCGGTGAAAATTCATGAATTTGCAACCCGGTTTTTTCAAGATTCTCCTGAACAACGATTTGTGATCGGGGGAGACCTGAATGTTTTTGACCAATTGGGGGGAGACAAATACGTGGAGAGATTGCGCGAATTATTTGCCGACAGCCAAGATTTCCGAGAAACGGATTACTATGCTCCGAATCCTATTGCCTGGAGCAGTTTTATTGGGCGTTCTGACGATTCGTATTCAGCGCGCATTGCAAAAGATGGAATCGTGGAGCCCAGTGCTCTCGACCAAATCCTAGTGGGAAATGGGATAGAACTCCAATCAGCTGCACGAGAAGCTGGGGTTTATAATGAGTCAGGGCAACTTTTAGATTATTACCAAGAGCGGGATGAATACATGGCAAACCTGCAAAAGAGAATCACCTTCTCCGACCACTTTTTCAACATCGTCCGATTTAAGTAATGCCTGAATGGAGAATCGAACTCCAGACCTTCGCATTACGAATGCGCTGCTCTACCAACTGAGCTATCCAGGCAAATAATGGGCAAAAGGTTATTCTAGAGGGTATTTTTTCCTCAATGTTATACTAGGAGTATGATTGAAGGTTTACGAGTTGGCGCTATTCTATTGATGGGGGGAGAAGGGGTCCGTTTTGGCGGACAGATCCCTAAGCAATTCAGATGTCTCGGCCAAAAAAAGATTTATCTCTATCCTCTCGAAGTCCTGAAAGCGAGTCGTCTTTTTGATGAGATTCTTCTGGTCTGCCATCGCGATTGGATCGAGATAGTGAAAAGAGAAACTTCCGTGCGGGTTGTTGAGGGAGGAAAAACAAGGCAGGAATCTTCTTATAGAGGCCTTTTAGGCTTTGATAGAAGGCCGGACGTAGTCTTGATTCACGATGCAGTGCGCCCATTTGTCAACGAAAGGATTCTCAAAGAGAATGTGGAGCAGGCAATCGTTCATGGAGCCGTAGATACTTGCATTCCAACGGCAGATACGCTAGTCCATGCCCCTGGCGGCCAGTTGATTTCCCACATTCCAAAACGGGAAGAGTATTTAAGAGGACAAACGCCGCAAACGTTTCGAACAGATTGGATTATGGAAGCTCATGAGAGGGCGCTTAAAGAGGGTATTGAGAATGCCAGCGACGATTGCCGCTTGGTTTTGCATTGCGGCCACCCGGTCAAGGTGGTAATAGGAGAAGAAAGGAACTTGAAGATCACTTCGGAGTTCGACCTCTTATTAGCTGAACAAATGACATGACCATAAATTTTGAAAATCGGCCTCGGAAACAGCTCCGCCTTGCCATCCCTTTAGTTTTACTTGCCTGTTTTTTTACCGCTTTGATGGCATTGGTCGTCAAAATCGGCGCTTCCCACTTAACACCTGAATCGATGGTCTTTTGGCGGAGTGTGATCGGCCTGTTGATTTTATTGCCCTGGATTCAATTTACCCCTCCACATGCCCCTTTAAGCGTAAAACTAAAAACCAAACAGTGGAAAATCCATCTGATCCGAGGGATCGCGAGCTTTCTTTCGATCTTTTTCTATTTTTACTCTTTAAAATATATCGATTTGACGACCTCGACCTTGCTTTATAATACAATTCCGATCTTTGTCCCTATTGTGGGTTATCTTTGGAAACGGATCGTGATCTACCATCGCCTTTGGTGGGCGCTTGGGATTGCCTTTTTAGGGATTCTTTGCGTGCTCCAGCCTGGAAAAGGAGTTTTCCAATTTGCTTCCATCATCGCACTACTTTCTGGGATCATGGGAGCCGTTTCTCTCGTTGCAATGCGTTTCGGCCATTATTCCGATCCCCCTTCGAGGATTCTTTTTTATGTTTTCGCTGTTCAAGGGGTCTGTACAGGCCTGGTAACTCTTTTCACTTTTGGAGCTAGCTGGGAAAGTCTTCATTTAAAAGATCTATTTCCGCTTGGACTCATTGGCATTTTCGGGTTTTTGTATCAAATCAGCATGACGTCCGCTGTCAAATTTGCCTCAGTGAGGTATTTGAGTCCGTTTCTCTATGTTACGGTCGTATTCACAATGATTTTTGATAAGTTGATTTGGGATGCTTCGTTATCTTGGCTCTCTCTCTTAGGATTTTTCCTGATCGTATCTGGCGCTATTTTAATGATGGTTCTCTATCCCAAAGAAGATCTCCACTTCAAACCCAAGTAAAACACCGGTACTGCTCAATATGGGCATGTAGCTCTATTCACACAAAGACACAAAGGCACAAAGAAGCACAGAGATAGAAAAAAATTGCAGCTTTGCTGCTCGCTGCAAAGCAGCGAAAAAATCTTCTCCTCTTCTTTCCTTTGTGTCTTTGTGTCTTTGTGTGAATAAAGTTAAGTGCCCGTTTGCATACGCGCTCTATCTGCGATAGGCTTTTTGGCCTTCGAGATAGAGGTCCCCGCCATAGAGATCATTGATGACAGTTGCTGGCATATCCTTGACGACGAATCGATAGACAGCTTCGGCTTCCAAATCTGGATAGGCGATAATCTCTGCAGAAATTACAGTGCGGCTGATGAGAGCCGCAGCTCCTTCGATAGCTCCAAAGTATACGCAGCCATATTTTTTCATGGCGTCTTTGACTTCTTGCGAGCGGATCCCCTTTCCAATCATCCCTCTTAACCCCCGTTCCATTAAGAGAGGCGCAAATGGATCCATCCGGGTTGCAGTCGTAGGACCGCAAGGTCCGATGGCATGGCCTGGTTTTGGAGGAGTTGGTCCTGTGTAATAAAGAATCTGCCCATCGGGGTTGAAGGGGAGCTCTTTTCCTTGGAGCAGCTCTTCATGAAAGCGGATATGCGCTGCATCGCGGGCGGTATAAATGATACCGGAGAAGAGGACATGGTCGCCTGCTTTCAGAGGTTCGAGATCTTTCAAGGTCAGCGGCGGGGTGAGTGCAATTTTATTCAACATAGATCTCTTTACCGCGATGGGAGTGGCAATCGATGTTGACAGCGACAGGGAAGGCAGCCATATGGACAGGTCCATGTTCAATATGAAGTCCTAAAGCTGTCGTTGTTCCACCCATGCCTGCGGGGCCGATTCCTAAGCGGTTGACTTGATCAAAAAGCTCCTCTTCCAATTTCCGATACGTGGGGTGGGGATTGGGTTTTCCAATGGGCCAAAGGAGCGCCTTTTGTGCAAGAAGCGCCGCCCGCGCGAAGGGGCCTCCCATGCCGATGCCAATGGCAAAAGGGGGGCTCGCATTGGGCCCTGCATTTTGGATCGTTTCTAAGATAAACGCCTTGGCCGCATCGAGACCTTCTGCGGGAGTGAACATTTTGAGAGCGCTTTTGTTATCGCATCCGCATCCTTTCACCAAAAGGGAGATCTTCAAGGCGTCTCCAGGGACAATATCGTAATGGATGATGGCAGGAGTGTTATCATTCGTGTTGTGGCGATGGATCGGATCATCGAGGATAGACATCCGGAGAAATCCGTCCCGATATCCTTGGCGGACTCCTTCATTGAGCAATTCTGTAAGAGGACCGTCTACATGTACTTGCTGGCCGATTTCTACAAAAAGCACTGCGTAGCCAGTGTCTTGGCAAAAGGCGATTTTTTCTTTGCAGGCCAAACGGGCGTTTTCAATGAGAAGGTTTAAAACCTCTTTTCCGTGGGGAGATTGCTCTGTTTTACGGGCGCGCTGCAGAGCTTCTAGCGTATCGGGGCGCAAAATGCAATTCGCATCGATGCAAAGCTGCCTAACATGGGTAATGATCTGATCTTCTGAAATATGGCGCATGTTTTAGGCTTCTTTTGAATGGCGATTGCGGATCCATAGGGCCGCAAAAACAGCCAGAAAAATAATAGCTGTATTCACTGCTATGACGAGATGAAATGCGCTCATGAAGGAATTCTCGAAGAAGGTGAAGACCTGATCGCTTTGCTCTCCAACAACCTTTGTAATCTCTGAAACAGAACCCGTAGCCTGTTCCAACATTTTTTGAAGGGCGTTGATTTGCCCTCTTGTTAGCTCGATCGAAGATTCTTTCAGATTTTTCAGAAACGCGCTTTTCTCCGACACATGGAAAATCGCAGAGCTGATGGCGAGGAAAATCCCTCCGGCCATATTCCAGAAAGTCGCAATCGTTCCGATCGCTTTTCCTGCTTTCTCTTCTGGGATCGATTGATTTACGGCAGTCATCAGGCAGGTATTGCTAAAACCCCAATTGATCCCTAAAAGAAAGAAGGGAACTGCCAGCCAAGCTAAAGGGAAATTAGGACTGATAAACAAGTGGAGGCATGCGGCGATAAACGCAGCAACAACGGAAGCGGTGAGAAGATTTGCAATGCCGAAACGTTTGAGGAGCGAAGAAAAAAGGATCGAAACAACGACTTGGGCGACGGGGATGATCGCGATCAGAAAGCCAATTGTGTAAGGAGAGAGTTCCCGAATGATTTTGAGATAGAGGGGATCGAAAAACATGAAAACATAAGTGACGATGCCCGCAACAGCACAGCTGAATGTGGAGAGGAGGATCAGCTTTTTGCTGAAGATCTTGATTTCGAGAAGAGGATGTTCGATTTTTTCTTCAACTATGACGAGGATAATGAGAGCTACGATTCCTAAAATGAGCGTTACGAGCGTATCGATTTCCGTAAACCCTCTTTCGGCGCCGGAGATGATGCCATAGGTAAAAGAGCCTAAACCGACGATTAGGAGGATAAGACCGATCCAGTCGATATGCACAGTCCGGGCAGGGGGCAATTTCGATGTCCTCATACTGAAAGTGCACATGGCGAGTCCCAGGATCACGATCGGTATATTGATCCAGAACACCCATCTCCAACCGAGGAGGCCGACCAAAATGCCTCCGATAGCAGGACCGAGGGTAAGCCCAGCGCCTGTTATGCCGGTGTAAATGCCTACCGCTTTAGCATGTTCATGCTGCGGAAAAATATCGGTCAGCAGAGAGGTGGAGGAAATAAAAATCATCGATGCGCCAAGCCCCTGCACTCCCCGAGCGAAAATCAGAACGTCCATAGATGGGCTTAATGCGGCTCCGATGGCTGCGATGGCAAACAGTAAAGCGCCGATAAAAAAAACTTTTTTCCGTCCGAAGAGATCTGCGAACTTTCCTGCAGCGATCATCGTCATGCTGAGAAGCATCGAGTAAATATTCGAGACCCATTGGAGCTGAAGCACTGAAGCGAAGAGCGATTTTTGAATGAATGGGAGCGCAGTATTGACGATCGTCACATCGAGAAAGGCAGTGAAGGCAAGCAGCGAGACGCCGATAAGGGCCCACCACCGAAAGTTATCATTCATGTTCTACCCATACCAAATTGGGCAATTTCGAGATTGGTTTTTTTATCCCATGATCGATAGACTAGACTATTATGCCGTCAATTATTGAAGTAGAATCTCTTTCTAAACTTTATAATACTGTCCCTGCTTTAGAAAATATTACTTTACGTATCGAGCAAGGCGATATTTTCGGAATCATTGGTCTTAGCGGCGCGGGCAAATCGACCCTGATCCGTTGCTTGGCCTCTTTGATAGTACCTAGCTCCGGGAAGGTTTTGTTTCAGGGAAGCGATTTAAGCCGCATGAAGAAGGAAGAGCTGCGCCATTTCCGCAAGAAAATGGGGATGATTTTCCAGCATTTCAATCTCTTGAGCTCCCGGACAGCTGGGGGCAATATCGCCTATCCATTGGAAATTGCCAATGTCCCAAAAATGGAACAAAATGAGCGCATTGAAAAGCTGCTTAACCTCGTTGGCCTCTCTAACAAAAAAGAGGCCTATCCCTCTCAATTGAGCGGAGGGGAGAAGCAAAGAGTAGGCATCGCCCGCGCTCTGGCCAACCACCCTGACGTATTGCTCTGCGACGAGGCGACCTCCGCGCTAGATCCGAAAACGACCAAGGAGATCTTAGATCTTCTGAAGAGCATCAATAAAAAACTTGGCGTGACGATCATTTTGATTACCCATGACATGGAAGTGATCAAAAGGATCTGCAATAAAGTCGCAGTCCTTGAAGAAGGGCGCATTGTAGAAGAGGGTCTTGTCTCCGAAGTATTTGCCGATCCGAAACATCCAATCACGAAACATTTTATCCAAAGCACTTCCCACGAAATTCCCGAAGAGTTTTTCAAGCCTTCCTCTCCGAATAGAAAACTGCTGCGGCTTCGCTTTAAAGGAAAGGCTGCCGGAGAGCCTCTCATCTCGCAAATTGTGAAACTGTTTCATGTAGAGGCGAATATCCTTCTCGGCTGGATCGATCATCTGCAAACCATTGTCGTTGGGACGCTCATCATTGAATTGTCAGGAACTCCTGAGGGAATTGGAGCTGCATTAACGTATCTCGCTGAAAAGACAGTCCATTACGAGGTGTTGGAACGTGGAGTCTAATTTTGATCTTGCCCTGCAGTTAATCCCTCTCCAGCTCTGGAATACCATCTACATGGTTTTTGCATCGGCCTTCTTTGCCACTCTCATCGGCCTTCCCTTAGGAGTTGTTTTAACCATCACTAGCAAAGGGCATCTGAAAGAAAATGTCTTTCTCTACAAACTGCTTGAAACGATTGTCAACATCGGCAGATCGTTTCCCTTTGCCATCCTCATGGTCGCACTCATTCCGTTTACAAGATGGCTTGTTGGGACCAGTTTAGGCACTACAGCTTCGATCGTCCCGCTTACAATTGCAGCGGCTCCATTCATTGCCAGGCTCATCGAAACAAGTCTGAAAGAAATCGACAGTCAGATTCTCGAAGCGGCCATCGTCATGGGATCCAACACCTGGCAAATCATCGCAAAAGTCTTGATTCAAGAAGCGCTTCCTTCTATTGTTACAGGAATTACTTTAACCATCGTCAACCTGATCGGCTATAGCGCTATGGCTGGTTTAGTAGGGGGCGGCGGGCTTGGGCAGGTGGCTATCCAATACGGATATAACCAATTCAATACCTTCATTATGGTTGTTACGATCATCCTTTTGATCCTCCTCGTTCAAGGAGTTCAATGGATAGGAAGCAAGCTTGTTCAAACCATTCTGAAAAAAAGAGGAAAGGTTCATGTTTAAACACATTCTCACAATCGCCTTTTGTTTAGGAATTTTATCAAGCTGTTCCAAAGGAGAGGGCGGCTTTAGAGTCGCTGCCACTCCAGTACCTCATGCACAAATGTTGGAATTCATAAAGCCCGAACTGGAAAAGAAAGGGATCAATATGAAGATTGTCATTGTCGACGATTACAACATCCCAGACCGGGCCCTTGCAAATCGCGAAGTGGATGCCAATTTCTTCCAGCATGAACCTTTTATGAAGGCGCAGATCAAGCAATTCGGCTACCCCATCGAAAGCATTGCGAAAATTGAAATTGAGCCGATGGGCATCTACTCCAAAAAGATCCATTCCCTATCTGAACTTGAGGATTATAGCAGAATTTCCATTCCCAACGATCCGACAAATGAAGCAAGAGCTTTGCATCTCCTCCAGGAAAATGGGATCATCCAATTAGACGATCCAAACAATCTCAAAGCGACAGTTTTGAATATTACGGAAAATCCAAAGCATATCAAATTCATCGAAGTGGATGCAGCGATGCTTCCCCGAGCTTTAGGAGACGTCGATGCCTCTGTCATCAATACAAATTACGCTTTGCAGGCACATCTCGATCCTGAAAAAGACGCTCTTGCCCTTGAAACCAAAGACTCGCCCTACGCAAATGTGATTGCCATCCGTATCGGCGATGAAGACCGCCCCGAAATACAAGCTCTAAAAGCTGCGATGACCTCAGAAAAAATGAGGGAATTCATTATAGAAAAATACAAAGGCGCTGTGATTCCCGCTTTTTAATTAGCGAACTGAAGGCCCAGCTAGATTTAAAGAGCTTGATGGTTGTTCAGGTCTATTTTTGACAGCTATCTTCGTTACACGGATCAAACCTTTTTCAGAAGAGTTCCACGGATGCCGTTCATTAGGGGCTGCAGTATAAAGCTTGTCGCCGCGGCAAACGGGGTAGAGAATCTTAGCGTTGTTGTGGATGAGGGTGCTCGATGAGTTTCCTATTGTCTGAGTCGATCTTCTTATTGGAAGAAAGACAGCTTCGCCATTTCCAAGCGTTGCGATGATCACATCATTGTTCTTTTCCTCGATCCATAATATTCCTGTTACTTGCGATCCGATGATTTCATCATCATCGTTCTTTCCCGTAACATGAAAAATCACTCTTTTTTCAGAGTCAAGCTGAACATTTGTCCTTGAGCTAAGCTGCGCAGGAATTTCCTTGCAATTGCCACCCTCGATCTTCAGAAGAATCAAGCGGCCATGATCGAATCCAGTGCCCAAAGCTAAATATTTTCCATCCGGGGAAAAGGTTGCTTTAAAGGCAATATTTGAACCTTCGTAGGAAGAACAAGCGACATTGAATGAAGTTTTAGCAGGATCGTTGTTCCCATTAGGCGTCAAGAGATACAATTTCGTAACATACTGATCATCATCTATTGTTGTTACAACACCTACAGCAGCCATTTTTCCATTGGGTGACACGCATAAGCTGGTGACCTCTTCGTTTCCCATTTCCCAAGTTTCAATAATCTTCCCCGTCTTCGGCTCGATTTCATAAACAAGACCATTATTCGTACCGGCTAAAATGCGGCCATTTACTAATGCGACGGCGTTAATATTTATATCTGCTCCATCGATAGTGACCGATTTATCAATGATCGCAGGACCTTTTTCGGGAACATGCCAAAGTTCTACGTAATTTTTCTCATTAGCACTGTCCGTAACTCCAACGATTAAATAATTTCCAGAAGGAGTAAAAGCGATTGAAGTGGGTTGGATCTCTCGATGGAAATAGGAAAAAAAATCTTCCATTTGAAGAACTGAACATTCCCCGGTTCTGTTCGATCTGAGATAGACATTGCACCCCAAAATAGCAGCCATCCGGTCCGAAGAACTGGACGATGGAGTCACAGTTAAAAGATTGTGATAATAATTCCCTTGATCTTCGCTATAAGGAGCATCGATTATATCTTTAGAGCCGTATCCTACTTGCGGAACGAAAGATAATTTAGCAGGAACAACTACAGGAACGCTCGCAGGCTGCGCAAACAACATGGAATAAGAATCAACATCGTCAATGTCAAAAAGAGCGCGGCTTAATTCGTGTCTAAAAGGAGATAAAGGTTTTCTGCCTCTTTCCAGTGAAAAGAGCTGTTCCGCTAACGAATTTTTAGTAGGCGTTGTGCGGGAGCGATGGTGTGGTTTGCGGGGAGCAACTGTAGGATACATCCTGGAAAAACATTCAGCAATTAAAGGAAGAGCGGCAGGCGCTTGAGAGTAAGGACGTGTTCTATGAGTTTGGGGTGAAGAAACCGCAACTGTGGATGCATGTGTTATTCTAGGTCCGCTTACAATTGGAAAGTCAACCAAACCATCTTCTTCTGAAATTTGCATCTCAGCAATAGATTTCAATAATTGTTCATCCAGCTCAGCCGAAGCAAAGGAAAGTCTTCGTGAATTCACTCTGGGCCCTGGAGAAAAATCTGGGTCAGCTACGACTGGGCTGATCATTATTTCACTCAACGAACTGCGGGAACGGGCTCTCACGGCAGGTGTATTCGCCCTCATAGCCTCTGCGAAAATCTGCCTGAACGGATCTTGCGCAGGCTCTTCATTACCAGCTCTTTGCGCTGCTTCTTTAAAAATTTGACGAAAAGGGTCTGAAGACGCCGGAGAAGTGGGCTTTGAAGACATAATTTTAAATCCTATATATTTTTATAATATTTTATAACAAAATCTCTTTAAAATTAAGTTATAAAATTATTTTTATATTATAATTATTAATTTAAACTATCAATCAATAGATGTATGCAAAGAGGTGTCTATTTCAGGCGCCCAACGCATCCGCTCTGCATCTCTTTTTGGAGCTAAGAGCAGATCATTGTGCTTGCGCAAGAAGTATCCTTCAGGCGGCCAGTTTTGATACTCTGGCATTTGTGGGAAGAGATTATAGATGATAAAGAACTTGGTGGGCCAGCCGTAGTACTCATCCAAACCATAGAATGGCCAATTGATATTATTGAAGTCGTTGATGTTGAAGAGAAACTGCTGGACGATGATCATCGCCTGAGCTGTTACTTGCTGCAGACAGTTCTTATAGTAGACAGTAAAAGGTGATGTCTGTGCGGGCGCATTATTGAAGTAGGTACACCAGACTTCTTCAGCTGTATTCACGAAGAGAGTTCCCGGAGTAAATACAAAAGGAACCCCACCGACAGTGATCGTGCCCAAAATGGAATTGAAAGGCTGTTGAGCCGTGAAAATGCGCAGTTGGGTTGCCGCATTGATCGATGTGCCTACCGGCAGGCTGAAAAAGCCTGTTCCAATAAACGGTGCAGTCGGGAAATTTTGGTCAACGACAAGGGTGACAGAAGAACCAGAAGAAGTGATACTGGCTGCTCCCAACATGAACATGCTGTTGCCAGAGATCATTTGAACGGGGCCTGCTGTGAGCACATTCGTGGTCACATTGGTGTTATTGCCTGCTGTGGAGTTGATCGCTCCGTTCACAGAGGATAATGTCGCCGGTGCTTCTCCATTGATATTTACATCGTTGCCAGCGGTCAAAGCGATATTGCCTGCCGTCGTTTCTATCGCGCCGGTTCCATTCGCAACGTTTACATTCCCTCTGTTGGCGATGACTGTGACATTCCCCAATGTCGACACGACGTCTTGGAAGATATTGACATTTGCCGATTTCGATTGGATCAATTGGTTCCCAGCGCCGGAAGTAAAGGCCGGATCGATGGGGCTATTGATATTCACATTGCCTACTGCCTGGGCTGTGATCGGTCCTCCATTGGAATTGACCTGGGCGAAATTTTGATTGATCGCGCTTGTTGATCCAATAGGCGCTCCAAAACCCGCATTGAGGGCGATCGCCGATCCGTTGGTCGTGATGTTCGCATTGGCTGTCAGAAAGTTGATGTCCCCAATCCCAGAGTTATCGGAGTCAGAATTGATGGTGATCGATCCGCCCGCAAGCGTAGAAGCAATCGCTCGGCTTAAGTTGACATTGTTCATAGCGCCGACAAAGATCGTGCCGGAAGTGGAAGAAATAGACGGAACACCAGGCTCTCCATTGACATTGACATCTATCCCTGCGGATAGTCTGATCGCGCCAATTGTTGTATCGATAGCTCCTCCGCCAAGAGGCACGGCTAGCGGATTGATATTTATATTTCCCAAATCCGCGATGACGGTGATGCTGCCCAAAGTGGCTGCAATGTCCTGATTGAAATTCACATTGCTTCTTGTGGAACGGATCAACTGATTTCCTGCGCCGGAAGTGAAAGCGGGATCGACGGTGGTGCTGATATTGATCGGACCGCTGGCGAGTGCAAAAATGGCCCCGCCGTTCGAGTTGACTTGTCCGACTGTCTGGTTGATGGTGCTCGTTGCAGTCGTGGCTCCAAATCCTGCCTCAAGAGTGATTACGCCTCCTGCCGAAGTAACATTCCCCATCAGGGATAAATTGCCAGTGCCATCTATATTATTGTCGGCGATCATGGTGATCGGTTGATTGACTCCTGTTGTTTGTACGGTCATTCCCGGGGAGTTCGTCAGATTGTTATTGGCGCTGAAATAGATCGAACCGCCTGTCGTTAAAGGAGTGCTGATACCGGCCAAAGTGATCGTAATATTATTGAATGAATCCAGACATCCGCAGCCGGGTGCAGGTGGGGTGGGAGGGAATCCATTGAATAAAATAGGTCCGTTCGACCCAGATACTTCCACATTCCCGCTGCCTCCATTGAGAGAGAGAGTATTAGGTGCAAGGGGAACCGTTATTGCGGGTTGAAGTATCAGATTCGCTAGAGTCCCTGCGCTGAAGAAAGCCGGCGGAATCGGAGATCCTGCGCCAAGATAGGTATCTGCACTATGAAGGACGATATTTCCGCTAAAATCAGAAACGAGTCCCATCCCGAGAACAGGCGCAAAAATAACCGCGAGAGCCGCATGCGGAGCATTGATGAAGGGCGTTGGAAGCGCAGTCACATCATAGTGGGTATTGTCGTATCCAAAGGCTCCAAGACTATCGCAGGCTGAAGCAAGAGAAGCGCTGCCTAGAGAGTTCGTAGCGAAAACATTTACTGTATTGACTGTGAAATTCTGAGCTCCCCAAAGCTCTCCGGCCGCAAAACAGGCGTCTGCCTCGATAAAAATCCCGCTAAATGTAGGGTTGCCGCTCCCGTTCAAGATTAAACTTCCCGTTCCTTGGCTATGGAAAACACTGGAATTGCCGGTAATCACATCTCCCGAAGCACGAACCGAGACATTCGGCAAAGTGCTTACGACAAAAATTCCAATTTCTCCTAAGGTGCCAGGTTGATTTCCATTGATGCATCGGATGCTCCCTTCTGCCCACAGATGGCTAGTATAAGTGCCTAGAGGAGCAGTAACGCGTGAAAGGTTGTCTCCTGAATTAATACTGGTAGATATCGGATAGGCAGCTCCCAAGAAGATAATATCCCCTAAGCAATGAATCAAACATTCGGGATTCGCTGTAGCATCGAAGGTATTATAGGCAGGGAAAAAACCGACCGCCTGATTGCCGCCGACAGATGAGGCAAGACGTGCGTCAACGATAATATTGCCGGTCACATTGACATGCATGGAAGTTGCCGTTGGGGCTCCAAGAATATTGTACCCGATGAAGGTGCTCGTGATTAGATTAGGAGGATTAGATCCGTAAATATTCAAATCGCGGCCCACATTCACAAGAAGGTTCGATGTAGCAGACGTACCCGCCCCCCCGTCGCTTCCAATCCAGACCCTATTAAAATTTGAGTTTCCAAAAGGGCCGAGTCCTTGAAGGGAGAGATCGTTTCCCGCATTGACAGTGATATTTGCAGGAGCGCCCGG
>CAZXVU010000058.1:0-12682 GCA_964644465.1 uncultured bacterium
AACCGATTGCCCAAGTGAGTATTTATAGCTGATATAGCGCTTGAGGGAAGAGCGGACATATTCTGTGAGAAGCACTGTATCTTTTTCCGTTTGGGCCCATTCGCTGAGGGCCTCGAGAATGGTGCGAAGATCTTTGATCGAAACCTGTTCTTGAATCAGGCGGCGAAGGATTTCTGTGAGTTTTTGGAGCGGGACCAAGCGGGTGACCTCTTTGATGAGGTCGGGGAACGATTTTTCGATGAATTCGAGGATGCCTCGGACTTCCTGGATGCCGATGAATTCGCTGGCGTATTGGCGGTAGAATTTGGAAAGGTGGAGGATCATCACCTCAAGGCCAGTCCAGAAGCGGACGCCGGCCCTCTGCAGGATCTCCTGGTATTTTTCATCGACCCAAAGAGCAGGCATTCCGAGTGTTCCTTTCGAGGTGATGAAAGGAATGTTGTAACGGCGGAGCGTCTCTTCGCTTTCATTGGTAAGAAGGTGTTTCAAGATGATCTTGCCGCGGACGATCGGCACTTCATTCAAATGAATCGCATATTCATTTGCGTCCAACGAGGGGGAATCTGTCCGTACATGGACGCCTGGAAAGCGGACCCCTAAGTCTTGATACAATGCATGGCGCATTTTGGGAATCATCTGGTCGATGAAAGTAAGCCCCTGCTTATCTTTTTTGATGATGAGCGAAATAGCTGAGCCAACTTCCAGGACGACAGGCAATGTCAGGGCGTAATCTTCACCTGAGCCTCCGACGACGGTGTGTCCGGGAACATCGACGTCCATCCCTCGGATCCCAGCGACCGCTTTAGCTGCAGTTCTACGTGAAGTGTTCCAAAAGACATAGCCGATGGTGCCAATGAGGGCAAATAGGATCAGGAACGGCCATGCTGGGAATCCAGGAATAAAGGCCATCAAGAACAAGATACCGCCGGCAATCATCAAAGCTTTTGGCTGTTTGAGTAATTGTTCGGAGATCTCTTTACCTAAGTGGGCATCTTTCTTCTCGCTCGAGACGCGGGTTGTGACAATACCCGCTGTGATTCCGATCATTAAGGCGGGGATCTGAGAAACCAGGCCGTCGCCGATGGACAGCAAAGAGTAAATTTTGGCCGATTGAGCGAGTGTCATCCCGTGCATCGTCACCCCGATAATCAAACCGCCGATGATGTTGATGGCCGTAATCACAATGCCCGCGATCGCATCTCCCTTGACGAACTTCATAGCGCCGTCCATGGCTCCGTAAAGCTGGCTTTCTTTGGTCAGCCCTAAACGAAGTTCGCGCGCTGCTTGCTGGTCGATGATTCCAGCGCGAAGGTCTGCGTCGATGGACATTTGTTTACCTGGCATCGCGTCCAAAGTGAAGCGGGCAGCCACTTCAGCGACCCTTTCGGCGCCTTTAACAACGACGATGAACTGGACAATGGTAATGATCAGGAAGACGACGCCCCCGACCACATAATTGCCCCCGACTACGAAGTTTCCGAAGGCGAAGATGATTTTCCCTGCGTTAGCATGGAGAAGGATCTGGCGGGTAGAAGAGATGTTCACTCCAAGTCGATAAAGTGTAGTCAAAAGGAGGAGAGAGGGGAACATCGACAACTGGACCGCTTTTTGAATGTAGATGGCGACAAACAGCAAGGTGACCGAAACCGAAAGGTTGATTGCGATCAACACATCGATCATATGAGGCGAGATCGGGAAGATCAGCATCATGATGATGGAGATGATGACACCTGCTAAGACCAAGTCGCTCGATCCAGAAATCGCCGAGAGGGCTCTTTCGCCTCCAAGAAACCGAGAAATATTATCTAAAGCTTTCATTTGAATAGTTCCATATTGACGTCTGGATTTCCTTCCAGGGATTCGATCCATTTGAGGATTTCCGCAACAGCCTGGTAAGTGTCCTCAGGAATATAATCGGAAATTTTCCCTTTACTGTATAGCTCTCGTGCTAAATCTACGTTTCTCATGATTGGGATATTGTTTTCGAGACCTATTTTAATGATCTGATCGGCAATGATTCCAGCCCCCATGGTAAGGATAATAGGAGCCGGCTCTTCTTCCGGATTGTATTTCAAAGCAATGGCGAGGTGAGTAGGATTTGTAATGATCGCCCTTGCGCGCCTTGCAGCTCCAGCTCCCTCTTGATAGGCAATTTCCCGAAACAGTTCGCGGCGCTTCCCTTTAATCATCGGATCGCCTTCTGTATCCTTATATTCCTGCTTGACCTCGAATTTTTCCATCTTCATTTCTTTTGCGAAGTTCTTTTTCTGGAAAGCAAGGTCGAAAAGGCCGATTAAAAGGAAAAAAATACCCACCCGGATTGCAGAGGTGATCAAAAAATCGTGAACCACTAAAGCGCTGGCCAGCACTGGGATCGCTGCCGAAGCGATAATTTGGGGAAGCATCGACCACAAAACCATGTAAATAATGATGCCCGCGCCCGTAATTTTCGCAATCGATTTGAGGAGTTCAACTAACACTTTCAATTTGAATTTTTGTTTGATCCCTTCAATCGGATTCAGTTTTTTCAGATCGAATTTCATCGCTTCTAAAGAAAAAACAGGACCTACCACTAAAAAGCTGACCAAAACCCCCACAAAGCAGACCATGACCATAATAGGCAGGCTCGTCTGAAGAATCACCTGCATCGCCACATAAAAAAGCCCAGCCGCTCTTGTATCGAAATCTTCACCTGTATACGGCACTTGCCGGAACATCTGGACTAAAAAACCGCCCATGTTCTGAAACAGCATTCCCATCATCGCCAAAGTACCCATAATCGAAACAATAAAGGTCATCGCGGCGGGCAAGTCCTGCACCTTCGCAACTTGCCCCTTCTTACGGGCATCCTTCAGTTTCTTCGGCGTCGCCTTTTCGGTCTTTTCAGCCATCTGTTCTCGGTGGCCAACTTCGTTGGCTTGTTTTGCCGCAAACTTCGTTGCGGCTTTTCCTACTCAAGACTGTAGCGAAGCTCATAGAGGGGAGTCAAGCGCAAAAGAATCCAATTGATTATTGGGACATGATATTGGGACAATTTGTGTTTGTTTTAATTGAAATGTATTGAATTTTTAATTTTTTAATTATAAAATTGAGTTGTAGAAGAAAAATTAAATAATAAAAAACGAAAGAAATATGCTTTCATCATTACTCAAATCTCAATCATTGAATGATGTTCCTATTTGGGCGCCAGCTGCAGTTAATGAGATTACAGAATTAGAAAATCTACTAACCCTTGAAGTTAAATTGCCCGATCAGCCTACGAATACATTAAAACAGATTGTAAATCTTATGAATCAATTGCAACAGTTAGAGAGCAGCGTTTTGAATGGATCTGTTAATTTATCAGATTTTGGAAGGCAAATAAACAATGTTTTCCAACAGGTCCAAAACCTTCCAGCTCCCCCTTCGCAATAATAATATCATTTTTCCCCGCCGGGTAACGGCGGGGTTCTTTTCTGCAGATTAATAGGTATAGGAATTTCTCCAGGTGAGTGTTTCAGTAGCTTGCCTTGTTCCTTCATACGTGGTCCATTTTCCTTTGATTTCTCCGAAGGATCCCACTTTGTAAGATACAACTCCCCATTGAGTTCTAGTGATATCTGTATATGCGACGCTGAGAATGTCTTCCCAAGAATTGAAAATCCCCACGCCTACTTGAGCTTGATTATTTCCAACCAGCCATACCACATTGTAATTATCGCCTTGAGGAGTGATCACCACTTGTCCCTGATAGGTGCTTCCATTCGCGTTGACGCCATACATGTCATACGTTCCCGTCTTGAGGCCCCATGCAAAGGCGGTATTCAAAATTGCGAAAAATAAACATAAGAGGATTGTTTTCATGCTTTTTCTCCTAAACTTAGATTTGTTTCAAAGGCGGGGCATCATAAAGAGTTGAAGAAAATTTGAAAAGGGAATGGTAGAATAGAGAAGAGCGAGGAGCATTGCGTGATTTATCCCCATCCCACCTGGGTCGAAGTAGATCTAGGTCAGTTCCGGAAGAACATAGAAGTTGTGAAGAGAAACATTGGGAACAGTTTGTTTTGCCTTCCAGTCAAAGGAAATGCGTATGGACATGGGATTGTGGAAATCGGCAAAGCTGCCGATAAAGCTGGGGTCGATTGTTTAGCTGTTTCTTGTTTGCAGGAGGGAGTGAAGCTGCGGCAAATGGGAATTCAGATTCCCATTTTGGTGGTGGGTGCTATCCACGAAGATCAAGTAGTCGATTTGATCAATTTCAATCTGGAATTTTCAATCAGTTCGAAGTTTAAAGCCGATCTAGTTGCAAAAAGCTGTCAAAAACTGCGGAGAAGATGCCGTATACATCTGGAAGTGGACACCGGAATGCACAGAACTGGAGTGCGCTGTCTTACGGCAATTGATTTATTCAAGCATTTAAAGAGTTTGGAGTGTTTTGAAATTGCCGGAATCTATTCCCATTTAGCAACTGGGGAAACGCCTGATGATCCCATCGCGGATAAACAAATACGGATTTTCGAAGAAATGCTGCGCCACCCTGTTTTTCAGGGAGAGACCTTTATCAGACATATCGCCAACTCCAATGGAGTGCTTCACTTCCCGAAAGGATATATGGATATGGTACGGCCGGGAATCATCGTATTCGGCTATCTGCCTGAGAATGTCCCGGACGCTTTTAAGGAATTAAAACCCTGTTTCAGTCTGAAGTCCAAAGTCTCTTTTTTTAAAGTGGTCGCAAAAGGGGAAGGGATCAGCTATGGGCACACGTATATTACCTCGAAACAAACACGGATCGTCACAGTGCCCGTTGGATATGGAGATGGGTATCGAAGATCTCTTTCAAATCGAGGAAGTGTTCTGATACGGGGCAAGAGGTTTAAGATTGCAGGAACTATCTGCATGGACCAATTTATGGTCGATGTTGGGGATGAAGAAGTGTATGTGGGTGACGAAGTAGTCTTGGTAGGTAAGCAGGGCGATGAAGAGATCACCCTGCAAGAAGTAGCGCAGCTCTGCGATACAATTCCCTATGAGGTCCTCTGTTTATTGAACGAGAGGATACCGAGGTTTACGATTTTCTCAGCATGAGAAATATCCCGCCAACAATAGCAAGCCCCCCAAAAATCAAGGGTGTTGGATCGGAGCCTTCTTTAGTCACAGTAGCATTTATTGATACAGGCCCTACTCCAATATGATGCCTTTCTCTGCGAGGAGGATAGTAATCATAGCCTATGACTAACACACCTAAAATAACCAAGACGAGACCAATGATAAAAGTTGGTTTCATGAGAAAACTCCCTTTCTTATTCATATAAAGGTTAGGAGTTTTGTTGTCTAATTATGGTAGAAGAGGACTACGTCTCCATCATGGACGATGTATTCGCGACCCTCGGAACGGGCTTTACCGACTTCGCGGGCCCCAACGCGGCCATGATACTTGATCATGTCGTTGTAGGAGACAACTTCAGCGCGGATAAACCCTTTTTCAATATCGCTATGGATCTTGCCAGCGGCTTCGGCGGCTGGGGTTCCTTTTTTGATGGTCCAGGCGCGCGTTTCAATTTCACCGGTGGTGATGTAGGTGATGAGATCGAGAAGCGAAAAGGCTTCCCGGATGAGGCGGTCAAGACCTGATTCTTTAAGGCCTAGGCTTTCTAAGAATTCCTTAGCGTCCTTCTCATCAAGGCGGGAGATCTCTTCTTCGATGCGGGCGCAGATAGGCACAACGCGGCTTCCTTCTTTAGCGGCATATTCACGCACCCGTTGGACATATTTGTTGTCAAGAGCCGGAACATCGTTTTCGCCGACGTTACAGACATACAGCACTTTCTTGCGGGTGAGAAATGGATAAATGCTGGCGTGGATTTCCTCTTCTGGGGTGAGTTTCAAAGCGCGAAGGGGAAGATTTTGATTGAGGTGCTCGATGGCTTTTTTCAAGAAATCTACAGCGGGGAGAAGTTCTTTTTTTCCTTTGGCCTGTTTTTCTAAACGGCTTACTGTATTTTCCGCCATTTGTAGGTCAGCAAGAATCAGCTCAAGGGTGATCACTTCAATGTCTTCAATGGGATCGACCCTTCCCGCAACGTGGATCACTTCATCATTTTCAAAGCAGCGGACAACTTGGACAATTGCATCGGTCTCCCGAATATGAGTGAGGAATTGGTTCCCTAGCCCTTCTCCTTGAGAGGCTCCTTTCACAAGGCCTGCGATATCGACGAAAGTTACCGTTGCGTAGATGATTTTTTGACTGCTCGATTGTTCGGAAAGAATCTGCAGGCGGGGATCGGTCATGTTGACGATTCCGACATTCGGATCGATCGTGCAAAAAGGGTAGTTCTCGGAGGGAATTTGTTTGCGGGTCAGAGCGTTGAATAGGGTGGATTTGCCAACGTTTGGCAGTCCGACAATTCCGCAAGAAAGATTAGACATTGATTTCCTCGAGTTTGGATGCAGGTTCAAAATTCAGAAGCGTTTGTTTGGAAAAAGAATGGGAAAGAGTGAGGAGTTTGCCTTTGACCTCTAAAAGAACGGGATTTTGATTTGCTTTTACAAAATAACGGCCATTTGGAGGGAGGCAAAGGTTCGGTTCCGTTGTTTGTTTTTTTCCTTCAGGGAAAAAAACGGAATAGGTGCGGCCTAAAAGGCGGTTAGCAAGAGTAAAATCGCCGGTAGCGACTGCGGCGCGGATTCTCCTTGAGGAGATGGGCTCGCCATCAAGTTCGACTTTAGGGAGAAATTCCGCAATGAATTGCTGTTTTTCGGCGAAAGCTTGCACATTTTCAGCGTTTCCTTCGCGATTTTTCCCGAAGGCCGATCCTTCGCCTAAGACGAGATGAGAGAGAGAAAAACGGGAAAGGAAACTATCAAAAGGAGTGGATGCGAACTCTTCTGAAAAAGGAATGATGATGACAGAATCAACGCCGCAGTCTTTTAAGAGAGCCAGTTTTTGATGGAGTGTGCATAGGAAACCCAGAGAACTTTGCGGTTTTAAGATTTGAAGCGGGTGATTGGAAAAAGTCAAAACTGTCGTATGATCCCCTTTAGATTTTAAAGCAGCCAAAAGACCTTGATGGCCTAAATGCACCCCATCAAACGAGCCGATCGTCAAAGCTGTTTTAGGCATAGAGGAGGGAATAGAGGTCGTTATCTTCATAGAGATTTTCTCAAGTAGGGGCTGATGTCGAATTCAGGATTTTTAAGGAGCGATTGAGGAACGCACTCATCGAGATGGAAAGAGCCAGAGCGGAGACGTGCGAGCGAACAAAGATGGGCGCCGCAGCCGAGGTTTTGTCCAATATCGTGAGCAAGGCTGCGTATATAGGTCCCTTTGCTGCAACTCACTTCGATTTCGACTTTGGGGTATTCATAAGAAATGAGAGAAATTTCAAGCTGGACTTTGACGGGCTGCCGTTCGATGGTGATTCCGCGGCGTGCTAAATCGTAGAGTTTTTTCCCTTCAACTTTCTTCGCCGAAAACATAGGGGGTATTTGAAGGATTTCACCTTGAAATGGGGCGATGGCTAGCTGAACTTCTTTTAAAGAGGGAATCAGATCGGAACGGGATGTCACTTGACCGTCGATATCGTAGCTATCCGTAGAAATGCCTAACACGAGGGTCGCTCGATACTGCTTATCGCTGCACAAGAATTCATCCGAGCGGCGCGTGTATTCTCGGCCGATCAGCATGACCATCACCCCTGTTGCAAAGGGGTCTAGCGTTCCTGCGTGGCCGATTTTCTCAATTTTGGTTAGACGCCTTAGCAAAGAGACAAGATGAAAAGAGGTCGAGCCGGGAGCCTTATCGACCAAGAGGATGCCGTTATTTTTCATCTGCATGAGGTTCGCGGGAAAGGCGTTCTTTTTCGATATCTCCAAGAATCTTTTGGATTTTCATATGCTCGTCGAGAGACGTATCGAGTTTAAAAGTAAGATTTGGGAAATAGCGGAGCTGCGCCTTTTTCGCCGCATGGACCGCAATAAAGCCTGCGGCTGATTGGAGCGCGGCGACAACCTTCTCTTTTTCAGCATCGGTTGCAATCAGGCTGATGTAAACTTTTGCGTGATGGAGATCCGCAGAAGTGTCCACTTTTATCACAGTGACAAAAGTGGTTACATGAGGATTGCGGACCTCTTTTTGGATCACTTCAAAAATAACTTCCTTGAGCAGCGAATTGACCCGCTCAAGCCGATTTTTCTTCATATGTTATAGATCTTGTTCCAGATAGGTGATTTCATAGGCCTGAAGGATGTCTCCTTCTTTATAATCTGTCTGCCCTTCTAAAAGGATCCCGCATTCAAAGCCTTTCTGGACATCTTTGACATCTTCTTTCATCCGTTTTAAGGAAGCGATCTTTCCTTTCCAAATCACCTGTTTATCGCGGATTTGGCGGATGTTGCTTTGTCGCTTAATGACGCCGTCGCTCACTTGGCATCCTGCGATCAAGCCTAATTGAGACGATTTAAAGACGGCTTTTATAACAGCTTCGCCAGTATCATTTTCTTGTTCAAGCTTATCTAGAAGCGTTCTCATCCGATTTTTCACTTCATCGATCAAGTGGTAGATGACATCTTGCGTGTAGACAGCGACTTTTTTCTGCTTGATCAGATCATCGGCGTGGCTTTCGATGCTTGTATGGAAGCCAACGATAGTCGCTTTAGATGCAGCAGCGAGTTCAATATCCGACTCGGAAATCTCACCGACATCGGCGTTAACAACCTCGATACGGACCTTGTTTGATTGGATCTTGAGAAGAGAATTTCTCAAAGCCTCTAGAGATCCTTGGACGTCTGCGCGTAAGATCAGCGGAAGAACTTTTTTCTCGCCGCTTTCTTTTTTGGCCATCATCTTTTCTAGGCCGCCGAGTTTTGGCTTTGCGTGCATATCCCGTTGGATCCCTTCTGCTCGTGCAGAGGCCAATTCGCGGGCTTCTTTTTCACTTTTCACAACGATGAATTCGCTGCCGGCGACTGCAAGTTCGGAAAGCCCAGTGATCTTTATTGGAGTCGATGGTCCTGCTTCTTCGAGCTGGCGGCCGTGGTCGTCTTGCATTGTTTTGATGCGGCCAGAATAATGGCTATACACAATCGCATCGCCTTTTCGGAGCGTTCCGTTTTGAACGAGAACAGTGGCGACGGCGCCGAGTCCCTTATGCATTTCTGATTCGAGAATGGCTCCTCGAGCACGTGCATTGGGATTGGCGCGCAGCTCCAGAATTTCGGCCTGCAGCGCAATCATTTCAAGAAGTTCTGTAATGCCCTGTCCAGAGACGGCGGAACAATTGACAGTGATGATCGTACCTCCCCAAGATTCTGGAAGAAGGTCGCGGTCTGCAAGTTCGCGATAGACTTTTTGAGCATCAAATGTCGGTTTGTCGCATTTATTGAGTGCGACTAGGATAGGCACTTTTGCATCTCTTGCCTGACGAATCGCTTCTTCAGTTTGTGCGCGAATTCCTTCATCGCCGGCGATGACGAGAATGACGATATCGGTCACGTTAGCGCCGCGGGAGCGCATTTCAGAGAAGGCTTCATGACCTGGGGTATCGAGAATGGTTACTTCGCCAGCATTGGTCTTCACTTTGAAAGCGCCAATGTGCTGAGTGATAGCTCCTGCTTCTCCAGCCGCGCGATTGGATTTGCGGATCGCATCGATTAAGCTAGTCTTGCCGTGGTCGACGTGGCCCATAAAGGTCACAACAGGAGAGCGGAGGATAATTTCTTCTGGCAACGAACCCACGATTTCTTCGCGGATCGACTGGCCTGTAATTTGGATCCGTTCTTGCTCAGAACGGTCGATTTTGATTTCGCAATCGAACTCATGCCCCAGAAGTTGGACGACAGTCTCATCGTCGAGAAAATCATTTAAAGTGAGCGTAAGCCCTTGCATGAATAGTTTTGCGATAAGCTGCGAAGCTTTCAGTTTCATT
Organism: uncultured bacterium; assembly: GCA_964644465.1. Taxonomy (GTDB): domain Bacteria; phylum Chlamydiota; class Chlamydiia; order Chlamydiales; family SM23-39; genus CAZXVU01. The sequence goes on from CAZXVU010000058.1 coordinate 9,906, forward strand.
TCATGGGCGAGATCTTTAATCGAGATCGGTAGCCGCACAGAAACATGTTTGGGTCGTACGACTATGATTTCTTCTTGATATCTACGCGGTTTATGCGCGCGGCGCTTGCGCCATGCTTCATTGTCGACATCCCGAAGACCTTGTCGGTCGCGTGAGTCGAATCGCAATTCTTCTTTTTTCTTCGGGCGGAGTTCCTTGGTAAGGTCCCGTTTAGGCTGATGAGATGGGCCAGGAGGTTCTGCAACAGGAATAGAAGCCTTTGGAGCCGGTTTTGATTCAGGTTTAACGGCCTCTGCTTTTTCTCCAGCTGGTTTTTCGGCAGCTTTTTGGAGAGGAGTTTGGCTGGGAGCTTCCTTCGTTTCTTGGGAAAGAGCTGTAGATTCAGGTTCAGCAATTTCTTCTGGAGCCGCTGCTGCTGCTGCTGCCGCTTCTTTTTCAGCTTTGATTTCTTCAGGTGTTGGGGGGCCCTGTACGATCCTGGTTTTCCGCTTTTTAATCAGAGAAGTTGCTTCTACTTCTTTCTCCCGCGTAGCGAGCGTCTTTTCCGCTTGTTTGATAGCTGTTACAATGGCAGCGTCTTCTTTCAAGCGGGTAAGCCGTTTTTTAGGCTCGCCCTCGGCAGGTGCTGCCGAATCGGTTTTTTTTGCAACTTCAGGCTCGGTTGGTGCAGCTTTCTTTGTTTTGAGAGCTTCAGCGAGCTGGGTGTTTTTAATATTCAGCTTGAGGTTTTTACCCAAAGATCAACCCTTTTTTTTACGCGTTTGTTCCAGTATCTTGTCAGCGAGGTCGTAATAGTTAACCCCTGGGACTTTTGCAGGGATTTCTGCCGGCAGGGCTAAGCAGAATTTACGCATTGTTTCATAGCCCGCGGAGATCAAACTTTCAAGGATGAGGCCGCTAACCCCTTCGATCTTCAATTTATCATCAAAGCTTGGATCCGGAGAATCAGCCAGTTCAGCCATTTGAATTGTGAGAATTTTTTGATACTCGCTCATCTTTTGGACATCGATTTCTTTACCGATCATTTGTCCGATCAAGCGGGCGTTCATTCCCTTTTTGCCGATCACAGTTGGATAGTCTTCATCAGTGACAACCATCCAGATTCGGTCTTCATAATTTTTCAATTTGCGGATTTCTGCAGGAGCCAAGAGGTTTTGCAGAAGTTGGATGGTATCATCAGAAAAGGGTACAACGTCAATTTTTTCGTTATTCAATTCTCGAATGATATTTTTAATCCGCGTTCCTCGGACACCGACGCAGGTTCCAACTGGATCGACTTTTGGATCGTAAGAACGGACGGCGAGCTTCGTTCTGTAGCCCGGGTCTCGCACGATCTTCTCAATCGCGACAGTTTTATCATGTAATTCGGGAACTTCCAATATGAAGAGCTGAGCGACGAATTCGGGATGGCTGCGCGTCAAAATGACTTCCGCGCCCCCGCTGTCTGTATCTCGCACTTCCAATAGAAGGGCCTGTACTTTATCCCCGACATTGTAGCGTTCCAGCTTAGGATAGTTGCGCTCGGGCAGAATAGCTTCCACTTTCCCAAGATCGACCACAATGGTACGTCCTCGGATAAAGCGCTTCACGGTGCCGGAGATAATTTCTCCGGCGCGGTGTCGATATTCTTCATAGATCACATCGCGCTCGGCCCCTTTGAGCTTTTGCGTGATGATCTGGCGCGCCGCTTGCGCAGCGATCCGGCCGAAATCTTGCGGCGTGATCGATATCTCTAGCCATTGGCCTACTTGGCATTCCGGCTCCATAACGCGAGCATCTTCAATCGAAATCTCGTCTGAAGGATTTGTGACTTTTTCGACAATTTTCTTTTGCGTGAAAACTTCGATTTCGCCGGTTTTTGGATGGATCTCAACGCTAACCTTTTCACCCAAGCCCTTTACGCTTTTGCGGGCAGCTGCTCGCAAGGAATCGGCAATCGCGTTGATAACGATTTCTCGTTTGATTCCTTTTTCGCGCTCGAGATATTCAAAGATAGCTATAAGGTCTTTATTCATCCTTCAGATCCTTCTCTTCATCGTGGGATTTCTTCTTTTTCCCTTTTTTGGACTTGCCGCCAACGACAATATCGTCTCTGTTCATTTGGTTTTTTTCGATCAAATATTCTTTGATTGAAAGGGCGATCTTTTTGTGTTCTGGGTCCAACTTAATTACTTTTGCAGTAACATCGTCGCCTTTTTGGACGACATCTTCAACTTTGCCGAAAGGCTGGTCGGAGAGTTCCGTTACGTGAATTAAAGCTTCGATTCCATTTTCGAGTTGGACAAAAGCGCCAAATGCAGTTGTCTTAGTGACAACGCCGTGCACTAGCGAGCCCACAGGAAGAGTTCTTTCGATGGTTTCCCAGGGATTTGTGCTGAGCTGCTTAACGCCGAGAGTGATTTTTTTGCTCTCTTTATCTACTGAAAGGATGATGGCTTCTACTTTGTCCCCTTTCTTCAATACTTCAGAAGGATGAGACACTTTTTTGATCCAGCTTAGATCGGAAATGTGGATCAATCCATCAACGCCCGGTTCCAATTCGACAAAAGCGCCGTAGTTGGTCAGGTTGCGGATCTCAGCGACTACACTGCTTCCAACTGGATATTTTTTCTCAACATCTTCCCATGGATTGCGCTCTGTTTGCTTGATGCCGAGGGAGATCTTGCCTTCTTCTTTTTGAACGGAGAGAACGATCGCTTCTACTTCATCGCCGACATGGACGACTTCGCTCGGTTCAGTGACGTTTTTCGTCCAAGACATTTCAGAGACGTGGATGA
>CAZXVU010000059.1:0-5487 GCA_964644465.1 uncultured bacterium
ATTGAGGAGGGCTAGTTTGAAGGAAATAATCATAAAGATCAAGGCTTGGGTCTCCTTGAAACCTTCCCCTAAAAAAGCTATAATCGTTCTCCTATGAACGCCTTTTGCCCTTTAAAACCCTCATTTTATTATGAGAGCTATTTGCCCGATGATGGGCAGCAGAGTCTTGAATATCTCGCCGATTTCCAGGCAAAACGATCCCCGCTCCGTAGGCAGCATATTCAATATTGGGAGCAAAGCTATAATACGTCGGGAAAAAGATGTTCTTCGGATGCTTGCGCCTGCTGCGCTTCGACAGTTCCCATCGGAATAGGAGCCACTACTTTTTTCTGCCCATGCACTTCAACCCCCTACCAAATCCTCATTTGCGCAACTGCTGCGGCTTTCGGGATGATCGCAAATTTCTTTGGCTGGTGCTGCGCCAGGACCCAAGGCAAAAAGCGGGCGGACATGGAAGCAATCCTTGTACCTATCCGTGAAGAATATCGGGAGATCGCAAACTACCTTCTCAGAAGCTATGCTCTGGTCACGCCCGTTGGAGTCAATGCTTACGTCGATCACGGTAATCCTGGTGAGGCAGAGAGAATCCGCCAGCTAGCGAATGGGATCCTGGAAAGAAAAGATCTCATCGCTAAATCTCTCAAAAAACTTTCATTTCCAAAATATGAAGTGGAAGATGTGCTTAAACCACTGGTGCGAGCCGCTTCACATATTCAGAGTAACACTCCACTCAGAGACGAACTCCTTCAGAACCATGTTATAACGATCATCGGCTCCCGCAAAGAGATCCTTTTTTCAAATACACTCAATGATTTGGGACATAAATTTCAGTGGCTTGAAAAAAGAGTTTCAAAAATGGAAGAGGAACCCCCTGAGAGATTCAAAGAAATGGCCGAAATCGTTTAAGTTTTATGAATAAAGAATTTGAAAATCAAACTTTTAAGAAACAAGATTTCAAGGGCGCGGATCTTAAGCACCGTCTTTTTTCCCATTGTATTTTTGAAAGCTGCGATTTTACTCAAGCCGATTTGACCTCTTCAAAACTCTTCGAATGTAAATGGATTCATTGCAATTTGAGCCTCGTTAAACTAGATGGGTGCCGGCTCCAGAATTTGGAAATCGAAGAATCGAAATGCGTCGGCCTCGATTTTTGGAAGTGCGACCGTTTACTGATCGCTTTGAAGTTTAAAAATTCTCTGATTTGCACATCGAATTTTTCGGATCTCGATCTAAGAGAAACTTCATTTTATAAGTGTCTAATCAGGAACACCTATTTTACAAATTCCAATCTCCAAGGCGCCGATTTTAGAGAGGCCGATCTCAGAGGGACCTCTTTCCATAATAGCGATTTGAGCAAGGCCAATTTCGTGGGGGCTGTCAACTATTCAATCCATCCGCTTTCAAACAAGTTATCGAAAGCGAAATTCTCGAAATTAGAGGCCCTTGCCTTGCTGGACCATCTGGGAATCATTCTTGAATAAGTCCCTTTTTTAAGAACTTGCAGGCCTCTGGATGGTTGAAGACTTTGTAGAGGAGCGTCGACACGGAATCGGGAACATACTTTTTCTTGTGATGATCGAGGTATCCATATCTCAAACCGGTGAACTCAATCTCTAAAGCTTTTACTGCATTCTCCAAATGGACGATATTGTCATCGACCATGACGATTTTAGAACATTGATGGACATCGACATACGATCGGATCGCTTGTCCTTTATTGAATCCACTGCAAAAAAAGACTCCATTCGAAAATGCAACAGGTTTTTCTAAAATATAATCTTTCTCGCTATGGCAAAACTCGATTCCCAGATGAGCCAATTGACCTTGGGTCACTCTTCTCAATTCTACAGAGCGCGCTGTAATTGCAAACACAGGGCAGCCATGTTCCCGCAAGGTTTGGACGACTTTGAGTGTTTGGGGTTCGACAAACCGGATCTCGCTGACAGTCTGGATGGCTTTCCAAATATCGCTGGCACGATTGAACGCATCCTCTTCAGGCACACCTTCTGCGAGAAAATGCCTGAACAAGAAATTTTCCCAGTGCTCGCTCCCGAAATCCTGCTTGGGCATGAGCAACGTATTATCGATATCAAAGAAAAAATGGGTATTTGGATCGAGATGTTTTAAAATTTCTTGGATGGAAGTGATTTCAATGATTTTTTTGTGCATTTCTTTTTCCAAATCGATATCTATATATCAGTGGCTAAGGGTCTTTTCAAGTTTTTAATGGTGTCGCGAAAAGGATTCGCCACAAGTCGGTCGATGTAGCTATGATGGTCAGGAAACGGGGATTCAGGCATAAATCCCCGTATTCGATCTTTAAGAGAAAAAGTCAAGCACGCCTATTGGCACTCATCGAAACATTTGCCGTAGAAGAAAACGGCATTCCGATCTAGAAGGCGCTTGAATTCTTGTTTATCGAGCTGAGCTAACTCCTCCGCGGGAAGTTTATCTGCATTTTGCAGGAATGTCCCTCCCATAACTCCATAAGAAACAGTACCCTGAGGATTTTGGGAAGAAAGGAAAAAGGTCCTTGGGAATAGGTAGACATATTCCTCTTTTCCATCCTGCAATACTTTCGTATAGATCATATAATCCATGTGCCCCTTTCCGGCCTCTTCGCCAAGCATGATCAAATGGCCCCGGACAGGGATCATTTTCAAATCGTTAGCTAGATCGCCACCGCCAAGGCCCGTACAGTTAAAGATCACCTCTTCTTCAACGTCATTGAAGCTCTCAATTTTTTTCATCTCGAGAGGAATTCCCAGCCTGTTTGTTTCTTTATGCAAATCTTGCATGAGGCTTGTTACATCGAAAAAATAGGTCTTGAATTTTGCAAAATTGCGATGCACGACGCCATTGCCAAAGTCGATATCGACAACTTCTTTCGGAGGAATGTTCCCCTGTTCTTCCAATTCTTCCACTCCAGCATGAGTATCTTCGCTGCAATATACGGGAAGAAATCGGACGGATGAAGATGAGAGATAGGGATGCTCTCCTTTTTCAACCATTTGATAGGAACGGAATGTTGAAAAATTGACCTTATTGACTGTGGCCTCTTCTTCTGGAGAAATTTTTACGGAAACAAGGGCGAAATAGCCCGCAGCATTCCATGAAGGAATGTCATAGAGCTCTTTTGTGGTAATCTTTGAGACATGATAGCCTTTGCGGGTCAGTTCGATTGCAGAGCAAAGGCCCATGCAACCCGAACCAACAACTCTAATTGCCGGTGCAGAAGAGGGAGAGGGGTATCTTTGTTGAAAAAGTTCAATGGCTCTTTCTACGGAACCCATAAACGTCGTCCAGCCGCAGCCTCCATGGCCATAGCAATGAACAACAAATTTATTTTCAATATCTTGCGTTGAGATATTAAACGTCCCTTCCCGCATGGGGCGGACACATGCAATTTCTGCCGCGACCGACTCTTGAGTCAATCTCGGTGGAATTAACAGCTCAACTTGGTTTTGAGATCCAATAAGCGTAGCAGCTGAACAAACAGCGATCATCCATTTCATCATATTCGTTGTAAACTCCATTAAAAAAAGATGGGTCCGTCAGACTAAGAAATGAAAAATTTATTGTCTAGATTTTTTCATGTTCTAGAGATGCGATATGCTCTTGCACCAGTTCGAGAAAAGCATCGACTGAAAAAAGGCGAGCTTTGGGACTCGACAAGTACTTACGAATGGCTTTTAGATAGCCCTCGTATTTTTTTTGATCCATATTTTTGATGAATGTGTAAAGTTCCTCATGGGAACGGAATTTTCTCCGGTCGATATAGCACTCTTTAGGGATGTAATCGGAAATGTTATTAGCTCCCCAATAGATGGGTACGCACCCGCTCACAAAACAGTCAAAGATCTTTTCTGTGATGTAGCCGAATTGATCTTTCATATTTTCATAGCAGATAGAAAATTTGTAATTTTCGAGAACTTCCCATTTGTTATGGACAACTCCTTTCCAACTCGAAAATCCCTTCCAGCCAGGGCCAAATAGGTCAAAATCATCTCCATGCATCTGAGAGAAAAAAGAGATGGCTCTTATCCTTTCTGAGTAAAGTTCCTTAGGATGCTTTGAACTTTTATTGGCTGCGATCAACACACACAACTTCTTCATCTCAAATGTTGGGAGATCCTCTTTCATTTTGAGTTCCGGCTGAGGATAATGAAATTTGAAGTACTCCTTGTTGTCGATCAGATCGTCGAACATGACAAAAATCTTCCCAAAAGAAAGCGCTAATGAAGGGTCGTATGCAGAGGGAAGAAATACCGGGGGTTCGAACAGAAAAATCCAACATTTTTCCTTAGGGTAGGATTTGAGATTCGCCAATAATTTTGAATTGATATTTGTAATGGAGATGATTGCATAGACGTCTTTCAGATTTTTCGCATCATTGGTGAATTTTACCTTATAGCCAGCCTCTTCCAGCATTTCTCGAAGAGTGACCCACTTTTTTGCAAAGATGGAAGACTTTGCATTATAAAAAGTCACTTCAGGATTTGATCCAGGATAAGGAACAAAGTAGATCGTTTTTGCAGATAGAATCTGAATGAACGTAAAAAATATGAGAAAGAAACGAATCATGATCTGTGAAATAAAAAATAGCAAAATACTACCCAACAGGAGAAATCTTGGATAGATATTTTAATACATATCGGCAGGACGCTTGCGGATATACCAGTAGCTAGGGCCATATTCATAGAAAAGCTGTTCCCCTTTCCTGATTTCCTGTATGGCCACTAAAATAAGATGAAAAAAACCATGAAGAAAGACATGGACCGGTTTTAAATTCGGCCGATTGCTGTGATTGATGAAACGGGTTAGATTCCCACTCGTTGCATCTGTGACGAAATTCCGACCGATATAATCGGGAACTGGATACTCGTAGCAATAATTATTGATCGGTTCGAAATATCTCCGATTATTTTCCCTCACAATGCCAGTATATTCACCCGCATATTGGCCTACCGCAATTTTCTCCTCTGCAAAAAGGCCATACCCAATCCGCCTGTTGATCCATCTGATGGATACTTTTGGGAGGGTTCCAGTTTCAATTTCCTCATGAAATTTGCGTCCCATTTCCAAAGCATCATTGGAGATCTCTTGATTTTTCCATTTCTCCATTCCCCGCGAGAGGATTTCGTCTCTCTTCTCTTCTGTTTCAAAGGCAATTTGAGAGAGATATTTGAAACGGAGGCGTTTTTCCAATTCTGGAATCGAATAAAAGGCCCGATCTGGATAAAACAAAATCTTTTTCATGATTTGTTTTACAGATCGCAAATTCACTTATTATTGGATAGGAATTTAAGAGTAAGGCGAGAGTTTTTATGTCGAGCGACAGGGTTAATGATATGAAGGATATAATGATATGAAGGATAAAAAATTTTGGAATCTCTAAAATGGGATCTGTTCAAAACAGGACTACAGAATGCTCGCAGTTAACTCAAAATGGGGCAATTTACTTCTTTATTCATCCTTCATATCATT
>CAZXVU010000059.1:5587-12459 GCA_964644465.1 uncultured bacterium
ATCCTTCATATCATTGATTTGGCTGTTCGACAGTAGACTTTAACTATTCAGAAATGCGTGAACCAAAGGAATGGTCACAAAACTTAAGGCTGTATCGAAAGAAATGGCAATCGCCAGAAGCTCGACGTCCAAATTGAAACGGTCGACCACCGCCAGGCTGATCAGCTGGCTCGGCATGGCGGCTTCGAGGATCGACGCCTGATAATAGGGAGCAGAGACCCCAAGCCAATGGACCCCCATGAAGGTAAGGAAAGGGGTCAAAAAGAGTTTAATGAGGAACACGGGCAGCAAAATATGGAGACGGACCAAGGCCAGCTTTAAAATAGGATACTTGAGAGCCATTCCTAAAGAGAGGATCATTAAGCCTGAGACCGCATTGGCTAAAAGGGTAGTAGCGCTCATCACAAAATCAGGCACGTGTACTTTGGCCAAATTGAGAAAAAGGGCGATAAAAGTCGACCATAGAAGAGGCATTTTAAGAACATCGATCATCGATTTCTTGAAAGAGAACTTTTGTTCCTCGTTTCCATATAGAGACGCTAGAGCAGAGCCTACGATGAGATTGAGAGGCGTGATGGTGATTTCAAACAAGACAGCGACTTTCAATACTTCGATGAGATTGTGTGGAAATAGCCCTTGCAGAACTGCGATCCCGAAATAGGTGACATTGCTGAAGCCGCAGGCGATGATCAAAGCTCCTTTTGACCTACCTTGGATCGAGAAAAACGCATAAATCAAAGCCCCTACTGCAATGGATACAGCGACACCGCCAACTGCAACCAATGGGAGCTGCCAAAACTCATAGCCGATCTTGGCTGTATAGATCACTTTGAAATTCAGGGCAGGTAAAAAGACGCCAAGAACGAGCATGTTGAGATATTTTCTCAATGTATCGACATGCATCGCAGGAAACAGATAGATCAGCGCGCTTCCCAAAACGACAATACATGCAAGCGCAATGAAAACTGTGGTGATCATTGGTTGAGCACCGCTTCCCCGACTTTGGATCCCATTTCTTTGCCCATTTGATGGTCAAAGGGGTAGTGGATCCCCGCCCAAATTCTCGATAAGCCCGCTTCTTCGGCCAACCGCTTCCACTCTTCTTCGTTCTCAGGGAAATAAAAGCTCAATACGGCTGCGGCTGCCGGACTTACAGTAGAATGCGCGGAAGGGTAGCTGGGAAAATTGGGAGTAGGGATCACCGTTTTCAGCTCAGGGTCGAGCATAAAGGGGCGCGGCACTAAATAGGCGTATTTGGTGTCGTAAGCGGCGATCATTGCATCCATAATGGCAATAGACAACTTTGCGCGAGCTTCGAGGCGTACTGGAAGAGGAACGTTGTGGGCATCCATGTATTCTTCACCGATTGTTTTCCAATCGCTCAAGTCGGGAATCAACATTCCTGCCCAGAATAGAATTTGTTTTTTTTGCTCTTCTGTAGCATGAGCCATGCTCTCTTTCATTTCTGAAAGCTGCTTTTGCCAAAATTCATCGTCTGGATAGGGCGGTTTTTCAGGCCTAAATTCATCGGGTTTCGTGAGAACCCAAGGGATCATGGTAGGAATTGTCAATCCAAATGGGTGCTTTCCATGCCAAGACCCTTTGTAAGGGTTTGTTTGTACTACATGGATCCCTGCTTGTTCCGTTTTAAAACGGGCATCGACTTGCTTTGCCACCAATGCGGCGAGATCTTTCGAGAATGGGTCTGTTGAAGGTTCAATTTTAGGAGGTCTTGAAAAAAACAAAGATACCACATGCATGCTGATGGGATCTAAGCTTCCCGAGTACGCTCCAGTTCTTGCATACGATGCATCGGCAAATGCCTTTTGCGCTTGATAAAGATATGCATAAAATCGAGTGTAATTTTCCTTCAGAGGGTGCTTTTCATTGAGTTTCTTGGCGATATCGTCCCATTTAGCAAGCTCTTTAATGGTTATCCGCTCCCTGCCGGGAGAACTTTGGATCGACTCTGTATCGCTTAGCTCTACAGAAAATCCCTTATTCCAAGTTCCAAAGTCCTTCTCTTTTTGCGTGGAGCATCCAACAAGAAGGAGGAGAAAAAAGCCAAAGATCCATCTGCAAATCATAATTTCCCCAGCATATGAATTTTTTTGATCAAAAGCAACTATTCGATGTATGAGAAAAGAAATCACCCAAAGGAAATTCACATGCCGCTAATCCAGATCCATCTCATGAAAGGAAAGTCCGCTAAGTACATCAAAGCCGTTAGCGTAGGTGTCCATAAATCTCTGATGGACGCATGGAAAATACCAGCAAATGATCATTTCCAGACCATCACTGAGCATAAGAAAGCCCATTTTATATTCGATAAAACGATCTGGGGAGTGAAGCGCTCCGACAATGTGATATTGATTTATATCACTTCCATCATGCGCACGATTGAAATGAAAAAAAAGCTCTACAAACAACTCGTCAAAGTTCTTGGGAAGAATCCTAAAGTCAGGAAAGAAGACATCTTTGTCACCATCGTCCAAGTAGACCGGGAAAATTGGTCATTCGGCAATGGGATCGCTCAATTAGTCCAAAATCCCTGAGAGCTTTAAGCTCTCACATAGCCGTCTGGACGAGCAGCTTTGAAATGATTCCACAACCCAGCGCTTTGATCTAATAAATCTGGCTTCTGAGGATTATAGATTTTTAAAATCCACCAGGAATGTGTGCCCGTATAATAACTGCTCATCCAAGCAGCGGGTATTCCAGAATAAGAATTCGCGAAAATCCTGCCTGCAATTGGAATTGCTTCGATAAGGCCTCTGACAAATTCACAGCACCCTTTCGCGGCATGATAAAGATGTCCCTTGTCTCTTGTGACTAAAGCAGCAAACAAGTGCCCGACTGTATGGATCACAGCCAATGCAGAACGGATGATCCCCGCAGCAATCCCAACGATCAGCGTACGGGCTGCCCGATTGAGAAAAGGATCTTGGACTAACTCTTCTGGACCTATTTCATCCCCTTTGAAGTAAAAATCGCTATAAAGAACTTTGCCAGTCCAGCTTTGGGCATTGGTTTCAACAACCATCCCTCTCAATAAATTACTTGTCATAACCTAACCCCCATTTAATTTCGGCTAATATTACAGATAATTCTATTTATTTATAATTCAAAAAAAGTTATAATATAATAAAAAAATTTACTAAGACTATGAACGCAATTGATCCATTATATCCTGTAGAAAGAGCTCCCTTCGTCACAAAGGATGGAGAGGCTGACCATCCCATTGATTTTCAACCATTTGTTCCGCAACCCTACCCAGAACAACACCTCTTGGGGAGAGTGAATTATCCCATTAATCCGGCTCCAGAAGGAGCGCCCGAAGAACCCATTCAAGAGGAGATAGAAGGCGCTCCTCAAAGACCCCTCGTTATCCCGGCTAAGACGGATGCCCAACCCAGCGCACCCCCTGCTGAGCAAATTGAGAGATCGCCACGTAAAAAAGGCATATCAAGAACTCGAATCTATTTGCCTCCGGTCGAAAAACCTGCAAAATCAGAAATCGATATTCTGCTAGTTGTCCTCGGAGCCCTTTTAATGCTTGCAGCACTTTTAACAACGCCTATCGTTCCTCTATCGATCGCTCTCTTGACTCTAGGCTCTATTTCAATGATTGCAGGGATCGTGAATGAAAATAACGAAGTCAACGTTCCCCTACGCTATCAATGGAATGAAAATAACGGCTATTGCGGCGAATGCTGTACAATTGCAGCAGGATTAAAATTCGGCCAATATTTTTCTCAATATGATGCCCGGGCTATCGCAGATACACAAAGTCCAACGTCCAAACCCCAAGTAGACTGCCAGCTTCTCTTAGGCGAAAATGATGCTTACACAGCTTCAGAGATGCGACTCAACTCGATTGAATGGGATACCAGCACTCAGAAAAGTACTGACGATTTTCTCGTTTGGGTCAAGGAAATGATCACACAAGGAAATCCGGTTTCAATTGGACTCTATACGAATGAATATCTTTTCTATGGAGACACTAAACCGAATGCTGGCCAACCAGATTACGACCACATTGTTTCGGTGACGAAAATCGAATCGAAGTATTCCGATGGAAAATATCACGAAGACGATGTGATCTATTTTAGCGACAATGCCCTTTGGAATCCTCCTCCCGGACCTCCCCAATACATCTTCAGTGCGACTTTTGGCGAGATCCAAAAAAGTAGAAAACAGGCGAATGCGAAAGATGGTCCCATTTATTCACTCTGTAACAACTCCTCTGTAGGCAACTTCGGGATCGCAATCACAGGGATTATGGACCTCCATAAAGAAACGTTTCCTGTGCGCGTCGATACGAATGTGAATTATGAAAGCCCGGAAATTGTCGATCAGTCGAACGATAGACCCGCTCCGATGGACCTCGATTTAACAGTGACAGTTTCAGGATTAGAGCCTGGTGTAAAATATATTCTCTATAGATATGATAACGAACAGTCTGTTCCTACTTCAAACTTTAATGGTCAACCTGGAATAGAACCTTTTCCTTTTGAAATTGCCTCTGGCTCAACATTCGTTCATACCCAGACGATTAAATCCAATGAGAAGGCCATTTACCGCGCTGTTCTCGCACCCGTAAATACTGCGACTACAGAAGAATAGAGTCTTTGAATAGGAGACGAACTGAGATATGACGACATCTCCCATTCTGAAATCTGAGCATTCTTCCCCGCTTTTGAAAGAACTTTAACGGTATCTTCCCTATATAATTGGCATTCCCGTTCGTAATTATTATTCGGATTCCAAATCCTCCCTTTTTCAGCTTCTCTGAAACGCTGTAATGCAAAACGGACATGCTCTGGCGCATGATTCGTTGTTACGTAATCGGAAGTGCATTGAAAAAATACGGCCGCAGGATCTTTTGAAGTGTAGGAGTATTGATAAAACTCCCCTTTCAGCCAAGCTTCGCAACTAGAAATAGCCATGTTATTTTCCCCTTAAAAACAAAAAAGGGGAAAATTTTAGCAGAAAATCAAAATCTACACAGCTGTGAAAAAATGACTAAGGTTTCATCTGCTTGTTTTGTTTCTTTTCTTGCTTCTTCAATTTCTTTTCTTTAGGCGTCAAAGCAGGTTTTTTCTTCTCTTCTTTCCGGTGTTTTACCACTTCTTTCGTCATAACAACTCCCTGGTTACTGAGTTCTTGCAAAATAGTTCAATCCGAGACTAGCATAACACAGTTCTTGTTAAAGAAGGTATTTTAGGATGAAAATTTTTTCTCTCCGAATGGGAATTGGAATATTTTGTATGGTGATGTTCATGAACTCCTCTCACTCTGACGAATATTTTGACTTGAAAAAACTGCCTAAAGCTGAACTTCATTTGCACCTAAGCGGCTCTTATCCTAAGAGTTATCTATTCTCTATCGCCACAGAAGAACAAAAACAAAAATTGGAAAATGCGCTCACGCAAATACGCAAAAGCGTCGATTACCATGAGGTATTTCACGTCTTCCAATTAGTCAATCAAATCATTGACACTGAGGAGAAGGTACAGAAAGGCGTTGAAGCTCTCTGTCTGGCCCTGAAAGAAGATGGAGTCGTCTATGCAGAAATTCGATCGGGCTTAAAAAATTTAGGAGAAGGCCCAGAAGCTTATTTGCAGGCAATTCTTGAGGGCATGAATATCCAAAACTCTGATCATTTTCAAGCAAAATTGCTCTTGAGTCTTCAACGAAACTCCTCTCTTAAAACAGTTCGAGAAACGATTGATTTAGCCCTCAAATATCAGGATCGAGGGGTGATTGGAATCGACATCTCCGGAGATTCAACAATCGGGCAAATCGATCTCATTCTCCCCGATCTTCTTCGGGCAAAAAATGGCGGATTGCCTTTTGTGATCCATATTGGAGAAAGCCCAGAGGAAAAAGATCAGATGCTATTGCTCACTACGCTCAATCCCGTTCGCATTGGCCACGGAGTTCACCTCTCTTCAGAAGCTTCTAATTGGATTTTGTCGAATAGAATCCCTCTGGAAGTCTGTCTTTCGAGCAGCCTTCTCGTGCAGATGATCGAAAGGTATGACCAGCATCCAGGAGTTCAATTTTATAGAGGAGGCCATCCCATTGTATTTTGTACGGATGACCCCCTTCTTTTTTCTACATCTCTTTCTCAAGAGCTCATGTTAGCTTATAAAGAAGCTGGCCTCTTGAAAGAGGAAGTAGAACAGATTGCGAGAGATTCCCTGCTCTATAAGATCGTCGATTGAACTTATTGCAGTTTTCTCCTCGAGTTTTTTAATTCTACATTTAAGGTTCTCGCGACTGTTCCTACAACTTTTAACATGACTGAAGGTAGATCTCTGGCTTCCCCTTTTCCCTGATACGTGAAAAAATCTCTCCGATCTTTTCTTAAGACAACAACTCCTACAAAAATATCTGACAACCGAGACTTTGCAAGTCCTCTCTCGATAGCAAGTTGATTCGATCGTTCCACTCTATCGCCTTTATAAACTGTTCTATCTTGCTGATTATCTCCTTGAAAAACTGGTTTTCTCCCTGATTTATAACAATGAGGATGTTTATCTCCTTTAAAAGCATTGCTAAAATGTTGTTCACGAGTATGGTGCCCAGGAAAGCTTGCTGCAGACATATTTTTCTCCTTTTATCTTGAAAGTCAAACTGGCAAAGCAAGATCCCATTTTGTAAGAATTTTTTTCATCCTTTTTTTTTGCAAGCAGTTGGAAGTATTGATTGGAGAGAAACCCCATGAAATGGTAAAAATTTCCCCTTTCATATCAGGAGTTCAAACCTATGAAATTTCTAAATGGCCTGTTTACATTCTTGATGATTAGCGCCACTCCTTTCCTACTCGCGTCTACTGAAAGCCCCGTCTACCATATGGTCACTGT
>CAZXVU010000060.1:0-12454 GCA_964644465.1 uncultured bacterium
TCAGTAGGTGCAAATTTTAGAGAAGCTTTTCGTGGCAGATCTTCAGCAGAATTTATTGCTAAAATTGAATTGAGCATTCAAGAACTTGAAGAATCTCTCTATTGGATAGAACTTCTAATTGAAGGGAAAATTGTTTCCCAAAAAAAGCTCTCATTGCTCGCAAAAGAAGCAGAAGAACTAATAGCTATTCTAATCACCATCTCTAAAAAAACAAAAATCTGAATCCTCTCTTATGGGGTGCGGGGGCGAAGCCCCGACGTTTTCAGCATTCAGCATTCATATTTCATATTTTATTCGTGGAGGCGGGTTTTTAGGAGATCGTACTTGGCGGACAGGTAGGGAGAATAATAGGTTCTTAGCCGCAGGAAATAGAGATCGCAGGCTGTCCATTCCTCATTCCAAAATTCGCGGAATTCCAGGAAGTCGGAAATGTATTCGCTATAGGGATGGAGATCTCGGAAAAGCTCCATGAAAGAGGCAATGGCATCTTGTGAAAATGCGATCAGAGTGCCAGGCGTGTCTTTGTAGGCGATGGTATAGGGAATCCCCGTGGGATCTGTAGGATAATAGATTCCCCACACCTCTTGATCGGTATCATGATAGATCGGCCCCGGCACAAAATGCACCCCATTCAAAAGTCCTTCGATGTCATTGAGCGGTCTGCGCGAGGTATAAATTTTTAAAGGAGCCATGCTGGTGGTGAGAGAACTCGTAGCATCGAGTTTGAACGATCCAGGGCCAAAAAGTGGAGGCGAGGGGAAGTCGTTATCGACAACAAAAAACGAAGTGTCGGTAGGGGAAGCATTTGAAAAAGTAGATCCATTCGTAAATGTCATATTAGTCCCGGCAATGATCGTCGACAGGCCGCTGACATTGATGCTGACAAAAGAATTTTGTGTAAGATTTGAAAATCCTAAAAAGGAGATGGCGTCTGCCGCTTGGATTTGCAAAGTGGTCCCAAAAAAAACACAACCGGAACTCATTCCACTTCCGCCCTGGCAGAGAAGATTTTGATTCGTGAACATATTTAAAGAACCGTTTGCGGCAATAGAAGACCCAGAAAAATTTCCTGATCCGCCCAGAAGAGTTATATCTTGTACGACATGTATGGTTGCATCGATTCCAGCACTGATGACGGAGCCTGCGAAGTCATTTGTGCCTCCGGTTTGATTGAGAGCTCCTCCGATCTGCATTTGCAAATTTTCAGTCGGACCTATGAATCCAAATGAGTCTACGCCTGCTCCGCCAAGCACATTGACGTCTCCGAGTACATTCATAGTCATATCAATGCCCGATGTTAAAAATGTTGGGCTATTATCTCCGGAGCCCCCTAGTACAAAAAGGTTTCCTCCCACCTGTTGAAAAATCACATTCCCAAATTGAGATACAAATTGGGCGCCAGAAGGATTACCGCCGCCTCCCTCTATGCGAACATCTCCCGATAAAGGCCCAATAATCGTATCTCGTATATTTATGAGATCAGCTTGGCTGACTGAACCAGGACCTCCCAAAACTGTAAGGTTTCGGAAGGGAGATCCATTGATAGAGGCAAGATCGAAAACTCCACCTGAACCTAGATGAGAAGCCCCTCCAGTCATCACCGTCGTGTTCCCTCCCTGAACTGTTAGATCTCTCCCTAAGCGGATCAGTATATCGCCAATCGTACTTTCTAAGATCGCACTTGTGGTGCTATTCGGTCCGCACAGGAGGATCAGATCGCGAGTTGTATAAATATCGAAATCTGTAGCGAACATCTGTGCTGTTGTATTCGCAGTGCTCTCGATAATGATATCTTGGCCTACAGGATTTGCTGGAGTGCCGATATGAATCGGTCCTGCATCACAGATAATTTCTGCAATATTGAAAGTAGTTCCTTTGACGTGGACATCGCCTTGAATATTTTGGATATTTATATCAGTGATAGCAATGATCGATCCATCTGTGAGGGATAGGTTCCCATTTGCAAAAATAGATATCGATCCGCCGAATGCATGTATGTTTGAAGGAGATCCCCCAGGAAGAATTTGGAGAGTTACATCTTGTGCTATGGGTTGCGCAGGAGTTCCGATCTGGATAGATCCGGCCATAGTCAGAAGCTCGCCTATCGTTGCATCACCAAGGACGGTGACCGAGCCTAAAAGAGCAAGTACGTCGATATCTCCATTGATTTGAATATCTGCAGCATTGACCGTAACACTCCCTTGGCTATGAATAGATAGATTTCCTGTTCCTGAATTATTTACATCGGCAGCAGGGTTGAAAGTAATACTTCCCAAAGCGACTCCAGGGACAATCGTATTGAGCGTCAAATTTCTGGAAGAATTATACAGAATGGGATCAACGACTGTGAGGTTTCCGATGTTGCCAGGCGTGGAGATGCTCCCCGAAGAATTAACGGATACATTGGTGGTATTTGTATTTAAGAGACCGACAAGCACTCCAGTATTTAAATTGGCAGCGGCGGCCGCTGGCCCCGGTCTAAAATTGGGAGAGCCCATCACATTAAAATTGGCTGCGGCGGAAATGGTAATATTTGTCGGATCGAGAACGAGATCCCCAGGTATTCCGAAAGGAGCGGCTGCCGTCGCTGTTCCTTGGAACTCTAGATAGCTTCCCGATACTTCCATCCAGCCGCCATTGCCGCCTCTAGATCCCCCTTTTGCGCTAAGGGCTCCATAAAAACGGGTGGCATCTTTCGAGATGACAGAGATCTCGCCGCCATCGCCGTTTTCTAGGGCATCCGCTTTTAAAAGGGCGCTTGGAGTTACATATTGCGCCGTCGCTTTCAAGTCGATTGTTCCGCCATGAGAAGTTGTGCTTGCATCGAGGATGGCATTTTCAAGAAGAGCGATTTGCGAGCCGTCGATTTGAATATTTTCTGCAGAGATTTGGCCATTGATATCGATCCGCCCTTCTTGAGCCACTAAACGGATACGCCCCTCTTCAAAAATAAGTCCTTTGGCATCGATAAGACCATCCACAAAAATGGCAGTCTCGTAGAGATTTTCAGGATTTTGAAATCCGTTTGTGAGGATGTGGACCGGATTCTGGGCGTCGGGCTGTATAAGGATTTGCGTTCCCGCGGAGATTTCAATATTTCCATCAGCAGTTAAAACACCGTAGTTTTCCAAATGTGCGGCCAATAAGAGAATATCTCCCGCTCTCGCTCGGATCGTTCCGAAATTGATGATTTCTCCATCTGAGGAAGAGGTAAAAAGCATCTCATCGCCAGAGAGGAAGTCAGTATCTGCGATATTCAAAGCGGAAGCGATGAAAGAAGCCGTATCGATCATACCAGAGGGACCGATCAAGATCCCATTCGGATTGATGAGAAGCAGATGGCCATTTGCTTTTAGCTCTCCTAAAATATTGCTAGGCAGAAGTCCTAAATCTCGGAGTAATAGAGCCGAAGCGGAATTGGGCTGGATCACACGGACATGTTCAAGTCGGTCGATCGAAAAGGAGTCCCAATTCACGATCGATTTGTCATCAGCTACGATTTCCAGGCTTTTTTCAGAAAGAAAAGAAATGGATGCATTTCCTGCCGCGACTTGAGGATTTGTGGGCAGGGCAGAAATTTGTTGAATTACTACCCAGCTTAGAGCAAGGAGATTCGATCGATTCCACATAATAAATCCTATGCCCGGATTTTGTATGATTTAGCAATAGAAAGTAAATCTTTTTCTATGCATTTTAAATGAAAAAAACCTCCTGAAAAATGGACAAATTGAGGATAATGACCCCTATGAAAAGAATAGGCTTACTACTACTTCTTATTTTTTCAATCGGTTTTGGCCTTTATGCTGAAACTCTCAAGAAAGAACCTATTTCTCAAGTTCTTGTGATTTTTGGAGCGTATGGCGATCTCTCTAAAAGGGAGTTGATCCCCGCGCTCGTGAAGTTGCAAAAGAAAGGACAGCTGCCCTCAGATTTTACAATCGTCGGTGTGGGGCGAAGAGACATTACCGAAACGGAATTTCTCAAAGAAGCCTCTACGTATATCGGGAAAGAAGATGGGGCTGTTTGGGAATCTTTAAAAGGGCGAGTCCACTATATCTCCGGCAATTTCGATGATGAGAAAACCTACTCTAAGCTGGCTCAGAACCTAAAAAAATTCAGCAAAAACCGACTTTTCTATTTAGCAACTCCTCCTTCTAACTTTTCCCCGATCATCCGCGAACTCCACCAGCATAAGCTCATCAAGAAAGGGGATCTTAACTCAAGAGTCTTGATCGAAAAACCATTCGGTGTGGATGAAGAGTCCGCTCAAAATCTCCAAAAAGAGATCTCGGAGTTTCTCAATGAGAACCAAATCTATCGGATGGACCATTACCTCGGTAAAGAAGTGATAGGCCAGCTCCTCAATTTTCGTTTTGCAAACCCGATGATCGAATCTCTTTGGAACAATAGACAGATCGATCATGTAAGAGTGACCTTGAGCGAGTCGATCGGTGTCGGGTCTAGAGGCGCCTTTTGGGAGCAGACGGGGATGCTGCGGGATGTTGTCCAAAATCACATCATGCAAGTCGTCGCTTTGATAGGAATGGAAAAGCCCGAAACTCTTTCTCCTGAGAATGTCCAAAAAGAAAAAGTGCGCTTGATTGAATCGATCCGCCCATTTGCCGAAGAAGGTTCAACGATCTCCCGTGGCCAATATGGGCCAGGGGATGAAACGCTACCGGGATACAGGCAGGAGAAGAATGTACCTGAGAGTTCTAGCGTTGAAACGTTTGTTTCTGCAAAACTCTGGATCGATAATGAACGTTGGCAAGGCGTTCCCTTCTATCTCAAAACAGGAAAAAGGCTCTCTAAGAAGTTGACCGAAGCAGTCATTGCCTTTAAATCCGAAGGGGGGCTCCCTTCGAATGAGCTTGTCTTCCGCATCCAGCCTGATGAAGAAATCTACATGCATGTGAATGCATTTGAACCTGGATTAGATGGCGAACTTCGACGCCAAAAACTTTCCTTCCCATTGCGGAAAATATATCCATCTTCAATCCCTGATGCGTACGAAAGGCTAGTTTATGATGCCCTCGCTGGCGATAGATCCCGCTTTGTCGGCTTTGACGAGCTCCTCGCAGCCTGGCGCCTATTTACGCCTGTGTTGAAAGAATGGGCAGAAGTTCCTCCAACAGATTTTCCCAATTATACAGCTGGCTCCGATGGGCCATTAACCCAGGAATAATATCATGAAAAGAATCGCTTTTTCACTCCTATGCGCATTGCCATTAGCTGCTTTTTCCGCGGAAAAAGAAAAACCCATTCCTGGAGAATCGGAATTTAATTTGCTTCTCTTGAAGCGCCATAGCGGCTATTCCTATGATTCGAAAAGAAATGTCCCCTGGAATTATTTAAATAGATTGGCTATGGCAGCCCGCAGAGCTCCTTCCAGCTATAATGAACAGCCTTGGCGCTATATTTTCTGCGACCGCGTTAGAACTCCGGAAGCGTATCAAAAACTCTTAAAATCGCTGGTTCCTTCCAACCAGAAATGGGCCCAAAATGCTCCTGTTCTAGTCGCTGTTACTACAAAGACGGATTTCACCCGCAATGGATCTCCTAATTCTGTGGCCCAATACGATGCAGGCGCCGCTTCCATGGCGATGGTTCTGGAAGCAACGGCTCTCGGATTGATGGCCCACCAAATGGCGGGATTCGAAGCAGAGATGATCCAAAGCGAATTTTCAGTACCAGAAGGTTTCATTCCAGTAGCTGTGATTGCCATTGGATATGAATCAACAGATGCTGAACTTTCATCTACAGATCGCAATCCGATCGAGCAAAACTTCTTCCTTGGCGAATGGGACAAAGGGTTCAACATCCGATAAACCCCAAAAGAATTCAGAATTTGGGAATACAATTGTCAAAAATGGGGATCTCGTGCTAGGATCCCCGCCTTCTTCAAACCGGAGGTAATAAATGGCTTCTAAATGCCCATCATTAAGTTTTGCAAAAATTGGATCAAAATTAGACGCATGTATACCAGATTGCTCTCGAGTTTCAAATGCTCTTGGCAAGTCTTGGCAAAGAATCGACAAATTTAGACATAATGAAGCTTTGGTAGCCGGCACGCAGGTTACGGGCGGACTCGGCTTGAGTTCTATTGCCACATGGGCGACCTATTTATCGACCGCTTCGTTAACAGCTCCTGCATTTCTTCAAACTGCTTTATCGAGCGCGTCAGTTATAGTTCCTGAAGTTCTTCAAACTGCTTTAGCGAGCACGTCACTTGCAGTTCCTGGAGCTCTTAAAACTGCATTAGCGATCAACACTCCCCTTGCTGTTCCTGTAACTCTTACACTTGTTACCGCTGCCCTAGCGAAATATTATGGCGGTGCGGATGGCGCGATGAAAGTGTTTACCGATTATCTGCCTAAGTCATTGACGCTCACTCGCTCATGCTTGAAGTATGCGCCAAAAGCTGGCGATACAGGCATTTGGAAGGGAGCAGGAATAACCACTAGATGGTCTCAGTTCTTTGATCCCCGCCTTGCTGCTGAAATTTCTGCTGTTTTAAAAGAAAAAGGAATCACCTCAGCATGGGATTTTGGCTGCGGTCCTGATAAGTATTCACCGGTCATTCAACAGAATGGGGTCACCGTATGCAACGGACTTGATGGAAATCCTGCTATGGTCAGAGCTGTATATGTCCAAGACCTCGCTCTTCCTTTTAAGCGAGAAAAGCGCGATTGCGTGATCTCTCTTGAAGTGGGAGCAAAAATTCCTGCAGAGCAAGAAGACCAATTCCTTCAAAACATCAATGCCCATGCAGATAAGTTGGCGATCATCAGCTGGCCGATTGAAGGACAAAAAGGGCCTAACCAAGTCAATCGACGAAGCAATGACTATATCATTGCTAAGATGGAAGCAATGGGTTGGAAACACGATGTTAACCTGAGCCAGAGATTGAAAGATCATTCTCATCCGATCTATTTCTGGTCCAAAGACACTATGATGGCTTTCATAAGAAAAGCAGATTAAGAACCTATCTCAATAAAAAGATTCAGTCAATTTTTCGGTTCTTTTGAGCCGATTTTTGATTCAAGTCTTGGGGGGCAATATCGACAGTGTATATAGCCCCCCAAGTTTGAAGTCGAAAAGCGGCCAAAATAATCCAAAAACTTGACGAAAAATTTTATTGAGTAGGTTCAAAGTAGTAGTCCCTATGCGATTGGCACCCTGGATTGAATGGCCTTTCACAGACCGGACATTGGTTGTTACAATTTAAATATTGGCGGATGGTCAGTTCAGTTCTGCATCCGCCGCAGAGAACCGCTTTTTCATCGAATTCACAAGAGGGCCATCGCTCAACTTGATGGCCCTCGATTTCTTTATGACAGAGGTGGCACGCATAATAGCGCTGACAACATTTGAACTTGATCGCAATGATGTCGAGTGGAGAGTGATAGTGCTTGCACCGCGTCTCGTCATCGAGAGAAATTCCAAAAATCAAGATTTCGCCGGTGGATGGGGTTTGGTAAAAACCACTTGAAACAAAGGGCACTCTGCCAAACGCTTTCTGAATTGTTCGTCCGTTTCGACCACAATGCTTCTATTCGTTGCATCCCAATAGCTCAGTTCTACGTCGTTCGGAGAACCATGCTTTTCAATTTTGTTGAAGAACATTTTCATAAAATCTTTCCAAAATTGATCAAAAACAAGGCTCCGCACAACTTTAAGATCTGCGGAATCGGGCACATCAATCTCTGATGCCAATCCCATTTTCAACACTCGTGGATATTCAAAAGTGACTTTCATGAGCTGCTCCTCTGTTTTAAATAGATGGAGATGAGGAATGCTTTGAAAATTTCCCCGGGCACGAAGGGATAAAATCCCATCACGAGGACATGGCTAAATCCCACAAAATAGGAGAGCCATAGAGTCCCGATTCCCATCTGAAGAAGAGAGGGGATAAGAATGCTCGTCAAAGATTTTATCAGAGTGCGACTCTTTTCTCTTTCGATCAGCCAGCCGATCAAAAAAGCTTGCAAGGGATATCCCAGTAGATAGCCACCGGTAGGTCCCATGAAGTGGTGGAACCCAAATTTTCCGCCAGCCCAAACGGGCAATCCGATGATTCCTTGAAAGAGATAGCAAAGAGCTGCGAGACATCCCTTCCGGCTCCCCAACAAAGCTCCCACAAGCATCACCCCAAAAGTTTGCCCAGTGAGCGGAACGGGAGTGAAATAGAGAGGGATTTTAATTTGCGCGCAAATCCCTATGAAACAAGATGCAAGGACGATCTGGAAAACAGCCGGGACATCTTTTGTCATATCTTGAGCAGTTGTAAGAACTCTCATTGAAACCTCCTTTTTGACATCCATTATGCCCTCATCATTTTGGCCTTACAACGCCTGCACCACTTGTTTTCAAACTACTTTTTAGTTTGATTATCCGATTTCATTTGATATTCCTAGTAAAAAATGGGATATCTAGGTTAGGTTTTATGAACCTAGATTGAGGTTGATATTTATGCTGAAGGGCCTTTTTGGGAACCAAAATGTGGCGAGAATCCTCCTATTTCTCTTCGTGAATGAGAAATGTTACGGGACGCAGATTCAATCACTTCTCGGCGTCCCCTTAACGCCTGTTCAAAAGGCCCTCCTTCGATTGGAAAAAGACGGAGTGCTGCATAGCCACTATGAAGGCAAAACGCGCGTCTATCTTTTTAATCCCTCCTATCCCTTTAGATCTGAATTAGAAGCATTGTTGAAAAAAGCGTACACGCTACTTCCTGCTCAAGAGAAGAAACAGTATTGTTTTATCCATAAGCCGAGGATTTCCCCCAAAGAGGAAGGAAAAAGAAACCGGGACAGAAGAGAAGAACTTCTCGCATTTTGGGAAAAGCTCCAGAATGTCCGTGTTCTCTCTTTTTCTACAAAGTCGCGGCAAGGAGAGGAGATATCGACGAAAATCGGCAAGGCGGAAGTGGTTGTATCCAGTGCCAATGAAAGAAATCTGATCTTTCAAGAAAAAGGATATTGGCTTGTCGATCATTTCCCCGATACAGCCTTCAACAACTCTTTTCGATGGACGCTCGATATGAACGCTTCACTCATTACCCTAGAGCATCTTCGGTATGGGCCCGCCCACCCTGTCTTTCTGTTTAACTTAGCTCCCACCAAAAGATGGATCCTCGAATCGGTGGACGCCCATCTCTGCGGCGAAGACACCTATTTAGGGAATATTATCTGGAACCGGGACCAGATCAAATTCCATTGGAGGATCATCGGTCCTCGTAAAAATGATGAGTTAATTTATCAGTATATATAAGTAATTTCTTTAAGTTCCTTTTATTGATTAAATCTATATTATCTCCGTCAAAAAGCGGTGATTTTATGTCTATAGCTGTTCGGTCTATTACTAATAGGGGTTGTTTAGAAATGAACCCTGTTCAATTAAAAGAACAATTGAGTGTTCTAGCGAATGAATTGACTGGTGAAAAAAATCCTATAAAAGCCTTTGACCGGATGGCCGAAGTATTGCCGTTGGACAAACTTCAAGACGCGATCCGCACAGAATTCCCCCAGCATGTGGATGCATTGGAGACGGCTAAGGGGATGTTCCAAGAAGCAAGGACATATCTGGAAAGGACCGAAGACAAGTCTGTAGCAACTCTCAAAAGCAAGCTCTCTGCCATTCTCGATGCGATCATCGCTACCATTGAGAGTATTTTAAGCGCCTTTGGGATCGCTGAGATGTTCAAGCCGGCAGAGAATGACATAGACGCCAGTATGAAGGGACAGAAAGTAATGCTCCTCTTGAGCTTGTTTTCCCTCCTCTCTGCGACGCTTCTTCCTGTAATAGGAGCTGCCCTGGTCGGAGCTATCGTAGGAGGCACTATCCTCGCAATTGCAGTCCTCAGCCTGATCTTCCCTTATGTGAAACCTTCTGCCTCGGTTATTCCCTGTGGAGCAAATTGGACCAAAGAATACAGCCAAGGGAGACTTTTTGCTGCTGAGGGAAGGAAAAAATCGGTCGATGAGATCGCACAAGTTTTGATCGCCAGCAAAAATGCACATACCCACCCGATGCTCATCGGTAAATCGGGCGTGGGAAAAACAGAGACGGTGAAAGCTCTTGTTAAAGCGATCGAGCGGGGAGATTACCCCGAACTGAAAGGGAAAAAGGTAATCTATTTTAATACTGCCGACCTAGTTAACAACGTAGAGATTTTCAGCAATGGGAATAGGATTCTCTCCAAAATCAAAGAGGCGATCGGACGCCATGGCGATCAATATATTCTCATCTTCGACGAGATCCATGTAGGCTGCCAAAAAAAAGAACAGTCAGCTATTGGCGATCAATTGAAAACGATGATCGATCCAGGAACGGGAAGATTTCCCTTTGTGATTGGACTCACTACTGAAGAAGATTTCTATCGCGATATCTATGTGGAACACGCTGCTTTTGCACGCCGTTTCAAGCTCATTAACATCGATAACACAGATCCTCAAAATACGTTAGAAATCCTGAAATCGGTATTTCTTCGTGAAGCTCCTAAGATTCTTTTAGAAAATGGGGCTCTTCTCGCGCTGATGGAAAAAACAGCTGCCGCCTATCCTGAAAATGCTCCCCAACCATCCACGGCTCTCAAGATCCTCTCCAAATGCATACAGCGGACTGGGGAATCGCAGAAATCAGAATTGGAAGGAAGAGTCGAACAAGTGAGAGGAACCATTGCAGCTCTTTATAGCGAAGGGGCGATGGGACAGGGGAATTCTCTCCTCCCTTATCAAGGTCAAGAGAGGCGGCAGCAGATTCAACAGCTCGAAAGAGAACTGGAACAGCTTGAAAGAGATTTTGTCAGGGAAAAAGAGGAGTTGGCTCAGTTTTATCAGATGAGAGACAATCTAGCTCTCGTCAAACAAAAGACATTCCAAACGGCCATCAAAGTAGCCAAAAATATCGCTACTATGAAAGAAAAAAGGGCATTTTTATATCTTAGCCATTTCCTCGCGCCTGCCCTTGAAGGCCGAGTACGCAGCGATGCCAATCGGTTGGGGATCAAAACAGTGATCGATCCGGCCTTAATCGATCAAATGATTCAAGAAGAGCACGAAATCGACCTTAGAGTCCAACAAATGATCCAGCAGGGAAGAATTCAGATCCAACAGCGCGTCGAAGCTTAAAAATTCTTAAGTTTGAGAGAAATTTCGGAGAGCTGTTTCTCTGTTTGAGAAAGAGCGTTTTCGAGCTTTTCGACCACTTCGCGCGGTGCGCGGGAGCGGAATTCCTCATTGGAGAGTTTAGCTTGAGTGCCTACAAGAAGCTTTTCCAGCTTTTCCCGTTCTTTTTCTAGACGCGATTTTTCTTTGGCCCGGAGGGATTCTGGGATAGGGATCATCAGCTTCAGATGGCCTACGAGCGCACTCGCGCCGAAGGAAGAGGGTTCTTGCGCAGAAAAAGTAATCTTAGAAGTAGGCGTAAGGGCCGTCAAAATATCTTGATGAGCTTCCGCCATTTTCCATTCATGCATTTTTGCAGAGCCGAAGATGAATAGTTCTGTTTTTTCTGAAGGGGGCATTTGCATTTCAGCGCGGATATTCCGGATCGCGCGGACCATTTCATTCATAAATTCGAATGTTTTTTCCGTTTCGGGATCGATCTCTTTTTCGGAAATCATTTGTGGATAGGGCGCGACGATGCAAGCGGGGGAAAGAAGCGCTTGGATGGTCTCTTTCGTGTATGGATCGCATTTCTTGGGCAGCTGCAGAAGAGGGAATTGACCTCTTAAGAGCGAAAAGATCTCTTCTGTGATGAAAGGAGAGATCGGGTGCATCAGGCGGATCGCATTGCAAAGAAGAATGATGAGCAATTTCTGTTTATTGGCTTTTAGCGCGGCGTCTCCTACTTTGCCAAAAAGAACCGGTTTGGCGAGTTCAACGTAGGTGGCGCAGAAGTCATTCCAGAAAAATTCATAGGCGCGGGTAGCGGCGCGGTCAAAGGTGTATTCGGTCAAATTGCGGTTGATTTCTCCGATCGTTCGGTTGAGCACCGATAAGATCCATCTGTCTTCCAGAGTGAGCAGATCGAGATTGAGGCCTTCGCAAAGTTGTTGGGTGGTAAATCCTTCGATATTCATGAAGACGAAGCGAGAGCCGTTCCAGACTTTATTGGCAAAATTCTTATATTCTTCGAATTTGCGCCGGTCGAGATCGATCTGCCTTGCATGAGTCACGCTGGAGCAGAGGGCGAGGCGCATCGCATCGGTCCCATATTCATCGATGATTTCCAGAGGGTCGATCACATTCCCTTTCGTCTTCGACATCTTTTCCCATTTCGATTCAACATCGGAAGGCGGGGGAGTGCCTAGATCGTATTTTTTCTTCTCATCCATACTCAGATAAATGACGGAGCCGTCGATCGTATTGCGCCAATATGATTTTCCGTAGATGAGGCCGTGAAGGAATGTTTCATGGAATGGGACGGCATGCTGCACATATTCTCCCAT
>CAZXVU010000061.1:0-12425 GCA_964644465.1 uncultured bacterium
AATTGGGACATCCACCGATTTTGATGAGATTTTTCTGCAATTTTTTTGATGCAAGGCAAGGGCAACTCGAGAGGAGTTGTCCGCAGTCTAAAGCAAAAAAAGGGCCAAAAATCTCGCAAAAGTGACTGAGTAACGATTTTTTCACAGGCTCATAGGTCGGTAAGAAAAAGATTCGAGACGTTTTAATTCGTCGAAAAGAAGAGTCAGCTCCATTGGGTCCTTAGATTCCTGAGAAAAAAGATAAAAACCTGGACCTCTCTCCAAGGTATTGCAATAAGTCGGCTGACCCTTCAGAGGAAAGTAAACCCAGATTTCCCGATCGAATGAGGAGTCAGTTTTTGATGTTGGCAATCCCAATATTGAAGTTACTTCTTCCTGCGTCATTCCTTCATTCACCCATTTAGGAGTGAAAGGGAGGGTAACAAGGGGTTTTGGGATGGAATCTTCCAGGAAGCACCCCGAAAGCGCTAAAAGGCTAAGCAGCAATATTCTCATAGAGATAGTCTAATCTGGGAGAGAGTTTCATAGGGAGGCTTAGAATTTCTTTTACTTGAAAAGAGCTCAAATTTGGAGTATACTTGGACCTGCTCTCACGAGCTTAAACGGAGAAAAACCAAATGGCGAACAAAACCCCAGGAAACAGTGTTTCCAACCAAACGATCGATCTATCGGCGGGTTTGGGCTATGGACTGATTTATCAACCGGTTCTCAGCTCCAACATTCCGTCAGAGTATGCTCTTGCTAAGCAAATCCTTTCTTATCATCGGCGCGGAGCCATGCAGCGCCAATTCTTCGGTAAGCGACGCTAATAGCGCGCTGAATCAATCTACTTTTATCGCTTATTTAATTGAAGAATGGGGAATCATCGAGGAAGAAGATGATGATTAACCCAATAGATACCCTTTTGCAAGTTCATTGAACTCTTGCAGTTGGGTATAAATCCAATCGCTTTCTTTTCCCAGTTCATATGCCATGATTTGGGCAACGCGGGGAGCGATTTCGATGGAGGCGCGCGCATCGAGAAAAAGGGCGCGCGTTCTTCTGGCTAGAACATCTTCAAGGGTACGTGCCATTTCTTTCCGAACAGCCCAAACGATTTCCACAGGCAGATAGGGGAGTCGTGGATGGAGCTGATGGCCCCAATCCGGATGCAGTGCAATCAATTTTTCCAGATCCTCTGCATCGGAACCATAGCCAACCCATGAATCGACAGGGTGATGCCCCACTCTGTATCCATGCAAAGGAAGCTGGAAAGTATTGCAGGGCTCATCATTCAACTCGCCGAGATGGATCGCTTGATCAATCACATCTTGGCCCATTTTCCGATACGTTGTCCACTTTCCTCCCATGATGGTAATCATTCCCGATTCAGAGACCAAAATGACGTGGTCGCGGGATAAAGCCGCGGTATTCTTTTCGCCTCCCGATTTAACAAGCGGGCGTAGACCCGCGAAGATGCTCAACACATCCTCTCGTTTTGGGTGGCGTGTTAAATATCGGGCCGCATGAGAAAGGATAAATTCGATTTCCTCTTCCAATGCACGGGGCTCTAATGAGATTTTGCTGATAGGAGTATCGGTAGTTCCGACAAGAAGGTGTCTATGCCACGGAACGAAAAACAAGACTCGCCCATCGTCTGTTTTGGGAATAATGATGGCGTGACTGGATGGCATAAAAGAGCGATCCAGCACTATATGGACCCCTTGGCTCGGCGCGATCTTTGGGCTGGATGTGGGATTGTCCATTTTTCTGATGCCGTCGGAGAAAACCCCTGTCGCATTGATCACCACCTTTGCATGGAGCTGGTATTCTTCGCCCGATTCAAGATCTCGCGCTACAACTCCTGTGATCTTCCCTTTTGTTTTGAGAAGAGATGTCACAGGCATATAGTTGAGAACAACGCCACCTTGGTCAACACAGGTTTTGGCTAATGTGATTGCAAGGCGTGTATCGTCGAATTGGCCGTCATAATACACAATGCCGCCGCGAAGATTCTTGCCGTTCAGCGTAGGAATTCTTAAAAGCGTCTCATCCCGTGTCAGATGTTCAGATTTTCCAAACCCAAGCTTTCCAGCGAGCAAGTCGTAGAGTTTGATCCCAATTCCATAAAAGGGAGCTTCCCACCAATTGTAGTAAGGAACAAGAAAGGGGAGGTGGCTGACCAAATGAGGAGCGTTTTGCCAAAGAAGGCCTCTTTCTTTCAGGGCTTCGATGACGAGGGCAATATTTCCCTGTTTGAGATAGCGGAGCCCGCCGTGGATCAATTTGGTGCTGCGGCTCGATGTTCCCTTAGCAAAGTCGTTTTGTTCGAGAAGAAGCGTCCTGAAACCGCGCGCGGCCGCGTCGAGAGCGCTCCCTAACCCAGTCGCTCCTCCGCCGATCACAATGACATCCCAAATATCAGGAGAGCGTTTGCAATAGTCGAGCATTTCGCTCCGATTCATCAAACCTCCCAATTTTTAGAACGCTCAACGGCCCGTGACCACGTTTTTAGGAGTTGTTCTCTTCTTTTTGCGTCCATTTTTGGCAAAAATTTCCGATCGAGCTGCCAGAGAGAGGCGATCTCTTTTTTATCTTTCCAAACATTGACGGCAAGTCCCGCTAAAAAAGCGGCGCCCAACGCGGTGAGTTCGCTATTTTTGGGACGGAGAACGGGGGTTTCAATCAAATCGGATTGAAACTGCATCAGAAAATCGCTGACTACAGAACCGCCATCGACTCTGATTTCTAAGATTTTGATTTTGGAGTCTCTTTCCATCGCTTTCAAAACATCGGAAGCTTGAAAGGCAATGCACTCTAAAACCGCTCTTGCAAGGTGCGCTGCTGTCGTTCCGCGGGAGATTCCCACAATCGTACCGCGTGCAGTGGGATCCCAATGAGGAGCGCCAAGTCCTGTAAAAGCGGGAACAAAATAGACGCCGCCCGTATCGGGAACGGATGCCGCAAGAGTGTCGATCTCGGAACTTTTTCTGATGAGGCCTAAATTATCCCGGAACCATTGGATGGCGGTCCCTGTATTAAATACGCTTCCTTCCAGGGCATACTGGGTCTCGTTCTTCACCTTGATCGCAACGGTTGTGAGGAGTTGGTTTTGAGATGCTATCGGCTTTGTTCCTGTATTCATCAGAATAAAACAGCCCGTGCCATAGGTCGCTTTTGCTTTGCCCGCATCAAAACATCCCTGGCCGAAAAGAGCGGCTTGCTGATCTCCCGCAATCCCTGCGATCGGAATCCTCCCAGTAAAGACATGATCGGCCGTCTCTCCATACACTTCTGAAGACTGTTTCACTTCCGGTAAAAGAGAGCGGGGGATTTCTAACAGCTTTAAGATTTCCTCATCCCAAGTTCCCGTATGAATGTTATAAAGAAGCGTGCGGCTTGCATTTGTCGCGTCGGTGATATGCAATTTTCCGCGAGTCAAGTTCCAGATGAGCCATGTATCGATCGTGCCGAAAGCAAGCTCGCCTTTCTTTGCTTTTTCTTTGGCTCCAGGAACATTGTCTAAAAGCCATCTCACTTTGGTGCCGGAAAAATAGGGATCGAGCAAAAGACCTGTTTTGGATTTGAACAGAGGTTCGAGATTTTTTTTCTTGAGATCCATGCAAAGGGGTGCGGTGCGCCGGTCTTGCCATACGATCGCGTGAAAAATAGGCTGTCCGCTTTTTCGGTCCCAAACAACGGTTGTTTCTCTCTGATTGGTGATCCCAATGGCAGCGATGTCCGATGCGCTCAATTTCGCTTTGGCCATCGCTTCATTCGCGACAGAGAATTGGGAAGTCCAGATCTCATCGGCATCGTGCTCTACCCATCCGGAATCGGGAAAAAATTGTTTAAATTCTTTTTGCGCGATGGCGAGAATATCGCCTCGGGTATTGATAATCAGAGCGCGGGACGATGTAGTGCCTTGGTCTAGTGCAAGAATATGGGCCATAGCCTTTTTCATAGTGATTTTACAGCCTCCCTGTCAATGAAAAATACAAGGCCGGTACTTGGACCTATTCACACAAAGGCACAAAGACACAAAGAAAGCACAGAGACAAGATTTTTCGCTGTTTTTCAGCGAGCGGCAAAGCCGCAACTTTTCTTCCCTTTGTGCCTTTGTGTCTTTGTGTGAATAAAGTTAGGTGCCCTTGAAAATTTAAAAAAGCTTGTGAAAACAATGCCAACATGCTAATAGATTTTCTTTTATCAAATCGACCCGAGGTGTACCTTGGAACAGGTTTTTCCTTTCCCGTTTCCTAAAACAAATCGTCTGCTTTGCTCAGAAATTACCGATAGCGATCCTGAGAAACGGGAAGAGCTCCTTTTTTGGCAAAATACGCTGGACCATGTCTCTGAAGGGAAAATGAGCTGGGAGCAGTTTTTGCAAAAGCTGGGAACACCGATCTCTTCGCATCCGGCAGCGCGGATTGCAACAACACGGAGCGGGCAAACGCTCTTGCATTTGGCTGTTTTGCTAAACCGGCATGATGTCATCCAAGAGTTAAGCCGCGAAATTGTTTTGAAGACACGACGCAATAGTTTTGGCTTAACCCCCCTGGAAATCGCTCAATATCTCGATAGAAAAGAAAGCATCGTTCTTCTTCAATCGCCAGGAGATCGCCATTTTTGCAATCGGAGCCGCGTTTCCATTCCAGATTCTGAAAAAGAACTCTTTAGCCAATTAGAATATTTATCCCATCCCATTTTTGAAAAAGAGGAACTTTTACACGACCTCTTAAAAAAAACCAATAAAGCTAAATTGGAAGATGAAATCCCTCCTGAAAAAATTTGGATGGGCGTCTATTTTGACAAAGAAATCCAGAGGGGAATCCATCCTCTTGTTTCCATTCAATATATCGATCCTGATGTTGGGTATGGGGTCTTTGCTAAACAGAGAATTCCTACCTGCGCCTTTGTGGGAGAATACACCGGTATTGTCCAGGAGCGGAAAAAAAAGCACTTGAAAGACAAATACTACTGCGTCCGCTATACTGTCTGGGAGATGGGAAGGCGCAACTTTGTCATCGACGCAGAAACAAAGGGGAATTTCACCCGTTTTATCAATCATAGCTCCAAACCCAATCTCGGACTTCAATCCGTTTATTGGAGGGGCATGCCTCGAATGATTTTTGTCGCTTTGAAAGAGATCCAAGAAGGAACCCAGCTGACTTTTGATTATGGTGCTTTCTTCTGGAAAGAATGTCCCCAAACGCCGAAACTATTTGAATGATCTTTGACTTTCTTTTCCCCAGGAAACCAACGCCCCTGCGCAAACGTTTTCCGATTCATGTTTCTATTGAAAAAGAGGGGAGGAGCCTCTCCCTGGATGAGTTTGAAAAAATCACAGGAGCTCCTTTTATCCCTGAGCTGGATTTTGCGCATCCAAGAATCTTGCTCAAAGCGCAAAAATGGGCAGTCAAACTCCATAAAAAAGGAGAAATGACCCGCGAGCAGGTTTGGTTTGGCAGCTATTTTCAAAAAGAAATCACGACCCATTTCATTCCTGATGTCACCATCCGCTGGATCGACTCAACCTTTGGGTGGGGAGTCTTCGCGAATCGCGATTTCAAAAAAATGGATTTTATTGCCGAATATACTGGCAAAGTCCGCAGAAGGATGAGGATCGACTCGAAAAATGCCTATTGCTTCGAGTTCAATCTCGTTTCTGGCTGCAAGACGCCGTATCTCATCGACGCGCAGGTCCAAGGCGGCCTTGCCCGCTACATCAATCATAGCGAGACCCCCAATCTTGTCCCAGCCTTAGCGACCTTCGACAACATCAGCCACGTGGTCTTGTATGCTGATAAGGCGATACAGAAGGGAGAGCAGCTCTGCTATCACTACGGACCTACCTACTGGGCCCAGAGAAAACCCCCGCTTAAGTTCTAAGCCAGCGTCCAAGTAACAAGGGCACCTTGCCCTATTCACACAAAGACGCAAAGACACAAAGAAGCACAGAGGAGAAGATTTTTTTCGCTGCTAGCAGCGAGCGGCAAAGCCGCAACTTTTCTTCCTTTGTGCCTTTGTGTCTTTGTGTAAATAAAGTTACATGCCCTTATAGAGTCATGCCGGATTGCTAGGATACTTTTCGGGGTTGATCATCCAGCCTATGAGGTAGACTAGCAGCTGAGGCAGAATACCTGTCTGGATGCAAAGGAACACGGCCGCTAAGCGGATGATCGTCGCATCTACTTGAGTCAGCTTGCCTAACCCTCCGCAAATTCCAGCGATCTTCCGGTCTGTCTTCGAACGAAATAGATGCCGATATTCGCTGGGAGCTGCGCTGCGAGGCTCCAAGGGGATAATGAGTCCTGCTACAAGATAGGCAATGAGCAGCGGGACAACTCCGGAAAAAACCCAGAGGACAACCGTGATGATGCGGACAAAAGCGGGATCGAGCTCTAAATACTTAGCAAACCCGCCGCAAACTCCCAAAATGATCCTGTCTTCTCGAGAGCGATATAGTCTATGCATAGTCAATCCTTGTCGAAATTAAGCCCTTAAATATACACTACGTGACATGAATTTTTCTTGGAAATCGTTCTTTCTACTCCCTCTCGGCCTTTTTGCGACGGTCAATGAGCCTTTAAGATGCGAATGGTCTACGGGCTATCGCAATGACCGGATCCATTGGCACTTGCAGAACCCCGGAGATGACTCCGCTATAACATATGTGGAGTTGAATCGGGATGTTGAATTCTGGGAAAACGCCCTCACCTTTAAGGTGATCCATCGGGATCTCTCTTTCTTAGTCCGGGGAGCCTATGGAACTTTTGGCAGGGGAACTCTTTTCCAAAAATTCAGCGATCTCAATTTTACTGCAGAGCAGCCCCATTTCGAATTCGACACATCGGGATGGACGGCCGACGCTTCGGGCTATTTTGGATATGCGGTGAATCTCACAGCCGACCGGACCTACAAGGTGATCCTCACGCCGCTTTTGGGTTTCTCAGGACATTTTGAGCGGTTGGAAAGGAACAATGGGCGGCCTGAACCCTTCGAGTCGGAAAATGCCGTTGGGGCCAACTCTTATACGATGTTCTCCCATCCAAACGACCTTCGGATGAGCTGGTATGGCTTTTTCCTGGGGGCCGGCTTCACGATCGAGCCGGGAGGCAGAATGCTCTTCAATGGAGGGTATACCTATCATTGGGTCCATGCGCGGATCCATACTTCGGTCGAACGGGAAGTCCTTTTAGGAACTCCTGCGGTCAGCGATCAGATCACCTCCTTTTCCATGAAGGCAAGCGAAGGGGGAAATTTGGGCCACACTGGATGGGGACAAGTCGACTTTATGCTCGATTGTTTTTGGCGACTTGGAGTCGGTGGACAAATCCATTATTTCTCCTCCAAAGTTTTTAGAACGACGCTCCACCAAGAAGTCGAATCTTCCACCGGCAGTATCAATAGCGATGTCGATCAAAATGTAAAGATTCGCTGGACTCCGATCTCTGGCTGGGTTCAAATTTCCAGGCAATTCTGATGAACGATCCCCATTCTTATCCTCACAGAAACGCGAAATGGCCTCCAAAAGATCAGCTGGTGATCGGGGTTCATGTAATTCAAGAATTGCTCGATCATGCTCCAGAGCGGCTGATCCGCATTTTCACGGTTCGAGAAAAGGGGGAGCGGAAATCGGAGCTCCTTGCGGCCTGCGAAAAAAAGGGGATTC
The DNA here is from genome assembly GCA_964644465.1 of uncultured bacterium. GTDB lineage: Bacteria > Chlamydiota > Chlamydiia > Chlamydiales > SM23-39 > CAZXVU01. Next base: position 7,655 of record CAZXVU010000061.1, read on the forward strand.
CGATTGCCTATGCAAGCTTCGATGATCTATCAAAAATGTCAGGATCTGAATCGCACCAGTCGATGGTAGCCCACATCAAAGGGAGATCGTTTTTAGATGTGAAGGAGTTCCTGGAAAAGACCGAGGACCAAGAAAGAGTTTTCGTATTGATGTTGGATCAGATCTTCGATCCCCAAAATTTTGGAGCGATCTTACGCAGCGCTGAGTGTCTTGGAGCCGATGCGGTCGCTTGGTCGAAGAATAGAGGCTGCGATCTCACCCCTGTTGTCGCAAAATCGAGCTGCGGCGCGAGCGAGATCATTCCGCTGATCCGGATTTCAAATCTTGCAGACTCAGTCGATAAATTCCAGAAGGGAGGATTTGAAGTAGTAGCAGCCCTTTTGGATCCCAAATCAGAAAGCGCTTTCGGTTTCACATATGCTCCGAAAACAGTCCTTATCGTAGGCTCGGAAGGAGAGGGGATACAGCCTTTAATCCAGAAAAAAGCCGATAGATCCATCTATATCCCTATGTCAGGCAAAATCGAATCTTTGAACGTCGCCCAAGCCACTGCAGTGCTACTGGCTCTTAGATCATCCAGGAATTAGCTGTCAGAATTTTCAAGATCGAAGAGGTCGAAATCCTTCATGCCATAAAGGAGAGAATGGCTGACTACTTTAGTATATCGCTCTTTGATCTGTCTGATAGAGAAAGGCTCTCTAGCATTCACGAGCAATTTCAAAGGAGCGGAGATCGGTGTGCCTAGGCCGTAAACAATCGCTTTAACGCCCCACCATTTTGGCCGGACTTTGCAATATTTGTAGATAGAGTAGCCTGTAGCATAGACAATTCCAGGGATACAAGCAGCGATAGTTGCACCAATAGCTTTTAAGACTTTTCCATTTTTCGCCATTTTGTATTGCGGCAAGATTTTTTCTAAAGTCTTGTTCAATTTGCTGAAACTCTTGTCTTTATTGGGGATTCCTTTCACCCAAGAGCGCGCTTTATGATAGGTCCCTTTAAGACCTAATTTAAAGATCGCTCCCAAAGCTCCTAGAATCTGGAAAACAATGGGGGGAACAAAATACGCAAGGATTCCTCCGACAAAGAGGCCGGCGGCTTTTAGGTTAGTGACAATCCAGCGCTTTTTCCAGTTAGCCTGCTTTACCAAATAGCGCAGAGGTAAAAGATCTTGCAGAGCGGGATGCTGAGCAGGGCCGCGATTGAACTTATATCCTTTTTTGCCGCGGGAAAATTCAGTGATTTTCACCCCTTTATGCAAGTTATAGGCAAAGAGTTCTCTGAACGGATAGTAGGCAATAGTGCTTTTTTCGGAGCCCTCGGGGATTTTTGGCTCAAACTTAATGGTATTCAGTTGGAAGACGGCATAACGGCCATTTTTTCTCGGGATCTCTTTTCCAGTCCGGATCCATTGTTTCATCGCAGTCACTAGGGCAGCTTCCACATTCGTTCTGTCGACGCAGCTTTTGCAATGGATGATGATGGGGATATCGAGAAGATGGCAAAGATAGGCCCTAGCAAGCAGTTCTTGCCAAGGTTTCAGCGTGCCGCTTCTTAAAAAGAAGATTGTATCTTTGATCTGCGTTTGGCGGACAATATTGTAGGAGGGGAGTTTTGCTTCCGCTCTCTGAAATAACATCTCATCGGCGGCTCTTGTCTGCTCTCGCGCATCGAGTTCTCCAGATAGAGCTTCAGGAAGGATCTTTTCCGCAGTATTCATATAATTGAACTGACTTGCGGCGATGGGGACTGGGCGAACGCGGACGCGGTAGACGGTGCCGTTTTCAGGGTCGGTGATCAATATTGGCTTATCGCGGTATTCCTCTTCGAGCTGCCGGTAGCCCTCCACTTCTTTGTCGAACATGCGGCGCTCGCCGCCGTGCATCATAGGAAGGAGAGATTGGACAGCAAATTCAAATTCATACTCGCCGTTGGCACCCCTTGTTATCCCTTGAGATTTCGCAGCTGATTCGGGATTTCTGAAGAGATTCATTTGGCTCAAGAAAGAGAACCGCACCATATCTTCCGCGGTTTTAAGATTATAGACCCTTCCAGCAAGGCAATCGACAGATCCGTCTTCCGCTTCGATGGAGCGCATCAAAGTGACTTCATTATAGGCATCGACATAGCGGTTGAAGCTGGAGGCAACAGAGTTGGGGATCAGGCCATTGCGGGCTACAATTTCAGAAGAGGTAAAAGATTGCTGACCTCCAAAGAAGTTTTGCATATCATCTTGGAGCTCAATATTCATTTGATAGTTCTGCCGCTCGACATTACTCATCGCAATTCCAATGAGCGTATCGCGCGTTTTCGCTTTTGCAGGATCGTAATCAGGGCCAGCGAGTTTCTTCGTTACTCTGCGGAGGAAGTCAGCTTCGCTTTCGTTGGCAAGTTGAGGTGTTCTTGCATAGTCGATGCCGTCTAGATAGTGAGGCTCGTCGATATTTCTGAAAGTGACCCTGGCTCTATCTTCTTTAAAAATAGGGTCCTCGGGGTCATTGACCTTTTCAGGATCAGGGATTTCAGTTTTAACAGTCCCTTCATCCAGGATGGAGCGCACTTCGGACCATTGAGCGGGATCTCTTGGCATTTGCCTGTCATCTTTTGTAAAGATGGTTCGTTTTGTGATCCGGGCAATATCAATAGGGGAAAGGTCTGGATTTTGAGCGAATGCAGCCTGCAATTGCCGAGCGGCGACTTGGGTCAGTTTTTGACGCGCCTCTTCGGATATGTCAGGGCCTTTGAATTTTAGACGGTAATTAACTCCGCCGATTTGAATAGGATCTAATTCTGTTTTTACGGTTATCATAATTAGTTAATATTATAATATATATCATATATAAAATCATTTACAAAAGTTCAATAAATGTTTATCTAGTTGGAGGCCTGTTAGAGGGTGGCTACAAAGTCAGCAATCCTGCAGATTTTGAGGGATTTTTGATGAGATTTTGCTTGGCTTTGAGGCGACCATATACGACAGCTTATAGGCGCCGAAGGACCAAGCAGAAGATCGCAAAAAGACCCAAAAGATGCGATTGATCACTTTGTAGGCATCCTCTTAGGCCAGGTGAGGGATAGGCCGCTTCGGCCATGAAAGGAGAACCAGGCGGCGACGTCGACTTCGAGGGTTTTGGCCTTAGCCACCACTTCCATCAGCTCCTCCCAATTCCCGGAGAACGCCGCCTCGTCCAATAGCCCCAAAAGTTCATTGTAATAAATATCATCAGTATCGATCATACCTTCGCTGATGCACCGATCGAGGCTGGCTTTTAAAGCCTCCAGATTCTCGACCGCATCATCTTTAGCGTCTAAAAAAAGGAGCTTGTTTGGGTCTTTAGCCATAAATATTTATATATCATAGTAAATATTTTATTGCAAATGTATAATGATTAATTAGAATTAACAAAAATTCATTATACTGCTATAATTATCCGAAAAGATTTTAAAATAAGGAAACAAGGCATGTCTGCGAAATTTCAAGTTACCCCGAATAATATTCGGAATTTAGGGGAAGATTTCTCCATAGCAATTACCACAGCTTTACAAGACGGATCTTTACAGACCGATACAGGGATCAAAACTGTTCAGCGATTAATCACCCAGGCCCAAGCCAATCTAGCTAGAGCTTTTAGCAAAGTTACAGACGATGTGGCTAAGCAAAAAGTCAAAGGCCAAGATACCACTGTTGGCGCCCTTCTCGAAGCTACAAAACAGAAGATCGAAACATCTGTCGCTACTGCAACAGAAGCTTTCGCAACATTCGAAGCTGCGAAAAAAGCCGAAGCAGAAGCTCAAGACCTCGCTCGACTAGCCCAAGAACAAGCAATCGTTCCTCCTCCTGCAGCTGAGCCTGAAGCAGCTACAGAAGCTCCAGCAGAAGAACCCGTTCCAGCCCTCCTTGAACCAGTAGTACAAGAAGAAGCATTGCCAGCAGCTGAAACTGTGGCGCAAGAAGAAGCCGAAGTTCAAGTTGACCCAACTCAACCAGAGGCTGAACCTGCTTTAGTCGCACCTAAGACGAATAGTCCTTTCGGAGCTAGAACAGGAATATTTCAAATTGGAGACCGTCCTGAAGGATTTTGGCCTGCTTCCTTTCCTCTTCTCAGCGACCCTACACAAGCTACTGTTCAACTAGATACACCAGCCCCGACTCCTGAAGCGGTCCAAACTGTTTCTACTCTTCATATCGATGTTCCGCCCCCTGAGTCTGCTACTGATATAGTTGCTGAAGATCTTCGAAGCGGTGATGATGACTCTCAACCCACAACTCCATTACAAGCTGGACATATTCATGGAGCAGGGTTAGAGGAAACACCACCTACTTCTCCACGAGCTACTGAACCTGCTGCTAATACCACAACTACTACTGTAACTACAGATGTCCCAGCGCCTGTTAAGTCAGCGTCTAAATGCAATAAATGGACATGGTCAGCTCTTTCTACTCTTCCCCTTTCTTATGCTGCCATTTATAATAGAGAAGAAATAATGGCCTTCCTTGAAAAGCATGGTCAAGCTGGCCTCGACTTTATAAATACTAACGGTCCTAAGGCCCTAGAGTACATTAGAGCCAATGCTAGTTTGGACTTCGTTAAAACAAACGGTCAAGTTGCTTTGAAATTCGTAAGCACCAATGGTCAGGCTGCTTTGGACTTCGTTAAAGTAAACGGCGGTCAAGCTACTGTAGATTTCGTTACAACAAACGGTCAAGCTGCTATGGGCTTCTTAAGCACAAAAGCAAGTGCCGCTCAGGATTTTGCTGTTACTCATTATC
>CAZXVU010000062.1:0-11939 GCA_964644465.1 uncultured bacterium
GCCTTATGGGATCACCGAAAGAAGACGCTTTAGCTGCGCGCATGGAACGACTTGGCATCCAAGAAAACGACTTGATCGAGAAATTCATTCTGGGATCAGGGAGCGGCGGCCAGAAAATCAATAAAACATCTTCTTGCGTCTATTTAAAACACATCCCTACTGGCATTGAGATCAAATGCCAAAGAGAGCGATCCCGCGAACTGAACCGCTACTACGCCCGCCAAGAACTCTGCGATAAGCTCGAAGAGCGCCTTTTTCAAGAAAAAAGTAAAAGACAAAAAGAATTTGAGAAAATCCGCCGCCAGAAAAGACGCCGTTCCAGACGACAAAAAGAGAAAATGCTCGCCGAAAAACGGCATACAGGGGAAAAAAAATCGCTCCGCCGCCCTCCCTCCGAGAATAGCCATTGATCTTCCTCTTTTTTTACCGTATACTATTCATAAAAAAAGATTTACATATATGGCTGCTGTTCCTCCTGTTAATACTTCTGTCCCCCCAAAAGAAGCACCTAAACCTATTACAACCGTAAGTCCACATCTTCAATCTCTCCGAGATAAATTGAATAAGCTGATCGATCTTTTTCCCGATCGCACATATACCGTCTCCTATCAAGAAGAACGAGATTGTCCTGATCGCCGCTACCAAGCTGGCGGAACAAACCTTAGAGACTTTTAATGGAATATCAAATCCCCGAACCTATGAGCGCGCTTGATGCCCTGCGGAAGATCTATCCCGACAGCTCGCGCCGCACCCTGCAAACTTGGCTGAAGAAGGGACGATTTTTTCTCGATGGCGAGCGCCTCGAGCGGGAGACTGAACCCCTTGAAAAAGGGCAAACGATCCATTCGCAAGATACTTTCCGCGCGCCAAAAATTCCAGGCTTGAAAATACTTTTTGAAGACCGCTACATCATAGTCATCGACAAGCCCATCGGCCTTTTGAGCGTCCCTCTAGATGAAGGAGCTCAAAAAAAACATGCCCTCGGACTCTTGCGGCAGCACTTAGGAACGGAACACATTTTCGCTGTCCACCGGATCGACCGGGAAACATCAGGGATCCTCTTATTTGCTCGCGGAAAAGAATCAGAAAAGCGGTTCGATGTCATGTTCGAACAACATGATCTCAAACGGGAATATTTTGCGATCGTCGAAGGGCGGATGAAAGAAAATTCGGGCACCTGGGAAAGCAATCTCATGGAGTTGCCAAACTTCCACGTCGTCGAAGCCGCCGATGGCAAACCTGCGATCACCCATTTTACCGTGGTGCGCAAATCCTCCAAGTATACCTACTTGAAACTTCTTCTAGAAACAGGGCGCAAACACCAGATCCGCGTTCAATGCCAGATGGCGGGACATCCTGTCTTAGGCGATCAGCGCTACAAGGCGGTTGAAAATCCGCTAAGACGCTTATGCCTCCATGCCTGCACGCTTGCGTTCGAGCATCCTTTCACAAAAAAGCAGATGTGTTTTACCTCCCCTCTTCCCCCAATCTTCAAAAAACTTGGCGCCGAACTCTAGACAGTGTGCAAACGGACGCTTAGCTCAATTAAACACAGAGACACAGAGGGGTCCCCGAAAAATCGGAGATTTTTTGGGGAAGAGAGGCGCAGAGAAAAGATGAGGATTTTTTGCTGCTTTGCAGCAATTATTCTTTCTCTTTTCTTCTCTGTGGCTCTGTGTCTCTGTGTTGAATAAAGTTAGGTACCCTTCCGCAAAGAGGGCGTCGAGTTTATAAAGGAAGGCTGCGGCGTTCTTTGGCGTCTGTCCAATCTTTTGCAAAGCGGTCGATGCTTTGGCGAGTGAGCGGATTTTCTTCGACAAAAAGGTGAAACACTTTTTCATTCAAAGTCACTGCATGAGCGCCCATTTCGGCGCACTGCCTGACCTGTTCTGCGCTTTTTAAAGATGCTGCTAGCAACTTCGATGAGAAGTTGTAACGATGTAGGAGACGCAGCATCGATTTCAATGCTTCGATCCCGTCGATGTCTGCTTCGCAAATACGCGAGTAATAAGGGGCAATATAGACAGCTCCGGAACTCGCCGCGAGAAGCACCTGGTTCGCGTCAAAAACAGCCGTCGCCATTGTTGGAATGCCGATTTGAGAGAGCGCATAAATGGCTTTCAACCCTTCAGGAGTCACAGGAACTTTTACAATGATTCGGTTGGAAAAGCCAAAAAGCGCTTCGCCTTGATGGATCATTCCTGGTGAATCTTCCGCTGTTACTTGAACTGTAACAGGTCCTTTCTGCAAGTGGAGAATTTTTTCAACATTTTCTTCCAATGTCAGTTTTGACTTCGCAATAATCGAAGGATTCGTCGTCACTCCATAGAGGATTCCCATGGCTTTTGCCTGCTGAATGAGACCCAAATCGACCGTGTCTAACCAAATCTGCATAGTTGCAATATACCTGTTGTTGTAAATTTTCGCATCCGAAACTATACTCCAAACAAGAACCTATAGAGTAGACCCTGTGGATCTATCGCAATTCGTCAATCATTTCATTGCACTGTTGGTCATCGCCAATCCCCTTTCCGCTTTACCTGCTGTCCTCAAAATAACGCGCAATCAAACGCTGAAAGAGAAACGGCAGACTGGGCTGACTTCGGCTTTTGCTGTGGGGGTGATTCTTCTGGTCGTCACATGGATTGGAACACCCCTCTTGATGATCCTGGGCATCAAACTCCCTTCATTCCAAGTAGCCGGCGGCGTTGTTCTCTTCATGATGGCCATGTCGATGTTGAATGCGGAAGAAAGCCCGATCAAACATACGCCGGAAGAGCAAAAGGAAAAGAGGACAGATACAGGCGCCATCGTCCCTCTCGCCATCCCTATCATTGCGGGCCCAGGAGCTATTAGCACCATCATCGTCAGCGTGAATGAATTTCCCGGAATTTTAAATCAAGTTATCCTGAGCATTTCCGCGATCCTCGTTGCTTTTGCGATGGGAGTCATTCTCTATTTCGCAGCGAATCTGGAAAAGTTTTTCGGCACATCGGGAATCAATATCATCAACCGCCTTGGCGGCTTAATCCTGGCCGCAATCTCCGTTCAAACGCTAGCAACTGGGGTCTCTGGACTCTTTCCCATTTTAGCACAAGCGCCAGGATAAATTTTTATGAGTGAAAAGTTCAAACTTCCAGAAGATGAGTGGAAAAAAAAGCTGACTCCCGAGTGCTATCGAGTTTGCCGAGGAAAAGGGACGGAACAGCCCTTCAAAAATAAGTATTGGGATTGCCATGACGCAGGCATTTACAAATGCGCTGCTTGCGGACAAGAACTCTTCCGTTCAGAGGATAAATTCGATTCAGGAACCGGATGGCCCAGCTTCACCCGGCCCATTCATGCTGGTTCCGTCGAGGCTCGCGTCGACCGTTCTCTTCTTCCGGAGAGGACCGAGACCGTCTGCAGCCGCTGCGGGTCCCACTTGGGGCATGTCTTCGACGACGGGCCCGCTCCCACTGGGAAGCGCTACTGCATGAACTCGATCGCTCTTAACCTTCAGAAGAGCTGATAAAGGCCTTTTTCCTATTAGTTTTTTTACAGCTTTGAGACGGGGAATTTTTTGGACTATGTCTTCAAAAATCGGCCAACCTTTATCTGAAATGGCCAAATGTTTCTGTTTATATTTTAATGGATTTATAGATCTAAAATTAAATTGTTTTGCATGCTCCCTCCACGCTTTTGGATCCATTTCCAGAATCCAGTCTTCAGCAGCGCTTTTGGCGTTCTTCAATCTTAGTAATTCATCATTTTTTACCTTGCCTTCAAGAGTATTTGGATTCCATTTGACTGGGTCGCCTAAAGCTTTGATCTTCCGACCTAACAGGCGAACCTCTTGCTTCAATTTCATCACTGCAGGATACACTGGAGGGGGAACTTTAAAAGCATTAAATGATGTAGGAGCAGTCATGGGATCAAGTCACTTCAGGTCGAAAAGAAGAAATTCTGTTGGCTGAGTCGCCTTGCAAGTGATCTTCTTTTCGTCGGTCGCAGAAGCTCCATCTCCCGCCTTCAGCTTAATACCATTCAAATCAATTTCTCCCTGAGTGACTTGCAACCAAGCTCCTCGGCCCGCTTCCAATGTTAGATCAGCGCTTTTACCTTTTTCTAGCTTGCCCAAATAAATTCTCGCATCCTGGTGGATTTTGAGAGATCCCTCAGCACCATCTGGGGAAACGACCAGCTTCAAGTCATTCGCTCCTGCTTTGAAATTCTTCTGCTGATATTCCGGCTTTAGACCTTTTTTATCTGGCTGGATCCAAATCTGCAGCAAGTGGACCTGTTCTTTGGAGGAAGGATTGAATTCGCTGTGCTGAATCCCGCTGCCCGCAGTCATAAGCTGGAATTCCCCTTTCTGGATTTTTGAATGGTTCCCCATCGTATCTTTGTGTTCAATCGTCCCATCGAGGATAAAAGTGAGGATCTCCATGTCTTTATGGGGATGGGTATCGAAACCTTTTGCTGCGTCGACATAATCTTCATTGATCACGCGCAGCGTCTTGAAGCCCATGTGATTTTGATCGTAATATTCGCTGAAAGAAAACGTATGAAAGCTTGAAAGCCAATCAGCTCCTGTTTTCCCCCTCTCCTCGCTTTTGCGTACAGTGATCATTTCTCCTCCAAATAAAGATGTTCCTAAAACCAAAAGCCCAATCACTCTTTTCATGCTCATTCCTTTGATTTCAGGTCGATCGGTTTATGGAACTCCAGCTCGAATGGGACAGGCCCAGGACGCGCGGCTTCTTGGTAGTGGACATCGACATGCATCAAATAGTGCTGGGTGATGATGATATATCCCTCATCCGTCTTGATGATCTTCTCGATGAATTCGGCGCTTCCCATCTGATCCTGCATCTGGGGGTCAGACAAGATTGCTTTAAGCTCTTTCGTGCTTTGAGCGAATGGAGGAAGGGCTGCAAAAACTGTTGTGGAAGCTATGAGACAAAATAAAAGGGCAGTTTTTTTCATGGTTTTTCTCCTTGAAAACTGCCCTAAAGATACTATAAAGGCCTTTAAATGTGATCTTCAATAACGATATGGCCGGGTCTCATGTCTATATAGGCTTCAGGAATTTTACCGGAAACGGCTCCGAATTCGTTGCCTTTATAAACAAATGGCAAACCTTTTTCAAAAAGTCCCTCAAAAGTCTTCTTAAATTTTGTCCATTCTCCCGTTCCGCCATGTCCTTGACAATATGACGTAAATTCCTTGAATACTATGTCATGAAGTTCAGTTTGGACAAACTTTTTTACTTCCGCTCCAATATCCTTTTCATATAAATCAATTCTATTCAATGCAGCTCTGAAAGCTTCTAAAGTAGTGTATTTTCTATATAGAACTGGATGATAGAACAAAATTTGCGGAGCAATCTGCTCTAATACCCATGATTTGAGTTCGTGTTTGTTGAATTCAAAAGGTCCAAATAGAAGATCATCTGACTCCTGAATGACTTCGCTTGAGGGCAATCCAAGTGTTTCAAGAACACCATTATAAATTTCATGAAGCTTTCGTCTGTTCTCATTCCTAACGTTGTTTGATCCTTCAGCTCGATTCAAAACACCTCGCTCAAAACTCTGGTAAGACGTATTGTAATCTAACGCCCATCCATTGAGATAGGAATCAGAAAAACCATATTTTTTTTGAAGATTCGGTTTCAAAGTATATAACCAATAATTCTTATTGGTATCATATTGTTTTCTCCGTTCATCAATATGTTTTCTAATTGCAGTTCCAACAAGTTGGTCGACAGCAGCAGACGAACTGCAACGGAGAACGTGTTGGGTCAATTCGCCGCTGATAGCCATAGTTTCTGGAATCTGATTCATCCATTCTTTTTGGAAATACTCTCTAGGTTTAAAAACTACAACAGCTGGAGCTGGGAGTGGCGGAGGTAAAACCAACAATGGAGGAGAAGGAGGAATATATACTGGCGAGTCCGAAGGCGAGACTGGAGCTGAACGTGCTGAAAATGCGCTTCCAGAACGAGAAGAAGGAGTGCCTCTTTCAGTAGGTGAAGGTATATTTATAGCGCGCGTAGGCTCATCTCTAGCCCCCCCGTTCACTTGTAGTTGTCTCTCCTCAATAAGATCTAGGGCTGTTTTAAAATATGAAGCTTTGTATTTAGCATTGGCAAAGAATCGAATTCTTAAATTGTCCAAAGCTTTGAAAGCTGTATCGAGTTCAGCAATGCTGAGTTGATCAATGTGTTTTTGAAAAAAAGCATTTACATTGCTTTCAACAGAATCTTTATCCCATTTGTAATCATTTTTCCAATACACAAAACGATTCAACCAACTGCACCAACCTCCAGTTGCTTTGACATCGCCGTCTTTCACGAATATTGTGAAATGATTATTACTAGCTCTCTCAAGCTCGGTAATTGTGTTATTTATCTCTGAGGCCATTGTGAACCTCCCTTTGTTCTAGTTAACTTTTTAGTAACTATTAATCTAAAATTATATCACCAACCTAACTAATAATTCAATTGATTCGAATGAATAATTTATAGATAATTACAAGTTTTTATAAGAAAGTAAATTACAGAGAGATGCGAAATGACAACAAAATTGTTTATTATAAGGATAAAGCCTATCCCATTAAAGAATGTCCCAATGAGCCTCAGAAATGCCTGGAATCCGAGCCTCTGCCCGATCCCCTGATTTGGCTGGGGAAATGCCTGCTGGAGTCCCAGTTAGAAGGAGGTCGCCTGGAGATATAGGAAAATGGGCCTTTAGATAGGAAATGAGCTCTTTCGGAGAAAATATCATCTCTCCTGTATTCCCTTTTTGGCGGAGCGCGCCATTGACATGGAGCTCAAAGTTGAGGTCCTTGAGATCATCAGAAGCGGGGAAGAACGGCCCCAAAGGGCAAGCATGTTTGAAGGACTTGCATAGCGTCCATGGATGGCCTTTAGTTTTGGCTTTTAATTGGAGATCGCGTGCTGTGAGATCCAAGGCGAGGCAAGCGCGATCAACAGAAAGATGCGCGTTGAATTGGAGCGCGATTTCCAATTCATATTCCACTTGGGTTGAAAAGATAGGAAGCCTGACTTTTTCACCGGGATAAACAGCGCAGGCGCCCGCTTTCAGAAAAAAGAAAGGCTCTGACGGAATCGGATTGCTGAGTTCTTTCGCATGTTCGCGGTAGTTGCGGACAGCGCACCAAATGTTACGAATTTCCATATTTCTCTTGTAAAGTCATATTTTTTTTTCTAATTTGTACACAAGGAGAATCTATATGCGTTGGATATTGATTTGCGGAACTGCGTTCGCATTGCCTCTTGATGCTATGTCGATGAAAGTTTCCGGTCCAGAAGAAATGAGACTCGCGATCGAAACGCCCGAACCCGCTGAAGAAGTTCCTTTCGATGCAGATCTCTTTCGTAAAGACGTCCAAGTCTTCTCTGGCCATCTGGAATTTCTCTATTGGACAGTGGATGAAGGCGCACTCGATTATGCGCTGAAAATGCGCCACTCCGCCTGGGGGCCAAGTCCCTCTTATGCGCAAGGAAGAATGGAATCGGGCACGTTTGGCTGGGATCCTGGATTCCGAGCCTCTTTCAGTTTTTTCCGCGCTACCAGATATTGGGAAGTACGCTGGAGTTATACAAGGCTTACTGTCCGAGGAAATGACTGCGAAAACAAGCCATCTAATCCGACTAAGTTCATCACGGGCACCTGGCCCCAAATTACGACCGGAGCGCTCGCTAGCGCCAAAAGCCATCTCCATATGAACTACAATGTTGTCGATATGAATGTGGATCGCTATTTTGTTCCGAATCCCCATTTACGCATGAGAGTTTTGGGAGGATTCATTGTCGCTTGGATCGATCAAGATTGGAAAGTGCGCTACACCGATTCTTCTTTGCATAACTCGATCATCCGCAATCGATGGAGTTTCACTGGCGCCGGATTGAAATCGGGAATGACCTTTGACTGGTTTTGGACCAATGATATCTATGTTTCAGCTGTTGGCACGACTGCGGTATTGATCGGAAGTTATTCAAACACTTCGGAGCAAAGAACGAACTTTCAGCCAACTCCTGCTGATAATACAGCAGTTCCCATCCGCGATATGGACTTCCGCGACACGCGTCCTGCCTTTACCATGCAGATGATGTTAGGGCCATCCTGGCAAAAGAACTTTTGTAATGCACGCTATGAAGTCTTCGTAGGCTATGAGATAAACCTCTGGGCGAATCTCAATCAGATCTATCATTCCACATCAGGCGGCCCTTCTGAAGCCAAGGAAACCTGGATCAATAGCAGCTTGACCGGGCTTCAAGGCCTCACCACCCGCTTCACCATGGACTTTTAAACCAAATATCACACAGGCATCTATTCTCAAGGGCACTTAGCCTTTATTCAACACAGAGACACAGAGCCACAGAGTTAGGATGAGAGAAAAAAAAGGCGGCTATGCCGCTCGCTGCTTTGCAGCGAATCTTCTCCTCATCTTTTCTCTGCGCCTCTGTGTCTCTGTGTTGAATAAGAGCTAAGTACCGCTGTGAGTCGGAATAGGGTGTTTTTCGGAATCGGGGGCGGAAGCCCCCGATCGTAGATTAGTTTATTCTTTTGGCTTGGCAGTGAAGGTGCCATAGGGCTGAACAAGTAGAACTTCATCTACTTTGTTCATTGCATTCATGATAAAGCGGACAGAAGAACCCAGCATACCTTTGACCGTAAATTCATTTTCTCCCACTGGAACCAACTCAAAAAGCGGCTGGCTTGGGATCACGGCGTAAAGCACATGGTCTCGAATCACGATTTCCACAGTATACCCATAGATTTCATAGGGGCCGACAAATTGCTTCAAATAAGAGAGCGTTGTCAGCTTTCCTTCGGGTTTGCGCTTGAATACAATATCATTCGTTGTAGGCTCAAGAGGAAGTGAAAGCTCATCAATGTCTCCATTGATGTTATTCCGGAAAGTGAACTTTGTTCCTTCCAGAGAGACAAAGAGAGCTTGGGTCTCTTGAGCAAGGAGGAAAACATCATAATGATAATGGTCGAGGATCGATGTGATGCCATTATATGTAGCATTCAGCTTTCCGTTGACTACTTCAATCGTGAGTTTTCCATAACCAGGATGTTCATATTCGCCAACAAACTCTTCCAAAGGATGTGAAGGATGCGTTCCTTTTTTTCTGAGCATGTCTTCTTTCACCATATTCTCTTTCATGCTTTCTTTGTTTTTCCGGATCCCTTCCGCTCCATCTTTCAGCCAGGTAAGAAGTGGCAGTTCAAGAAGCCGGTCAATGATTTCGAAAGAGAGATAACGGGGCAGAGAGGTCAGGTTGCGATTGCTCTGTATAACGAATCCAATCCCTTCATTGGGAAGAAACCCGACGCAGTTTGTAAATCCATCGATGCCGCCGTCATGGCTGAGTAAATATTTACCGCGATAGGAAACAACACCCCAGCCGATTCCATAGGCATATAGAAGACTTTCCTTGCTCTCCGGCGCTCCAGGAATAATCACTTGGGGAGCTTGGATTTCTTGGAGAGTTGTAGGGCTGATCAAGATCTTTTTATCATAAACGCCCTGATTGAGCTGCACTTGGAGCCAATGGGTCATATCAGTGACATTCGAGTTGATAGATCCTGCAGGGCCCACGACAGAGATATCCCGATAGGGAACTTTTTTCAGTTTGTCGTTTTTCTCTATGTAGGGAGAGGCAAAATTATCTGAATTTTGCGTTTCGATGATGGAAAAATTGGTGTGCTTCATATCGAGAGGATTGAGAATCCTGTCCCTAATGATCTCTTCCCAAGTTTTTCCGGTAATCTGCTCCATAGCATATCCGGCTGTGAGATACATGAGATTGTTGTATTGATAGCGCTCTCTGATGTCTACTGAGGGTTCGAGATAACGGATCCGCTTGATCAATTCAGCTCTTGTAGCGGTGGTATTATACCACATGAAATCATGGCGCGGCAGCCCGGTTCTGTGAGTCAACAAATCGCGGATCGTCAGATTCTGCGTTGCATATTGATCCCAGAGACGGAATTCTGGCAGTACATTGAGGACCATTTCGTCCCAGTAAAGAAGTCCTTCATCGACTAAATTGCCAACTGCGAATGAGGTGAATGCTTTAGTACATGAACCGATAGGAAATATCGTGTCTGGAGTAACGGGGAGTTTATTTTCCAGATCTCGGTATCCAAATCCTTTTGAATAAACGATATGTCCGTCGACAACTATGCCGATTGACAACCCCGGAACTTCATATTCCTTCATGGCTTTTTCTACAATTTCATCAAAATTCTCTAGGAGATCTTGAGCGCGGCGCGCTTTATCTGAAACTGGATTGAGCCAATCAAAGATGGACGCATTTAAAAATATAGGAAGAGTGAATAAGAAAAAGATACGGATGGTTTTTAACATAGTGAATTCCCCGTTTTATTTTTGGGTGGGCGGACATCTTACATTTCGATGAGGAAAAATGACAAGAAAAACAAAACCGCCCGCGGGGAATTCCTATAAATGGAAACAGTTGCTTAGGAGTACGCGCCGACTAAGCCTAAGATCCCGATCAAAATCAAATAGATCGCCACAACGAAATTTAAAATCGCTGGGTAGATCAAGATCAAAATTCCTGCAACTAAAGAAACGATAGGGGTGAGCATTGGGTGTACCATAAAGGCCTCCTGGTTTGATCTGATCCGTATCATATCGATCTTTTTTTATCAAAGAGACAATTTTTACGGCAGAATTGTATCTTAAAATTTTTTTAAATCAGTATCAATAGTTGCAATAAAGAAATAGGCTCACTACCATATTCGTAAATGATTGGAATATGAGTCTATGAAAAGCAAAACTTTGATTTTATCTACTGGCCTTGCCATGTTCTCGATGTTTTTCGGATCGGGCAATTTAGTATTTCCTTTAGTCGTCGGCCAACTTTCAGATGGCCATTTTGGACTCGCTTCCATTGGTATTCTAATCACCGGCGTCCTTGTCCCCTTCCTAGGTATTCTTGCCATGCTGCTTTTCAATGGAAGTGCCAATGATTTTTTTGGAAGGCTTGGAAAACCTGCGACCTTTTGGTTTCCCCTCATTGCCCTCTCTTTGATGGGTCCATTTGGGGTGCTAGCCCGCTGTATCACAGTGGCTCACGGCGCATTCCGGCTTTTGGTTCCCGATACTTCTCTTTGGATTTTTAGCATCGTCAGCTGTGGAATCATTTTTTTCCTGACGATCCGCAAAAATCGGATTGTCCCCCTTCTCGGATCGATCCTTACCCCCATACTTTTGATCTCTCTCGCTGCTATTGCCTTTTTTGGCCTAGCTTCTACCGATCTTCCGGCAATGAGCACAAATGGCGCCTGGAACAGCTTTAAAACGGGAATTTTCCAGGGATATCAAACGATGGACCTCCTGGCCGCTTTCTTCTTTTCTGCGTTTGTGATCAAGCATCTTGAATCGCATAAAACTGTGCAGAACAACCCTAGCTCATCCCTTCCTATTTTCTTTAAATCTGCTTTGATAGGGGCAGGACTTCTTTCAGTGATCTATTTTATTCTCGTCCTACTCGGCTCCATGTATGCTCCTCAACTGGCTACAGTCCCCCCGCAAGAAATGCTCGGTTTCGTTGCTCAGAAAGCTCTTGGCGCCTGGGCAGCCCCAGTGGTGTGCATTGCTGTCGTCTTGGCATGTTTTACGACGGCGATCGTCCTCACTTCCCTCTTCGCCGACTTCCTCCGCAAAGAGGTCACTAAAAACAAAATCAATGCCGCTACTGCTTTGACCACGACATTGGTCATCGCTTTCTTTGTTTCGACGCTGGAGTTTTCAGGCATCGCTAAAATACTAGGTCCGATCCTCGAAGTGACTTATCCTGCTCTGATTGTCCTTACAGTCCTGAGTATTTTCCATAAGCTTTGGGGCTGGACATCGGTCCGAATGCCGATCGCCATCGCCTTCGTCCTGAAACTCCT
>CAZXVU010000063.1:0-11447 GCA_964644465.1 uncultured bacterium
CCGTTTTTCGGGGACCCCTGTCAGCTCGTTTCGATTTTGCTTTGTCCGCGCTCAGCCGCGGACCGCAAACTTCGTTGCGGACTTGGAGTACTTCAATTTTGTTTTGTAAGCGGTCAAACTGCGTTGCGGATCGTCTTTTATTTAAATAATCGGCTGAGTAAAATACTGCCCATGATTTCTGTTCTTCTTGCTCTAACTCTAGTTTCGGCTCCTCTTCAAGAGACAGCGCCAACCGCCAATCAAAAAGTTTCCTTTACGTTGGAAGACTCTGTGGTCCCTTTCGTTGAAAAAATGGAAGATGCCTCTTATTTGAATCCGAAAAAATATGCAAAGAATCAATGGAACGAGATCTCTGCAGGCCTCAGCCGCAAAGAGGACCGCATTCGTTTGGTAAGCTATAATTTCCTCCATAGCGAACTTGATAAGCGGGAAAAAGAGATCAATCAATGGCCCCAACGATTGCCCAGGGTCTTAGCATCCGTTCGGGAGATGGATCCAGATTTGATCGGCAGCCAAGAGCTCTCGTCGATTCAAGTGGAGGATCTCATGAAGGATTTAGGGGATGCATATGCTTTCTACGGATTGCCCCGGAAATTGAAAGTTTCAGTTGAAGAAATCAATGGATTTTTTTATCGCAAAGAGCGCTTTGAAGTATTGAGCTCCCAAGTATTTAAAATCCCAGGAATGGAAAAAGACCAAACAGTTACTTCTTTACAGCTGAAAGATCTGAAAACAGGCAAATCGTTTACTCTCTATACTATGCACATGTCTTTTGTCGATCCTCAAAATCGGGAAAAGGAAGCTACATATGTATCGAATCTATTGAAAAGCCATAAAGCACCTGTAATTTTCTTAGGGGATTTAAATACATTTCCGAACCATCCCGAGGATCCTCTTTTCCCTGCATACGATGGAGATTATATCCATAGGATCTTGACCCGATATGATTTAAAAGATGCGGAAGATCTTTCTCTTTTAGGACACGTAGGGCCCCTCGGAACTTTTACAAACGTTCCACCCAGAAAAACTGGTTTCGAAGGAACTGGAACTCCTGGAGTTGTTTTAGATCATATTTACCTGTCGCCAGGAATTTCCGTTCTGATTCATGCAACGCAACCCGTCCGCGTAGATCACCATTTTCCTTCAGATCATATGCCCATTTTTATCGATATTATCATCGACTAAAAAGGGGCTGGCTGCGTCTTTGATTAATCGATCCCTTTTGGAAAAATCGTTGAGCACATACAATGCCCTCTCAAAAAGGAGGGTTCTATGAAAATTATCGGGATTCTAACAGTTCTGTGTTTGCCGTTTATCTCCCAGGCCATGGAATATTCGCCTTTGTGTGAAAATGCCGAAGTACGGGTTTCAAAAATAAAATTGGAGCCAGATGAAAAAGTAGGGCTTCATCGCGATGAGTACCCTCGCGTTGTTGTTGGCCTAAAGGGAGGCGTTGTTACCCGGCTAGAACAGGATGGTTCCACGAAAGATGTCGTATTCCCTACGGGCGAAGCCATTTTCCTGGAAGCTGATCCCGTTGGGGAGCAACATAGTGCAGTGAATGGAACAGAGGAACTCGAAATCATTGTTGTTGAGCTCAAAGGTTCATAGGTGAAACTTCTTTTACTCGTCATGATTTCTGGGTTGTATGCTCAAAATTCCCCGGTGGATATGAAACTGCCTGTAGAAGAAACTGAAGCTCTTGAAAGAGTTCTTACAGAATTCGATTCTTTGACCAATGATGAAACGTTTGTGCACATCTTCCAAAGGATTATGGAACCTGTTCCAGGCAAACCCTCAGAATTCTATGGGTGCGATCAACGCATTGATTTGGTGCCCTCCCTCAATCAGCTTGTTGAAAAACTTCCTCAAAATGCCCAGATTTTTGATGTGGGAGCCGGATCTGGCGACGTAGTCGATTTTGCTTTAAAAAATGCCCCTCGGGGAACAGTTGTCAATATCGAAGAGCCAAACCGACTATTGATCAAAGAGTACTTGGAAAAGCTCAAAAAATATGACCATCTAAAGACCGGATTTGTCCTTGATGGCTATTTGCAAGATTGTTATCAGAAAGCGATCCCAAAACAAGATCTCATCCTTGCAATTCATATGATTTATCATCTCACCGATTTTACAGCCTCTTCGGTAGATCCGGAGAAAGACATTATCGACGCAGTCTCTTATCTTTATGAACAGTTAGCGCCAGGGGGATCCATTTTCTTAGTTTATGCCGCTAATCCAGGAGGCCTGGCAATAGAAAATCTGGCAGAAAAATATTTTCGCTCTGCGTACCCCAATGATATCTATGCAGATAATTTGGTTTCCATTTACGAAGCTAGGAATAAGCTCTTAGGTCCAGAGGGAACCATTGCAAGCGAACTGCTCAACCGTTTTCCTCAAACGAATCCTTTACTGAAGTCAGAATTACGAGAGTGTCATTTCTTTGCTCGATCTATCGCTGACATGGGCGTTATTGGGCTGGCAGGGGAGTTATGTTCATCCGATAATAAGCCCTTTGATCTCGCAAAACTGAAGTTCTGCTGGGATTATCTTGTACAACATCCAGAGGAAGTGGGTTTGCTGAAAGAGGAAAGAGACGTTCCTCAGAAGGGTTTTTGGAGAGCTGACGAACCTCAAGTCATCGCTATTATTACAAAGACATGAAAAATTTTGATTTTACAGATAGTGATATTGCATACAGAATGGTTGCTGAGAATGAACATGCCTTTGCTTTTCTCAATAAGATGCCCATTCTCCCCGGCCACATCTTAATTTGTCCAAAACAACCCATCACTTTAAGCGAAGAGCTGACACTCGAAATTTGGTCGGACATCCTGAAACTTAAGGAAGTAGTTTGTCTTAAATTAAAGAAGGCTCTTCATATTAAAGGCTTCAATTTTGCATGGAATGAAGGCCCCATCGCAGGACAGACAGTGCCTCATTTTCATTTACATGTCGTCCCAAGAAAAGAAAATGACTTAGGGATCGCAAAATATGAACCCCGCGTATTTTTATACCGCCCTGGAAGTCGATCGGAATCTCCGCAGCATGAATTGATCTCTTTTTCAAAAGAACTCAGAGAGATTGTCTAACACTTAGATTGCTTTGTTCACCTAAACGATTTTCATTCTTGTCCAAAAAATGTGTTGACTTGGGGAAGGGAAATGGATTATGAGCCTAGCTCGTTTAACAAATTAACTTTCATGCCAAAAGAGCCTCTTAGCCTGTTCCACAACGAACTTCTCCAATTTCTCAAACAAGAGGTATTGGCAAAATCAAAAGAGGGAGGCTACGACGCTTCCCAACTGCAAGAATTGCACCAGTCGCTGTCTCCGATAGCAAGCGATGTGAGCTTGCCTCTTTCCGAAATCATCGACAATTATCAACATCTCTTCGGTGTAAAAGGGCCAATCCATATCGAAAAAGCATTGATCCATGCTTTTCCTCCGAAGGATTTTGTCGAATTGGGTTTAACGAAATATTTCCCCCGAGTTTATAGGGGATTGCCGAGGATTTATCATCGAGAGAGCCCCACGCAGAATCACATCAAAAAGAATTTCACCCATCTGCCAACCTTGAAGAGGATCGCTTCAGAGCGGGCTGTATTCAGCTTGTATCAGAATTATGAGATTGAAGAGGGATCGAAGGTGGTTCTCTTTACCTGGGTCATTTCTGATGGCCTAGGAGACTATCAAGCAGCCATTGAAGCTGCGAAAATTCTCAAAGAGCGATTTCCCCAATTGGACTTAAGGTTGATTGCGCTAGTTCCCAAAAAGATCACTTCTTTGCCTCTTCCTGATTTGTGTCCTGCCCATCTGATACCCTATGAAGAAGACTTTTCATTAAGCCTGATGACTCCAGATGTTTTAACGATTTTGCGCTCTGCTGATTCAATTTTGCAGATATCCACTTTTTATCCCTTTACAGCAGATTTATCGAAATTATTAGGAATTCCAGCTGCAAAATGGAGCTCGTTAGGGGAATATGGATTTCTCGAGTCGAGCTGGTTTCATCCGAAAACGGGCAATCGCTCTATGGGACTCCATTTTCTGGAAATGGGCGTGATGGTTAGAAAGCCTCACAAGGCAAGTTTTGCAGAAATAGAAAATGAACAGTTACTGCAATGTCTTTTTGAAAGTCTCAAGCCTGGGCCCGTTGAAATCGACCAATACCTTGCAAAAACGCGATTCCATATGGCCTATTTGAATACGGCAACTGGCGGAGCTGTCTATTTGCACGCTCTCCTTCATTCATTGGCTCACGATGAAAAGAATATTGATATCTGCACGCCTGATTTAGGTTGGTTCATCGAACATACCGCAAGGCAAAATGAAAAGAAGCTGCCTATATTAGAAGGGGAATTTGGCATTGGATCTTTGCAGGTCCATTTTGAAAAAGAAGTCCATTCGATCACCTTAGGGGCTCAGGGAAAAAGAGTGCGTCTCCTATGCCCTGGAATGATCAAGGCCTCAGACTTTCAATCCCTTGTCTCTTTAAGCGGGGAATTTGTCGGAGTTCGGGGCGACCAATCCTTTTCTGAGGCTGTCTCAGCGAATAAAGTCTTTTTCTATGATGGTCGAGAGCACCTCCGCTATTTTATGAAAGATCTAGGGGCTCTTGCTGAAAATCGGATTGCATCGCACAGAGGAACTTTAACTTGTTTTAGGGGCATGGGAAAAGCTTCACTACATAACCTGCCCATTCAAGAAGAAGATTGGGTCGATGGGACCTTCTTCCAAGAGCTGGAAGATTGGAGACAGATTGCCCAAGAGATCGGGTTTGCCCTTCAGGATCCCGATACGGTTGCAGGAGCTAAAAAGCTCAACAGGATCATCGCTGAAGAACATTCTTGCAATGCCTACCTATGCCATCTCGTGCAAAGAAACCTTTGCCATCAAAAACATCCAGAAATCGAAAGGCATGAGTCGCAACAGATGACTCTTTTCGCTCACAATCAAATTTCATTCAAAACTCTAATCACGTCGCTCAGGAAATCAGACTCTTGAAATAAACCCCTCTTTTATGGGAGATGGGATTTATGAGTCGCGATCTATATGACAGGATGGGAAACGAGCTTAGATCTCTATTCAGAGAATTGGAATCGCTCGACCCTAAACATATCCAACAGATCCGCTGGCAAATGGATAAAATTGTCCATACTGCGGAAGAGATCGGCGGGCCTCTAAAGGAAGAAGCCGAACGGCTTAAAACCGAATTGTCAAAGTTTTTAGAGCATCCCCGCGATCCTAAAGCCAAAAAAAAACTCATTGAGCGTGCCTTTAGATTAGAACATGAAACGAGAGAACTATGACAAAAGTAGGCGAAGGAAAAGAATTCCCTAAAGAAGCAAGAGTCCAACAATATCATAAGCAATTAGATGCAGGTTCTTCCAAATTCCTTACAGCTTTGGAAGCCTATGAGGTATCTAAAGATCCGAATGATCGACTAAAACTCAAGGCTGTCATGGACGCGCAGCTGGATGTAATTCGCTCTGCTGTCAATGAACTGAAAAGAGCAGGAGTCCATAAACAGGAAGTGAAGGTCGAAAACGACTATCAAAATTATATACAGGGATCAACGATCGATAGTTATGCTGCCCTGGAACACGATATGCAAACCCTTCGGGAATACAATCAGCTCCCCTAAAAACTTTCTTCAACTCTTTGTTTCTTAGCAGTTTACCAAAACACCTTTGAACGGACAATTATCTATCAAATCTGTATAATAGGGGATAAAAATTGAGGATCTTCATGATTCAAAAGATTTCTTTAGCCCTTGTGTTCGCTTGTACAGGGGATCTTGTTTTTGTTTCGGAAGAGGTGCCGGTCCAAACGATCGAAAGTTTAACGACCCTTCCTAGTTCGACGAATGAAGTGACTCGAATGTATTTCATTCCGAATGGAGAGAGCGACTATAGCGCCAAAGATGCAAATGGGACAAAATTTACATCGGGAAGAAGCCCAAATATTTCACTGAACGAGCGAGGATTCGAACAAGCGAACCGACTCGGAGAGGCCCTCTCTTCTAAGATTCAAAATGGCGTTGTCTATACCCCTCCAGCCAAGCGGGCTGAACAAACCGCATCGTTGATCGCCTCCGAAGAAATCGCGATCGGCGGAACGTATGAAGGATTGTTCGAAGTAGGAATGGGCATTTGGGAAGGGAAGCCGAAGGACCAGGCCTATAAAGACGAATATCAAAAATGGAAAGATCTACCGGCTCATGAGAAGTATGTGACTCCAAAAGTGGGTACAGGCGAGAGCTATTATGATGCCTCACTTCGAGCGATGAGAGATTTAGCTGAAATTGTCGATCGGGAAGAAGGAAAGACAGTGTTCATCGTATCTGGCGAAAATGTCTTGAATGCATTGGCGATGCGTTGGACTCATCCAGAGTTTTCCCAAGAGGCTGGATCTGATCTGCCGATGCTGCCTATGGAAAAATGTGATCTATTTATGATTGAAATTCCTAAAGGCCAGCCGATCGAAAATGCAACTTTAAAACTAATCATTCATTCCGCCTTATAAAAATATTTAGGGGGCTGCGCGAGGCCAAGCAAAATCGAAGCGAGCGTACAGGGGCCCCCCGAAAAACGGAGTTTTTGGGGGAAAGGGAGCGAGCGTTCCGAATGAAGGAGACATTGCTTGGAAAGCAAGGCGACTGAAAAGGATCGATTTGGCACCGGCCGCAGCCAGCCTCATTAGTCGAGCATGCGGTGGGGATGCCGGAAGGCAAATCCTTCGCTTTTGATTTTATGGTTGGATACCCGTTTATTGCCGCTATGAAGCCCGATGAGGGTGGGATCCCATTTCACTCGTGGCATCTTGAATTTATGAGAAATTAAATCATAGAGCTCTTTGCGGGTAGGATGCTCATCGTCGGCTGCATTGAAGACGCCCTCGAGATGATGGCGCAATGCATAATCGATCGCAGAGGAGCAGTCCTGCCTGTGAATCATATTCGTATAATGTTCCCCAGTTCCTGGGAGCGTATGGCCGATCATTTGTTCAACGCGCTTGGAGAGCTCTCTGCCGGGTCCGTAAATTTCCGCAAAACGGAGAATGCAGACATGCCAGCCGAGCTCTTGAAGCGAAAGATAGGCTTTTTCGGCTTCGATCAATATTTTAGCCTGCTCCCCCTTACCATGGAGGTCGCTCGACTCATCGACCCAAAGTCCATGATGGTCGC
The DNA here is from genome assembly GCA_964644465.1 of uncultured bacterium. Taxonomy (GTDB): domain Bacteria; phylum Chlamydiota; class Chlamydiia; order Chlamydiales; family SM23-39; genus CAZXVU01. The sequence continues at coordinate 7,189 of CAZXVU010000063.1, forward strand.
CGTAGATCGAAGTGCTGCTGGTATAGATGAGGTGGCGGGGGAGGTCCATTTCGAGAGCGAGGTGGCGGAAGATTTGCGCGGTGTTCAAATAGGCGCTTTCGTAATGTTCCGGACTGTCGGCTGCGATGGTGATGATAAGAATATCGTTATTTGCAATGAGAGGGATGAGTTCGTCTTCATCATTCCCTTTTAGGATCAACCCTTTTTGGGCAACGCGGGAAAGTTCCTCAAGGCGCTCAGGGTGGCGGGTCGTAGCTGTCACATGATAGCCTTTTTTGCTCCAAATGGCCGAGGCCTCGGAGCCGACATAGCCGCAGCCGATGATTGCAATATTCACGAAATACCCGCTAAGTATCCTAGTTTTTCAAAAGTTGCCCGAAGAGTTGCGTTTTCTTTCTTATCAAGCGCTCCGTTCTTGGCCAGCCATTCCACGTAGTCTTTGGGGATTTCACTGAGAGGTTTTCCTGCATGCTTGCCAAAGGGCATCCGTACAGTTTGAGGGGTCTGTGTCAGTAGGGTCAGAATTTTTTCCATAGAAAGATCGTCGACCATTTGAGAAAAGACTTTGTAGAGAACGAGGACATCGTCGAGGGCGCGGTGGGCCTGGTTGGATTCAACTCCGTAGGCTTCTCTCAAAAATTGTAAACTATGCCGCGGCAAATCGCTTCGGTATTTGCGGGACCATTTTAAGGAGTCCAAAAAAATCCAAGAGGGCATTTTAAGCCCTGCACGTTCCATTTCTGCTTCCAGGAAAGGCTTGTCAAAAGCATCGTTATTGTGGGCGATCAGAACGAAGTCTCCGGAACAGAATTCGATAAAAGAGGTTAGAGCTTCACGAATGAGAGGAGCTCCCTTGACCATTTCATCGGTAATGTTGGTAATTGCAGTCGATTCGGCGGGGATGGGGCATTCGGGATTTGTAAACGTGCAGAAACTTCGGTCCAGGACGGGATCAAAAGCAGCAATTTCGATAATTCGGTCCTTACCCGGCTTGATTCCAGTGGTTTCCGTATCATAATATATAGGACGAGGTTTCATGATCACCTTGAAATAGACGTTTTATAAAAAAGGATTTTGACTTTTTCCTCAAGAACTATGCTGAATCAGAACCTTTTTCTTCAAAATTTCTCGGTATTTGTCTATCCTAGATCCAACTTATGAGAAGATGGTTATGAAACGGTATTTTGTCCTCTCGCTTCTAGCCTTAGCCGGCTGTTTTCAAACCTATAATGATGACGATGATCTGCGAACGGTGCCTGTCACCAATAACCCTCACGTGGTCCCCAACTATGGCAGCGGCTTGCCTGGCGTGGGCGGCACCGGTCAGGGGCCCTATTGACAACCGGTCTTTTCTTCGATATGCTCAGTATATACGGCCCGACGTTAGGTCTAGTGAATTTTCAACGGCATCTTTTTCGCCCCAGCGCTCCGCTCGATCTTGCAAACTTCCAGAAGTTTGCGGCGATCTCCGCAACGCACTGGGACAAAAAATCTCGCCGCCAAAATTTACAGAACCTAACGGCGATCCGTATAGGTGTCTTCCACCCTAGAGTGATACGGCCTAACAATGAAGAATGAACCCTATCATTTTTTTGAAAGCGATGTGAAAAAGGTCATTGCCGAAGTGGGCAAGGAAGGACTTTTAAATGTCCTCAAGCAAATGCTTTTGATCCGGAACTTCGAGATCCGGGGCGAAGCGGCCTATCAGCATGGAAAAGTGGGGGGATTCTACCATTCATACATGGGCCAAGAGGCGATCCAAACAGGCTGCATTGCTGCAGCCGGAACAAATCATTGGTTCACGACGACTTACCGATGCCATGCTCTGGCCTATCTTCTGGGCGCAACTCCGAATGAGATGATGGCGGAGCTTTACGGCCGAGAGACTGGGCTTGCGATGGGCAGAGGCGGTTCCATGCACCTTTATGCTGAAAGGATGCTGGGAGGTCTTGCGATTGTCGGCGGACACATTCCGATCGCTACCGGAGCCGCATTCAGCATCAAATACCTGAAGCAAAAAGGACTTGTCTCTTTCTGTTTTCTGGGCGAAGGCGCTTCTGTCCAAGGGGCTTTTCATGAATCTTTGAATATCGCATCCCTTTGGGACCTGCCTGCCATCTATGTGATTGAGAACAATTTATGGGGGATGGGGACTGCTGTGAGCCGCGCCGTCTGCGTCCAGCCCATAGCCGAGCATTTTGCAAAAAGCTACAACATTAAGTCTTATACTCTCGATGGCGCCGATTTTTTCAATTGCTACGCAGGATTCAAGGACGCTCTTCACGAAGTTCTCACAAACAAGCGACCGGTCCTTATCGAAGCTTTGACCGAGCGTTTCCGAGGCCACTCCATTTCAGATCCCGCACTTTACCGGACGAAAGAAGATTTGCAGAGGACCATGATGGAAAAAGACCCCATCATCCGTCTCCGGGATACACTGATCGAATATAAGATGCTGACGGAAGAGCAATTTAAGGAAATGGACAAAGAGCAAAAAGATATCGTGCTTGCATCTATGAAATATGCCGATGAGAGCCCCTGGCCCGATCCCATCACCCTGGAACAAGGCGTGTTCGCTCCGGAGGAAAAATAATGGGAATGCAAAATATCGAAATCCGAGAAGCTCTTCGGCAAGCGATCGATGAGGAAATGACGCGCGATTCGAGAGTCTTCGTCATCGGAGAAGAGGTCGCCGAGTACAATGGCGCCTATAAAGTCACCAAAGGGATGCTCGACAAATGGGGTCCTGAAAGAATCATCGATACGCCTATTTCTGAAACAGGATTTGCCGGCCTCTCCATTGGCGCTGCCCAAACGGGACTTCGCCCGATTGTCGAATTCATGAGCTGGAATTTCTCTTTTGTCGCAGCAGACCAATTGATCTCGAATGCCTGCAAAGCTTATTACATGTCTGGCGGCCGTTTTAGCGTGCCAATCGTTTTCCGAGGACCCAATGGGGCTGCTGCTCAAGTGTCCTGCCAGCACTCTCATTGCGTTGAGGCGATCTATGGAAATCTGCCGGGGTTCATCATCATTTCTCCGAGCAACGCCTATGACGCCAAAGGTCTTTTAAAATCGGCCATCCGCTCCAATAACCCTGTTATTTTTCTCGAAAACGAGTTGGATTACGGCGACAAGATGGAAATCCCGACGGAAGAATATCTCGTGCCGATTGGGAAGGCGAAAGTGATCCGCGAGGGGACTCATGTAACTTTAGTCTCCTATTGCAGAATGCTGAAAGCTTGCCGACAGGCTGCCGATGAAATGGCAAAGAAAGGGATCAAAGTCGAGATCATCGATTTAAGGACCATCAAGCCTCTCGATTTGCCAACAGTGGCTGCTTCTGTGCGAAAAACACACCGCTGCGTTCTCGTTGAGGAAGGGCATATCTTTGCGGGCATTTCCGCAGAACTTGGCTTTGAGATCCAGGAACATTGTTTCGACGATCTCGATGCACCGCTCGTCCGTGTCTGCCAAAGAGAAACCCCGCTTCCTTATTCAAAACCTCTCGAAAGAGAGTCGGTCCCGAACAAAGAGCGGATCATCGCCGCCATCGAAGAAGTCCTCCAATAATGCCGGTTTGATGGGGGATTTGAGAATTTTCTTTACATTGAATTTGAATCTTTGATCATGCATACTGTAAATTATTGATGGGAGCTTTTCTATGCCATTTACTGTAACAATGCCGAAACTTTCTCCAACTATGGAAGAAGGGACGATTGCGAAATGGCATAAGAAAGTGGGAGATAAAGTTGAATCTGGGGAGCTGTTAGTCGAAGTGGCCACCGATAAAGCTACAGTTGAATACAACGCTCTGGATGAGGGATATCTTAGAAAAATTTTGGTTCCAGACGGCGGACCTGCCATCGTCAATCAACCGATCGCTATTTTCTCAGAAAAAGCCGACGAAAAGATCGAAGGTTACAAGCCAGAGGGTGAGATGCCAGCTACCGAAGAAAAGCCAAAAACCAATGAAAAAAAAGAAGAAGCGCCTGCGCCAGCAAAAACGACTGCAGCGCCGATGGGGATGCAGCAGCCAGGTTTTGCACCCGAGCCTCCTCTGGAAAAATATGAATTTGGCTTTCCTACAGGCGGACCTGAAAAGAGAATCCCCGCATCTCCCTTAGCGAAAAAAATGGCGAAAGAAAAAGGACTCGATTTGACAACTGTGAAAGGAAGCGGGCCAGGAGGACGAGTGACCAGCAAAGATCTCGATCTGGCACAGCCTGACCAGACGGTCTCATTTGGACGGAGAGAAA
>CAZXVU010000064.1:0-11345 GCA_964644465.1 uncultured bacterium
GGGACCGACGGGTTATGAGTCCGCTGCTCTAACCACTGAGCTATTGCCCCATAAGCAATGGGAAGAGTGTAGACGATCGGGGGTGGGAAATCAAGAATTTGGTAAACCCCCCGACGTGAGGCGGGGGGTGTTTTTGTTTAGGACAATTCGCGATCGGCGAATACTTTCATCCCTTCGGCCAAGTATTTAGCAAGCCGTGGATGGTGTGGATCGTAGGTCTCGAAATATTTTTTCCACTCGAACTCTGTATATCCTTGGCCTAGGCCTGTGTAAGATTCTCGGTTCGGAGTCCAAAACTTCTTGATCCATTCGTAACCTTTGCGAACGATGGTTTGCACTTCTGGAGAGTCTGGCGCCAATTTTTGCTCCATCAGTTTTGCAAGCGCTTTCATGTTCTCGTCGCTTTCTTTTTGGTATCTCGCCCAATCTGCCTTCGTCCAATTTTTGACGTTTTTCTCGCATTCTGCGAAGGAGGGGTGGTCGGCGCCGAGTTTGTTTTTTAAATAGGCCATATATTCGGCTTGCTTTTCTTTAGTAATAAAGCCGTTATAAAAATCTTGCTCTTTCATGGGTTGTTTCCCTTCTAAATGATTGATCGTGTCATCGATGGTTTTGAGCAGCCGTCTAATCCGAGAGAGGTCTTTTTCAAGGACCTTTCTGTGGGAATGGAGGGCTGCCAGTTTGTCGAAATCGGGCCGTTTAACGATTTTTTGAATCTGCTTCAATTCAAAACCCAACTCCCTGAAGAATAGTATCTGCTGAAGCATCAGGAGCTGTTCCTGCTCATAAAACCGGTAGCCGTTTGGACCGTGATAGGCCGGTTTTAAAAGCCCCACTTGATCGTAAAAGTGGAGGGTTCGGACTGTGACTCCTGAGATTTGGGCCAATTTCTTCACTGTGTAAACCATCTGTGTCTCCTTCAATATCCCTATGATTTTAAAGGATGCGCATAAATATAGGGAATGACGTTACGTCAGGGTCAATGGAGTTTTTTTTAAAGATATTCTTGGGGGTAGAATTTAATTTGGAGAATCCACTATGGAGAAGCTATGAAGAAGCTATTGCACATCATCGCAAGCCCACGGGAAGATGAATCGCGGACTTTGCAGGTAAGCCAGCCGTTTTTGGAAATTTTTCAGGAGAAGCATCCTGAGTATATCATTGATGAGCTTGACCTTTCAAAAGAAAAGCTTCCCGATTTAAGTGTCATGAGCGTGAGCGGGAAATATGTCTTGTTAGAGGGGAAAGACGTCTTTGGAAGGTTAAGAGAGACCTGGAACGAGATCATTCAATACATTGAACGGTTTAAATCGGCAGATTTGATTTTGATCAGCACTCCGATGTGGAACTATAGCATCCCTTATTTCCTGAAGCACTTTATCGACCTGATTGTGCAGCCAAGATATACATTCAATTATACGAAAAAAGGTTCAGAGGGACTTGTAAATAATACGAAGATGATCATCATCACGAGCCGGGGCGGGCGGTACGGGTCGGAAGAAGGGCGCTTATGGGATTTTCAAGAGCCGTATCTCAAGGCAATCTTTGGACTGGTGGGGATCACCGATATCACCTTTATCAAAGCCGAAGGGATGGACCTTACCGATCCAGCAAAAAAACAGAGGCTCGAAGATGCGATTGCTGAAGCGAAAGAGCTGGCTGGGAATATTGAATTTGCCTCGGAAGGTTCCTGATGCGGGATCTGCCTATTGGAAACGGAAATATCTTAATCGCTTTCGATAGGGATTCTGTCTTGCGCGAATTTTATTTTCCTCATGTGGGCCAAGAGACGCATACAAAAGGGGAGCCATTTAGAGTTGGCGCGTGGGTCGATGGCCAATTTAAATGGGTCGGAGAAGGATGGCAGATCAAGAGGAACTATCTCGACGATTCTTTGGTGACTGAGGTCGAGCTGGTCAATGATGAAATCGGCTTGCGGATTGGTTTCAACGATCTGGTCGATTTTGAAGAGAATATTTATCTCAAGAAAATCACTGTTGAAAATCTTTGGGATGAGAAGAGGGAAGTGCGTATTTTTCTCGCCCATGATTTTCATATTTATGGGAATGACATCGGGGATACTGCGGAATTCCGGCCTGAGGTCAATGGTTTGCTTCACTATAAAGGAGATCGCTACTTCTTGGTGAATATCTATGCGAATAACAAGTTCGGCATCGATCTGTATGCGACAGGCAATAAAGGGATTGGCGGTCTTGAAGGAACCTGGAAGGACGCAGAGGATGGAATATTGAGCGGAAATGCAATTGCTCAGGGAGCTGTTGATTCCGTGATAGCGATTCCATTCACTCTTGGCGGTCATGAGAAACAGTCTTGTTTTTATTGGATTGCGGTAGGGAAAAACTGGGAAGAAGTGAAGTCTTTAAACGAGATGGTCAAGAAAAAAACTCCCGAGGTCATTTATCAGCGGACGTTTGATTATTGGAAATTATGGATCGACAAGGAGCGGCTGAATGATACGCTCCTGCCTGAGAAGATCTTAAATTTTTATAAAAGGAGCCTCTTGATTTGCCGCACGCAGATCAACAATTGCGGAAGCATTATCGCTGGAAATGATTTGGATGCGGTTCATTTTAATCGAGACACTTATAGCTATATGTGGCCGCGGGATGGGGCTTTGGTCGCCTATGGTTTTGATCTAGCGGGATATCGGTTCACTGCAAACTTCTATAATTTTTGTGAAAAGATCCTCGAGCCGGATGGTTATTTTCTCCATAAATACACGCCTTCGGGATCGTTGGCGAGCTCCTGGCATCCTTGGATTAAAGATAAAAAGCAGCAGATTCCGATTCAAGAAGATGGGACTGCGCTTGTGATCTGGGCTCTTTGGAATCACTACAAAATCTTCAAAGACCTTGAATTCATTAAGCAGCTCTATAAGCCTTTGATCAAAAAAGCGGCTGATTTCATGATGAATTACCGCGATAAGATAACGGGACTGCCTTTGCCAAGTTACGATCTTTGGGAAGAGAGGCAGGGAATTCTTACTTTTACCGCTTCGGCAGTATACGGGGGGCTGATGGCGGCTTCTCATTTTGCAAAAGAATTTGGCGAAATAGAGCTGGGCGAAGAATATGCGCAAGGCGCAGCGAAGATGCGTAAGGCGATGGACGAGCATCTCTTTTTGAAAGAGGAAAATAGATTTGCCCGGATGATCAATTTCAGAAAAGATAGATCTGTTGAAGTCGATGCAACGGTGGATGCGAGCATCTCTGGGATTTTTGCTTTTGGCGCTTACAGCGCTGATGATGAACGGGTGCAGAGCACCATGGAGCAAATTTACGATAAATTATGGAATCCCGCTGCCGGGGGATTGAGCCGTTATGAAAATGACTCCTATTATCGCAACAGCAACAGCGGCACTGGCAATCCATGGTTTATCGCAACTCTATGGCTTGCTCAGTATGACATTGCCCGTGCAAAAAGTAGAGAAGACCTAGGAAAGGCTTTGGAATTGATGGAATGGGTCGCCGATCACGCCTTGCCGAGCGGAGTTCTTGCGGAGCAAATAAACCCTGAAACGAATGAGCCTATCTCTGTTTCTCCTTTGACTTGGAGCCATGGGGCCTACATTGCCACAGTCCAAGAATATCTCAATAAGCTTCTAGAGCTGGAAAAATGCACAGCTTGCGGTCTGCCTAAATATTCTAAATATATATCTGTTGAAGAAAAAATTTGAACCTAAGCTTCTGAGCCTGAATTAGAATAGTGCTTGTTCCAAAAAATGGGAGGGGACGGGTATTATAGATGGCCGCATGAACGATCTAGTTAGGCGGCAGTCCCAAATGGGGCGGGCTTTATTATGGACAAATCTTCTCAATGAACCCTTATTTACTCTGTATGGGTTCCTTTGTTTCATTTTATACAAAGATTTAGGCGCAAGCGCATTTCAGATCGCATTGCTGACGATGCTGAAACCGGTGAGTACGATTTTGTCGTTTTACTGGAGCGCGGGACTTAAAGGGCGGAGCCGGAAGCTGAAGTCGAATGTGCTTTGGGCGGGACTTTGGATGCGGGCGCCGTTTTTGCTGTGTCCTTGGTTCGACAACAGTTGGTTTGTGATCGGGGCGGCTGTCAATTATATGTTCTTCTATCGGGCAGCAATTCCTGGCTGGATGGAGATGATCAAGCGGAACATGGGCGAGGGGGGCGGAAGGGCTTTTTCGATCAGTTCCGGTTTGGGCTACGCAGAGGGAGTTGTGCTGAGCTTGGGGATGGGCGCCCTATTGGACCAAGACCCGGGGCTTTGGAAAGTACTTTTTGTCGGAGCGGCATTAGTGGGGATGGCTGCATTGGCCGTGCAGTCGCGGATCCATATAGAAGAGGTAGAGGAAGAAGAGGCGGAGAGGCCCGGACTGAAAGAAGTGATCGTCCGGCCATGGCGCGATAGCTGGAAATTGATCCGGGAACGGAAGGATTTTTCGCGGTTCCAATGGGGATTCATGGTATGCGGATTCGGCATTATGCTGATCCAGCCGGCGCTGCCGATTTTCTGCGTCGATGACCTGGGAATTTCGTATACAGAAATGGCGGCTGCAATCTCGATTGCAAAAGGTCTTGGATTCGCTTTATCGTCGCCGATCTGGGCGCGATGGATTGATAAAGTGAGTGTCTTAAAGTTATCGAGCGCGGTGTTCTTGAGCGTAGGTCTGTTCCCAATCATGCTGAGTTTATCGATGTGGAGTCTTTGGTGGCTCTATCTGGCCTACTTTTGGTACGGAGTGGGGCAGGGAGGAAGCCACTTGGTCTGGAATATGTCGGGGCCGATCTTTGCGGGAAAAGAGGATAGTTCTAGATACACTGGCGTGAATGTAGTGCTAGCTGGGTTGAGGGGTGGAGTCGCTCCGCCGCTCGGAGGCTGGCTTGCTGTGATCTGCGGGCCCATTGCAGTCTTGGTTCTAGGGGGCATGCTTTGTTTCTATAGCGGCGCGAGGCTTTTGCAAAGCCGATTTTCCAGAGAAACAGTTTCACCTTAAAATTGTCGATGTGCATATAGAGAACTAGAGGTTCTCTATGCGCATTATTTGTTTGTTGCTTCTTGGTTTTTTGAGCGCGTGCTCAAAAGATTCTGTCTTAGTTCAATTATCTGTCACAAGCTCCGCCTTTCAAAATGGGGGAACGCTTCCGGAGAAATACACTTGCGATGGGGAGGATGTGAACCCTCCGTTGACGATCCGCAACGTCCCTGTCCATGCAAAAAGCCTTGCGGTCATTTTGGAAGATCCAGATGTTAAGGCCGGCGGCGTAGCTATCCATTGGATTATGTTCAATATGTCTTCAGATAGGCTGCAAATTCCAGAAAATACCATTCCAATCGGGATCCCAGGAAAAAATACACTGGGTAATAATGGATATTGGGGGCCTTGCCCTCCTCGCGGAGAAGAACATCGGTATGTATTCAATGTTTATGCTTTGGATGAGATGTTGGAATTGATCGGGGGCGCTTCGCAAGAAGAATTGAAGAAAGCGATGAAGGGACATATCGTTGCTATGGGGAAAATCACGGGAAAATATAAAAGACTTTCTCCTTAAAAAGTCACTGTGTATATAGAACCTAAAGGATCACTATATATGCGCTCAATCCAATCTGGAGCATTGGCTCTCTGCGTTTTACTGAGTCTTCAGGCATTTGGGGAAGAACCTCAAAATCAGGTCGCTGGCGCGATTGTGCTGACGCGGACGGATGCTCTTCCTCAGGAAATAGAAACCTCTTCAGATTCTTATTTTGAAGGATACCTCCAAGCTTTGATCGACATGCACTTTGCTGAATACCGGATTGTGGTCTTGGTGAAAAACCGCCACGTTTGGCTGGCAAACCTTCCGAAAAACAGCTTGACGGCGCATAGCATCGCGGCATTCGTGAGAGACGTGCCTGGGGTCTGCGATGTGACGATCCTCGATGGAATTCCTTGCGAAGATGAAGAGCTGCGAGAGAAATATGTGAACCGGCCCACGATCAATGGGATTTGGTTTCCCCAGACGACCGAGCTTTTCCAGCCGCTGATTGCGGCCCCAAGACAAGCGGGATATTCGATTGGATATCGGAGCGGCGATGAAGTTTGCGGGAACAAATGCGTGGCTATGTCGCTGGGAGATGACTTCCCTATTTACCGGTGGCTCGATCTATTCTGGAACGGCGACCTTCAGATCAGTATCGACGCAGGGATCTGGTCGGTATTCAATATGGACCCACACCCCGATATTGCTGGGGGAACAGAGTTGGTGAACACCGATTTTTACGTAGGCGTTCCTTTGACCTATGCTTCTGGAAAATGGTCGTTCCGCTTTAGAGGATATCATATTTCAGGGCACTTAGGAGACGAGTTCTTAATCAACCACCCTGGTTTCCACCGGGTGAATCCTAGTATCGAAGGGATCGATTTTTATACATCATATCAAATCACTGATGCGGTTCGTCTCTATGTTGGACCTGGAGTCTATGTACATAGCGATCCTTCTTATAAGTGGAAGCCAATGTACATCGAATATGGCACTGAAGTGCGGTTCTTGGCTCACAAATTTTACTGCCAGAGGCTTTATGGCACCTGCTTTATTGCTCTGGACTGGCGCAATCTAGAGCAGTTGGACTGGAATTTCGATGGGACCTACATTGCTGGCTATGAGTTCAGCAAGCTTCAAGGGATCGGACGGAAGCTCCGCTTCTATATCGGCTTTCATCACGGGTATTCTTTAGAGGGGCAGTTCGCAAAACTGCGGACCCACTACATGGAATACAATTTCTCATACGGTTATTAATACATCACCACTGTCCAGGTTTTTGGATGGTTGAGAATGTTTAAATGGCGGCGGCGGAGATAGAAAGGCTCTGCTGGGAGCACGCTATCTTTATATTCTACGAGGAACCGCTCCATCCATCCGGGAAATTCATTGTAGGGATGCAGATCGACATTGAATTGTGTGACAATGATCATCGCTTGCTGGACGGCTTGCTGCAGGCAATTCTTGTAAAAGAAAGTGAACGGGAATCCAAAAGTGGGAAAAGTGCACGTGCAAAGAGTGCAGCCTTGCTCTAAGGGCGTATTCGGGAAAGGGCTGGGATCTGGAAATCCTGGAGTAGCGCTCAAGGCGACGCCATTGAATTGAGCCCCTAAATTATTCAACTGATTCAAGTTCTTTTGTGATGTAAAGATCCGGATCGCCCCGGCTCCAGAGTTGATGCCAGAAGTATTAGATAGGGAGATGAACCCAGGTCCCACCATTCCAGGAAAATTATTATCCACTGCGATGATGACCGGCCCGTTGGTTGAGTTGATGAAGGCTGTCCCATTGAGGAAGAAGTTGGTCCCAGTGAACATTTGTACCATTCCGGTTGCATTGACGAGATTGATAGGTACAAGAACGTTTGGAGTCAGAGTCGTACTTTTACCTGCAAAGGTATAAACAGTGCTTCCTCTGACTGGCTGATTGATCGTCAGATTGCCTGTTGCTGCATTCATGCCAGGTCCTACCACTAAACTGACAGCGCCGGAAGTCGTAATGCTTGGATTAGCTCCATTGACTGTAATATTTCCGGCAGAAATCACATTGACTGCTCCAGTTCCTCCATTGATTTGAGCAGTTCCAGCAATGGTGATCGAATTTGAGCCACCAGCAAATTTTTGATACATGCCTGTTGTACAAGAAGGGGTACAGTTCGAATTAAAGGGAGTATTGCAAGCATTGCTAACGCAGGTGCCAGCAGCTGTGCCAGTACAAACATTGCCTGTGCTACTTGTGCAGATACTCCCTGCAGTACTCAAGCAGCCAGTGCACGAGGCAGGGCAACTTAAGCCAAAAGCGGTATTTGTCCCCGGCCCTGCATTCAAGGTGATATTGCCTCCATTGGAGGTTATGTTGTCATTGAGAATCAAGTTTCCCATTCCGGTATTTGTCGAATCAGCAGTTAAGACAATGGGGATAGGAGTCGCAGCTGGAGAAGAAATAGGAGCCCCGGGACTGACGGTTAGATTTCCTATTGCTGTAATTTGCACTGCGGAAATAGCAGTGATTGGATTGTTCAAAGTAATGTCCTTGCAGGCATTGAAAGCGAGGTTAGCGGCGGTTAAAGCTTCGTTGAGGACGATTCCTGGAAATTGAGAGATGGTAATATTTCCTGGATGAACGGGGACAACAGTGGGATTGATCACAAGAGTGTTTGGGCTTCCAGGTTTTGATGCATTTGTGGGAAAGCCCAGTAAAAGATTGGGAGAACCCACAGAAGAGCAAGGAGCGCAGGCAGCGCAAGTATTGGTTAAAAGAAATATGGGTCCAGCTTGCAGGGCTGCTGTGCCTGCTGATTGGATAATTGCGCTATTGAAATTCACTGCACTATTCATATTCAAACAGGTGCAGATATTTCCATTTGCTGAAGAACACAACGCTAAGGGGAATATAGCTGATCTGCAAAGTGCTGGACATGGGTTCCCTGCTGTGCATGCTGTCGTACAGGCGCAAGGAACAGCGGGAACATTCAAAAGGCAAGATGCCGCACAGGAAAAAGCCAGTTGAGCCGATGGAAAGAGGTTTCGGGGGGGACAAGAGGGAGGATATTGAACACCAATTGTGGCCAATTGGTTATTTGCAATCGTCCACAAATCACCCGCTGCAAAAGAAATCCCGCTGCCGATGGCGATTGTCCCCGTCTGTGTGCGAAATCCATTGAGCATCTGCAAATCTTGTCCGGCTTGCACGATGAGAGAACCAGATGTAAATGAAATGGGGAGAGTCAAAGTTGCGTTGTTTGGGTTTAATAGAGGACTGCCAGCAGGAAGCCCGATCAAAAAGTAATTCGTGGAATTCGCAACAAAAGGCGGGCTGGCCAGCGCTGTTCCCGGATTGGCGCGGATATGGCCACCCGCATTAATCCTTGTGCTGCCTGAAGATATGCTTGAAGTAGAGAGGAAGCTCAGCCTAAAATTGGCTACGTTGGGGGCCAAACCAGTTCCTGTCGCGTCTATATTTCCTAAAGCGGAAACATTCAAATCGTGAATTGCTGTTATTTGGATCGCTTGTCCCAAAGCAGGGCATGAAGCTGGACAGTTGCAAAGGGCGCAAGGAGCCAGGCAACAAGAACCGGCGGTTCCCACTCCTTGGCAGGGTAAGAGGGTGATATTTCCCCCTACAGCGATATTTGTATCAGATGTGACGGGAGCATTGCCCGGGGTATATCCTATGATGATTTGGGAGACGCTTCCGCTTCCTGAATTGACGCAGAGATTTCCACCAATAAGCATTTCTAAAAGGCCGTTTGTCAGAGTGCTCGTAGTCGTCCCAATCTGAAGAAAACGGGTTGCATAACCTGTGATGTTTACATTTCCTCTAACTGATATGAATGTATTCGAAGTAGAAGAGACGAGAGTTCCCCGACCGAGAGTATTGTGCCCAATATATAATTCTCCAAAGCCTGGTGCGGTTGTGAGAAAAAGGTTTCCGTTTGTCAGAACGAAAATATCGCCACTCCTTCCATTTGGAGTGGAATCCGTATCATTATAGTGTCCAATTGCGACTTTAGCGAGGGCGCTCGCTGCAGAAGCATCATTTTCCAAGATAATATTTCCAATTGCTTGAACAGTAATATTTGCAAGTACGTGAGCTGTATTATTTGGGGAAGATGAACTCCCTGGTCCGTGTCCGATCATGGCAGCGCATTGTCCGGTATTTATTGGAGCAGGATGTTGAATGAGGACCTCTCCCCCTGCGGAAACAGCAATATCTCCCTGCATATCGCTAGGATTCCCTAATTCCCGTCCCCCATGTCCAATGATTCCATCGCTAAATCCATTTCCTGCAATTACATGAACATCAGCGCTCGCATCGACAGTAATGGTGGCAGTTGTCGTTGTGATCAGTTGATTGAAGCCGACTCTCATGAAATGGCCTACAGCGGCGCTCGAAAAATTGTTAAAAGGGGGGCCTACAGGTTGGATTTGTCCCTGAACAGTCAAATTTCTGCAGGTTACATCGATGGGTCCCGTTGCTGTTGCGACGCCTCCTGGTGAAAATCCTAAATTTACAGAGCCTCCTACTGCTCCAGTTCTCCCAACGAAGACATCGGGCCGGGAGCGATTGCACCGGGCAAGAGCTGGATCGCCGATGAATGTTCTTCCATTTTGGGACCCGACGCCGAAATTACCAGTTGCACCGCCGATTGTGATCGTACTTCCAGTAGGCGCAATCAGAATTACATCGCCAGCCGCTCCGACACCTCCTGTATTCTGGATTGATGCTGTGATTGTTATATTTCTCGCTGCATTCAGAGTCAGAGAGAACTGGCTGACCCAATTGACTGCAGCCGTTACCAAAATATCTCCTGTTCCTCCAGTTGGACAGGTTCCATTAGCAGTTGTGACAGTGACATTGTTCAATCCAAGAGCTGTAACTAAAGTATTAAAGTTTAAATTTCCGGTAGCTGTTGGGGTATTCAATGCGAATGTCGTTGCAGGAAACCCGCAAACGCCTTGCATCGCTTGCGGCAGAGCGCCGGGTCCGATGGTGATCTGCGTCGGATCTAAAAGAAGCGTTCCTGTTTTCCCTAGAGGAGCAAAAGTAGAAACAACTCCTTGAAAATCTAAAATCTCAGAACTTGAGATCTCAACTAGGCCCCCGTCGCCTCCGTAAGGACCTCCGCACGCAAGAATATTCCCATAAAATTGATTCGATTCGTCAGCCCAGAGAATGACTTTCCCGCCATCGCCTTTTTGATGGGCCGCGGCGGAAATTTGAGCAGTTGGGGAGCCATAGAGATTTTTCGATGCAGGGACCATCTTGCGGTTTTGACCTTGATAATCTCCTCCGATCAGAATGGATCCTCCACCGAATGCCCCGCTTGCATCGATCTTTGCTTGATCGCCAAGACCTACCCTGGTTCCGAGAAGCTGAATCGATCCACCCAAATCTCCAGTACAGGAAATCGACCCATCGATCCAATTCGTCCCTCCTTGGGCAAAAAGAAGGGCCGAATCTCTCGTTTGGATAGTTCCCGTATGATAGATAGAAGAGCAATCGCTATCAGTCAGAGTTTGGATGCCCAAGCGGTTAGCTTCAACGGTTCCTTCTTGAAAGACAATGGCAAATTCATCAGAGAAAGGAGCGGGGGCGATGATCTTTGGTGAAGATCCCATTTGGACTTCCGATCCAGCGAGTAAATGAACTTCATCCGCATAAAGCGATCCTTTTTGGGAGATATGCCCAGAGATGAGAGCAAGAACTCCTCCAGCCGCTGCTATTTTCCCCTCAATGATGAGAGAAGCGGAAGAAGAGCCTTTGAAGGTAAGGAATCCCAGTTCGAGATAGTCTTGATTTTGAATATCTAAAGTGGAAGCGATGAA
>CAZXVU010000065.1:0-11267 GCA_964644465.1 uncultured bacterium
CGGATGGAATCCCGTAGGCTTTTACTTTTATGCATGGGATGCACTTCCCTTTGGGACTTACATCTAGCTTGGATATCTTAGCCAATGAACCCTATTATCTGGGTCGAAGAGATCTCCACTCTATCAATCAGCCGAAAACCTATACAATAATTTCGAATGACACCTATCTCGAAAGAAATCGAGAAGGGGATTTGCGGGTTGGAGAAGAATAGGCTCTTCCTCTATACCCGATCAGGTTGATACGAAAATTCTATCAATTCAGATCGGGCTGGACTCGCCATTGGTCGTTTAATAGGCTCTCAGTAAACCCAGAACGCCCACGACAATTAGATAGATTGCAACGATGAGGGCGAGCAGCTGAGGCATAAATAAAATCAATACGCCGGCTATTATGGCAACAATCGGCATAAGCATGGGATGTAAACGGGGCATATTTCACCTATTCTAGGGGTTTATTTAACGAATAATGCAGTTATGAAATTAATTCAAGTTAAACCCAAGTTCCCAATTTAGATCAGGACTCCCCTGTTATTCGTTGATTTCTTACAATTGCATCTTTATACTTATCCCCAATAGAATTAAAATAAACGGTTTATGACAGTCTCCCCTTCCCTATTTCCCCTCAATGAGGTTCGCAGTATTATTTTTGTGTCTGGCAACGTCCAAGTCCTGAAAGATCGCGGTACTACCTTTTTTCATGCTCTGGGAGCCTTAAATCGCCAGATTGAGCGATTAGAAGGGAACAATGAACGAGATGTGACTCTAAAAAACATTTGGCGGGAGCTCTATTCGGCTCTCTACGCCAGACCAAGTTTAGGTGAAACGACCGAACAGGATATCTCCCGCTCTCTTTTAGAATCTTGTCATAAACTGGGGCAGTATTTTCCGAAAAAAAAACCAGACCTTGGCGCTTTCTCAAATACTGATTTACTCCTTTATCCCGATTCCAAAAAAGATTGGGTTCTGCCACTGAATGGGATCACGGTCACCGGTTTCACGGAATTGGCTAAACTTTATAGACAATTTCTTATGGGTGTAAAAATTAGAGGAGAAATTGCTTTTAGAGACCGAGTTCTTGCAGATATCCGACTGATTTTAAGCCGCCCCTTGGGTAGAGATCTGATCCAAGGAATTGTTTCTAAAATGAAATGGGATATGTTTATCGAAATACGACCTTCGACTACATGTACCTTCTCCCCTGGCGAATCGACCGATGTGATCGATCTTTCTTTAGAACCTCAAAATTTAATCCATGTTCTTCCAAATGGGGAAACGATGACGCTCAAAAGTCCATCGTTCATCAATTTAGCTCACGAACTCCTTCATGCCCTTCATAAATACAGAGAAGAATTTGTCCATATTCAGGATTCTACACTGCATCGGTTGGATACGAATCGGGAAGAGAGGCGGACAATTTATGGAACTTGTGGAAATGAAAAAACAGCAAGTTGCCATAACGATACCCCCATCAATGACAATGCCCTAAGGAAACAATTCATTGGCTTATTGCCCAGGGATACACATCATTCAGGAATTGCTCATTCAGGCTGTGGAAAATGCAATTTTGCTTTTGCGGCGCGCTATGGGGTCAATGGAAACGTGCGGACACTATTCCGAGAGATTTCTGATGGAACTTTAAGCCGGGTTGTTCACCGTCAAATGAATACAAACCCAACTCCAACGACTCCCCAACCTCGAGCTTCAATCACAACTATTCTAGATGAAGCTGTCAAAACTGGAAGGAGTGCAGCTATATTGAGCTCAATGACCCCTACCTCAACAACGAGACCTGAAGGGGCCCCTTACCCATATTTTGGCGAGGGAAGTTATTAACCCGAGACATCAACAGGTGACAAACTGCTGGCTGCGGCTTTGCCAAATTGATCCTTCTCGCTCGCCTTGCTTTTCAAGCAATGGTCGTCGCTCGTTCGGAGTGCTGCGCTTCAATTTTGCTTTGCCTCGCTACAGCCGTTTGTTGCCACCTATTGACCTTTCGGATTAATAAATAACCTATTTCCTAGATCCAAGATCTTCGTCTTCTTTTTCGCCCACTAATATTTTTACCAGTTCATCGCAAAGAGTGATTTTACCATCTTTTACTTCATAATACGCGATCACCCGGGCCACTACCTTCTCTCCATTTTTCTTCACGCCATCGGCGCGATGAATCGTAAAATAGGAGTTTCCCTGAATCATGCATCGCTCGATCGTAATTTTAAGAGTATCAAAGACATCTCTTAGAGCTTTCATGTGATTGACAAAGTCGTGATAATTCAAAGTATGCCCATCGACTCGCTGGATGAAATCCTGCGAATAATACTGAGAAATAGTAGCCTCATCGACATTTGGATTTTCAACCACTTGGGCAAACGTTCCTTGGATCCAATCTTTTGTAATTCCTGAATCAGGTATGTTGTAAATTTCTTGCATATTTGCTTGGTGATCCATAGTTCCTCTTAATTAAGTTTAGACTAGAGCCAACTCTCTCCTATCTATTTGGCATTGGGCAAGCGCTTTTGAATCTTTATTGGCGTGATAAAGGTTGTAAGTATGCGCAATGGTAACAACTGCGAGTCCTACCATAAATACCCAAACTAGCGGTCCTGCGAAAATACCCGCGGCTACTAATGACACAATCCCAATCAGCGTCAGGAGATTCCCCAAAATCGCGCATTTGGAATAGACAATTTCTCGCTTTTTTATATTCGCAAGGTTTTCAATCCCTTCTTCCATTTCGCGGATTAAACGCCTCTCTTCGTTTTGATCCACTGGCTCTGATTCATAAACTCCCCTAAGACTTGCTTCTAGAGCTATTAATTGAAGAGCCTCGCCAATAGATTCAAATTTTGTTGTTAAAGCGTTGTACACGCCAACTACCGGCCCAACTACTGGCAAACAAGACGCTATGGCTCGGGCATTTGAAATGCTATTTGTCATAATTCACCATTTTTTATCAGGCGATATTATAAATTAACTATTTTTAAAGTAAATCGCTTTCTAGTATTAAAAAATTTTCTTTAATACAAATGTAACGTAGGGAGAAACCTTCACCTCGTCGCGCCATTCCCAATCGATCTCTTCGTCGAAACGGCCTAATGGATGGTGGACGGATACGAGAGAAAGTCCCGCTTGAGAAAAACACTCTTCATAATCTTTCTCTGTCCAAAAAAAATCATCGAACGTAATTGTTCCCCCGCCGGGAATCAATGCGGTGATCCTTACTATGGATCCACTCGCAGGAGAATCGTTCTGGGGGAAATTTGGATCGAGAGTCGCCCAATGGTTATTCCGATCGTACATGGGAGCAGCTCCTGTTGTAGCAATGAGAGAAGCCCCAGGCTTCATCGTCCTTGCTATTTCTTTTAACACCCGAACGATCTCTTCGCGGCTTTCAAGCTCGAAGAGGACGAAATTAGAATAGACGAGATCGAAACTGTCATTAGGAAAAGAGATCTCCTTATCTATTTTAAGATAGCTACCTGTTGGATCGAGACGGATTGCCTGTTGTAGCATATCGCTGTTGATGTCGATCCCTATCACAGTAGATCCAGTCGGCACCACCTCGCGGATAAAACGGGTGGAGCGGCCAGTACCACAGCCAAAATCGACCACTGCCAGTTTCTCGTTACTAGGAAAAGACGTTGCAACGAGAGCTGGAATATCGCGGAAAGCGAGATAATTGGTCCCTGAGATATTTCTCTTTGCATAGAGAGAGGCTGAATACTCTTGATGAGCAAAAAGAGGAATCGCAGAGACAAGAAGAATAAAAATCGAGCGTAACATAGAATCTCACCTTGCAGTTTTGAGTGAGTGAAGATACTTGATTTTTCCCAAAAGTAGAACCTCATTTATAAATCTCGGACATCTTCACAGTAGAAAATTCGCCTCTGAAAATTTCAATTGACAACTTCTTGTCTCTTTAACAAGATATTTAAAAAAAAATTGACTAACCATGAGGAATGCAGTGATGGGAATAAATATGAATTTACGCATGCTTGTATTGGTCTCCGCACTTGGCAGTTGCTTAACAACAACATTATATGCTGGCGGCGAAAGAGGAAATCATCTGATTGCAGAGGCGGGAGGGATCGCCGGTGCTGCAGGCGTTGGAGGTCTTCCCGGCGGCGCTGGTCTTCCTGGTGTCCCAGGTATTCCGGGTGTGGCAGCCTCCTTGGCTTTTTCTGACTTTTTTGCTTTGATGCCACCTGACAATCCAGCCCCTGTTGCTGCTGGCGTTGCTGTACAGTTTCCAGATAATGGAGCTTCTACTGGAATCATCACTCGCTTAGGTCCTTCAACGTTTCTATTGCCTTCAATCGGTACTTATCTAGTCATGTTTCAAGTGAGCGCGACCGAAGCTGGTCAGCTCATGTTAAGGCTTGGCGGAGCGCTCGTAGCCAATTCAGTAGTAGGACGAGCCACGGGGAGCGATCAGATTATTGGAATGTCTTATGTGACTACGTCAGTCGCAGGTACTGTCCTTGAGGTGATTAATCCTCCAGGGAACTCTCCTGCGCTAACCATTACTCCATTAGCTGGGGGTACAAATCCTGTTTCTGCGCATCTGACGATTGTCCGAATTCAATAATTCTTAAAGCGGTAACAGAGTCGACCCTTAAAAATTTTAACAGATAGTTCTAAGAAAGGAACAAATATGATTTTACGCATGCTAATTTTGATGTTTGCACTTGGCAGTTGTCTAACATTGCCCCTATTTGCTGGCGGCGAACGAGCCCATCATCTGATTGCTGAGTCGGCAGGTACTCAGGGTGTTGCAGGCCTTGGAGGTATTGCCGGCACTGCAGGCCTTCCAGGCGCTCCAGGACTTCCAGGTACTCCTCCTATCCTGGATTTTACAGATTTCTTTGCATTGATGCCGGGTGACAATTCAGCAACTGTTGGAGGCAACGTCGCAGTAGAGTTTCCTCAAGATGGCCCTACTAGCGGTGTGATCACTCGCCAGGGCGGCGCTTCCCCTTCAGTATTTGTAATACCAGTTGCTGGTACTTATTTAGTCCAATTTCAAGTGAGCGTTACCGAACCAGGACAACTTGAGTTGAGGATTAATGGAGTGGCCGATCCAAATACTAGAGTTGGGCGAGATACAGGGACAAGTCAGATTGTTGGATTGTCTATTGTAACTACAGTAGGCCCGAATACTACTCTTGAAGTGATTAATCCTACAGGAAACACTCCTGCACTAACCATTACTCCTATAGCTGGTGGTACACAGTCTGTTTCTGCGCATCTTACAATTACACGACTTCGATAACCCTTAAATGCGCCAACAGACATTTGCCTTAATAATTTTAACAGCTAACTCTAAGAGAGGAACAAATATGATTTTACGCATGCTTACATTGATGCTTGCACTTGCTTGTAGTTTAACATCCCAGCTCTTCGCTGGCGGAGAACGAGGAAATCAATTGATTGCAGAGCTTGGAGGCACTCCCGGTATTCCCGGAGCTGTAGGTATTCCCGGTGCCGGAGGCATTCCAGGCATTCCAGGTATTCCAGGAGGTACAGCTACTATTTTGGGCTTTGCCGATTTCTTTGCAATAATGCCCATTCAGAATCCCGGTTCCATTGGACCCAACATGCCAGTTGCGTTCCCAAACACTAGCGCTAACTTTGGCGGCTTCGTAAATGGGGGTAACATGTTTACATTACCTGCCACTGCTACATATTTAGTCATGTTTCAAGCGAGCGTGACGCCTCTGGGTGCGCCAAGTGGACAACTCATGCTATCGGTGAATGGAGTACCGCAACCAAGTACAGTGGTCGGACGAGATACCGCGTCTACTCAGATCGTAGGGATCTCATTATTACCGGCAAATGCAGGCGACATTCTCCGGGTGATTAATCCTCCAGGGAATCTGAATATAGTCATTACTCCAAATGCGGGTCAAGTTGCAAGCCCTGTTACGGCCCACCTTGTGATTGTACGAATTTTGTAAAATGGAACTTGTTTTAAAGATTTTCTATTTGAAAAAAAAATATATGAGTGCTATCACCTTGTGATAACACGTCCTAACGCAGGAAAAATATCTATGAAGATGCCTCTCAAAATAACTTCATTGCCGATTACACTCATTCTAATGGTTTATGCAGCCCAAGTATACGGCGATGATAACCAGCCGGTTGAAGCCTATAACTCGTCACCATGTTGCGTGCCTGATTATGAGCCATCGCCATGTTGTACTCCTACTTGCAACCCATCGCCATACTGTGGACCTAATTGTCTTCCAGCGCCCTATTGCAGAGAATTCAACGTGCATGGCGAATTTTTATACTGGGTACCTGAGTTAAACGGTCTTGAAGCTGCCTTCGGCACAACGGCGGTAGATACAACTACAAGTCCGCTAGGCGTCCTTACGACCACCATTACAGAGTCAGATGTAGAGCCTGATTGGCACTGGAGCCCTGGCTACCGCGTGGGCATTGATTATACATTTCTTTGCTTTGTCTTAGAGGCCGACTATACCCATTTTAAGGGGCACGCAAAGTTTAAAGATGATTTGCAAGATGGAATCTGGAGAATCAAATATGATGTGGTGGATCTGACTTTTGCCCGTCGTTTTTGCGTTGCGCCTTGTTTCTTCTTCAAACCTTTTATCGGTTTGCGCGGCGCTAGGATTCATCAATCGCTGAATACGAATCTTGTGACTGATTTCACAACCGGGATAGTAAGCAATGCAACCCTTTCCAATAGACAAGACTCAGAAAAATTTTGGGGAATTGGACCTGAACTCGGCATAGAAGCTAATTGGTTCTTAGGATGCCATTTGAGTCTATTTGCTAGCTTTGATGTAGTCACATATTACGGAGAAGTCAAAAGCACAAATTTTGATACCGATGTCATAGGACAAACACAGGTTGCCATCCTGCATGGGCGAAGAAAACATCCTTTCAACGATATTGGCACTGATGGTGCTGTAGGTATTCGCTACGATAGAGCGTGGTGCGTGGCGAGCGAGGTTCTTCTTATGATTAAAGCAGGCGTAGAACAACACCGTATTTATGACTTTAGTAACCTGGGATCAGATGGTACTTTAAGTTTGGACGGAGCGTTCTTTGAAATTGGTCTCGGCTACCGTTATTAAGACAATTATTTCTCGATCGGGGCTGGATTCTTACAGCCCCCTTTTCCTCTTCCACTACTTCTTACAAAATAGTCCCAAAACCCTATGAAGCTGCTGTTTTTTTTAGGATTGGCCCTCCCCTGCTTCGCAATGATGGATGATATGTCTCATGACATGACGCATGATCATATGGCCATGCACGGCATGTACGGCACTTATCCAATGGGCCGCGATGCGACAGGGACGAGCTGGATGCCAAGCTCTACCCAAATGCCTGCAATCCATCGGATGGACCATGGCTGGCTTTTTATGATCCATGGCTTTGCGAATGCGGTCTACGATCATCAAGGCGGAGATCGAGGAGCCAGTAAATTTTTTAGCGAAAATATGTTCATGTTCACCGCGCAAAAAGATGTTGGCATCAGCACGTTCGCAGTCCGGAGCATGATCAGTTTCGAGCCGGGCACGATTGGCTGTAAAGGATATCCCCTCCTCTTACAATCTGGAGAAACCTGCAATGGAGTAACGCCCTTAATTGACCGCCAACATCCCCATGACTTTCTTATGGAATTGGCAGCCCTCTATACGATCCGGTTTTCACCCAAAAATTCCCTCTTTGCCTATTTTGGATATCCTGGCGAACCAGCACTTGGACCTCCTGCATATATTCACCGTTTTTCCGCTTTTTTCAATCCTGAAGCGCCAATTACCCACCACTGGCTTGATTCAACGCATGTTTCTTTTGGAGTGGCTACGTTTGGATATGTTCATGAATGGCTAAAGCTCGATGCCTCCATTTTTAATGGCAGAGAGCCCGATCAGCATCGATGGAATTTTGATCATGCCCGATTTGATTCTTATTGCGGGCGGATCTCAGTCAATCCGACGGATGATATCGCAGCCCAAGTGAGTTATGGGTATCTAAAAAGCGCAGAACAACTAGAACCCAACGTGCGGACCTATCGGACTACTGCATCGATCAGCTACAACAAAGCTTGGACAGCGAGCAACTGGCAGGTCACCGCCGCTTGGGGAAGAAACCGACACTCGCCTGGCCATGCCTTAAATGGCGCTCTTTTGGAATCGGCCATAGAACTTTGCGACAGACATGTATTCTTTGGCCGGGGAGAATATGCAGCTAAGGATGAGCTCTTTGCTCCCCCCTCCCCTCTCGCAGGAAAAACCTTTCATGTGGGAAAACTCGACCTTGGGTATATCTTTCAATTCCCCCTCATCCCCTACACTCTCTGGGGGCTTGGCGTCGTAGGGAGCGCATCTTTTGTCCCCTCGTCCATCAAACCAGCCTATGGCGGCACGCCATTTTCTTATATGACCTTTCTAAGAGTCGATTTAAAATCTCAAGATCCTGTACGAGAATAATTGATCCCAAAAATTTGATCTGGGGCTACAACAATATAAGCAAATTGGTTGTTCGTCTGTAAAAATTTCACGATCAAAAGAGTGCCATTACCCGAACTTGTAATACCTTTCACATTTTTTATCAGTCCATTAGTTAACGGTACATAGTATGGCCCGGCCAGAGATGTTTGAATATTAACGGTGGAATTGGAAGTAAGAAACGTGGAGGAGGTGGTCAGGGTTTGAACAACGCTTTGGATATCGGAGGCCCGATCTATTAAGCTCACCGTATAAAATGGCAAGGTGCCAGCGATCGGAGAAGAGCTAAAATCTGTCGCATTAATCGTGGTTATAGAATAAATCACTGAAGTGATTTGTTCTACAGGGATAATGAGATACTGCACGATAGTCTGCGGCAAAGGCAAGTATCCTATAATTAATATACTGCCATTTGGTGCAGAGATAGTATTTTGATATTGCACATTTGGAATGAAGCCATTGCGAGTTGTTTGAATACCGACTTGTTGAACTCCCGTATAATAAACCCCGGTTGAGAGGGTGGAGATCAGTTTGTAAATGTCGGCGCCTCTCTGCGAGGAATCAATCGGAAAAATGGCGGTAGGCCCTGTGATCAGAGGAACTGCAAGAGTAGTCACTGATTGCGCGAACAGAGAAAAACTCGCACACATTAATAAGAGTCTAAAAATCATGACAGACCTCAATTAAAAAATTGGGCCATAGGCTATCAAAATTTGAGATATTTTTTACACATTAATTTTAAGCAGGCGGGATCTGAAAGTGCAGCACTTGGGCGGGAGGAAAATTGCCCCAAACCTTTTGGATCTCGGGGTGATACTTCTCAATGAATCGCTGCTTTGTGTTTAGCAGAAGATCGAAATCTCTTCCCCGTTCGCCAGTAAGGAAACGCTGTTTGATTTTAGGAAGCAGGATGTACTCAAAATGGGAAATATATCCGCCTGGCTTAGCCAAGGTTTCATAATTTCTCAGAGCATCCCCGACTATCTGAGCGCTCAAACCATGCACCGGCAATCCAGAAATAATCACATCGTAACGCTCATCGGATTGGTAATCTGTGATCGATTGGTCATAAACTCGGACGTTTGGCAAATCAAAGCACATCTCTCGCAGCAATCTGCAAAACTCTGGATCGATCTCCACGATATCCAACTCATCTTGCGGCCTTAGTTTTTTAAGGATTTCCCGGGTAAAGGCTCCAGAACCGGCGCCCACTTCTAGATATCTGCGGGGAGTTGGATCTTCTGTATTTATTTTGCTCAATACTTTGGCAGTTAATGCAGCAGAACTGGGAATAACGGAGCTGACTTGAACAGGATCTTGGATGAAACGTTTGAAAAAGAGGCAGCTATTTTCAAAATTTTGGATCGATTGGCTCAATGGATGCATGACTCCCCTCTCATGGGACTCTTGTCTTCCATATTCCTTACATCCCATATAAACCAAAGGAATGCCAACAAGCGTCGCAGTCAGAAGAAGCCCTAAGAAAAAAGTCGTCGCATAGATAGCCACTTTTTCCATCAAACATCGATTTTCCGCTGAGCGGACCCAAGTAATCCCCTTCTCGATCACCGGTTGAAAACAGCTTGGATTGCGATTGAGTACTGCTGGCATCATTTTACTTACCTAATCTTAAATTTTTGAGATTTAGTATAAATAAAATGAGAGTTTTTAACTATTTATAATAATTAATTTAATCCCCTAGCTCTGAACGCTCAAGATATGAATCGTTAGTAATGATTGTATAGTACTTAGGAAGATTGAAGAGTTTGAGTTCTCTTCTGCGAATGTAGTAGGGTTCGTCTGCCAGCATATTCATGCTACAGGCAACCTGTGTTTCTGAACATCGGTACTTCAAGTAAAACTCTTCCAGCCAGCCGGGGAATTCATTAAAGGGATGGAGATCAATGAGGAATTGAGAAACGATAATTTGTGCCTGGTTGACGGCAGTTCCTAAACAGTTTTTATAGAAGATGGTATAGGGCTCCCCAAGATTTGGGAAAGGATAAGGGAAAGGGAAGGCAAAATATGTACACCATACTTCTAACGTCGTATCGACAAACAAAGTTCCTGGAACAAAAGCAACCCCATTTAAAGTACCGCTGATTGTATTTTGCGGTCTAATAGCAGTGAAGATGCGAGGATCGCCCGTTATCGAGCAGCCAGATTCCATCAGGAAAGCCCCAGGGCCAATGAGCGGAGAAACGGGAAAACAGTTGTCGACGACTAAAGTCACTCGGGCTGTCATTGGAGCTGCAATTGAAGAGTTCGATTTCATACTCATATCGCGGCCAGAGATCATGAGAAGATCGCCGGAGGCCCCTGAAGTTTTGGTAATCGCGGTCGCGGTCATGACTGTATTGTGACCCGCTGTTGTATGGAGGTTGCCCGTCGAAACTGTCAAACTCGGAACTGCGGGGCTTGATAAATTAATATCATAGTTGGCATTGGCTGTGAGATTGCCAGCGCCTGGGTTGATGGTCCCGGCATTTTGGTTGATAGAGCTTTTATTGGCTGCAACTGCGCATCCCTTTGTCACGACACCAGATTGGATTAAAATGTCTCCTCCTGCAGAAAGAACATCGGAATTGATCGCAAGAGTGCCTGTGAGGTTTGGATTGTTTCCTGCAATGAGAGTGACTGGTTGGGCGCCTGTGCTTTGAATCGAATTGCCGGCCGTTGTGGTCAAATTTTGATTGGCGCTGACATAAATACTTCCCGACGTATGAAGCCCCTGTCCGGCGGTACCATTGTTATTGATCGTAACATTCAAGAATGAATCTAGGGGTT
>CAZXVU010000066.1:0-8028 GCA_964644465.1 uncultured bacterium
TGAGGTCATGGAGATCATCCTCGATTGCTCAGAAGGACTCCTCAACCATCTTTTTGGGATAAAAAAGAGGGGCTCTTAAAGAACCCCATAGAGGGAAAGGAGAGATAATTAACCCTCATGTCTATCTTAACGTTTTCTTAGCTAGTTTGTCAATTAAATTCTTGATGCTCAACTATCCCGTTATTTCCAAAAAGCTGAGCGGTCGGCACTTCTAGAAGTGGGGAGTCGGCAGAAAAACCATTGTCGATGGCGTATTTAAATGTGCGGGTGCGCGGCTCCATCAAAACAGTATGAGTGGTTTCAAAGTTATTGATGCAGGGCAAAGAAAGAGAAGCTTCAATGAGCTTTTCTTTGTCCAATTCTGAGGGTGGTATCTCAGCTTGGGCCTTTGCGAAGTAATCGGAGAGGATTTGGGTCCTGAGGCGTGAATGGTGGATTTCGCCCATCGCATAAGGATCTTCCTCATGGCGCCAGTTGAGGACAACTAATGGCTGATTTTCTTCGAGCCGTTTTGTGGTATATCTCTGGTTTCCTTGATGGAAGTGGAACGATTGAGCGTCTTCAGGATCAGCGACTGTGAGATGGTAAGGACCAAGAGGGGAATGTTCTTCTACAAATTGGCGCACAGCAGGAAGATCAGGGCAAGTCTGCAGACATTTCCGATTGAAGAAGATCGCAGGCATTCCGTTGATCTGTTTTGTATCTCCTAAACAGACGTTCATCGCAAGGGAGAGCCCCTTTTCGTTCATTCCTGTCAAAATACCGAGAATTCCAGGAACTCCTACTTCGACAGTAGAGAGGTGGGGCTGACGCTGATACTTTCGATGGATGATGAGGCTATAGTTTCCAGTAACTCTTAATGGAAGCCAATCGAGGTTCCTCCCAAAAATAGGACCTTTTTCTGCATCTCGCTCGACAATCGCAGAGCAACCAACTAGGGGACGGACTTTCTTTCGGCAACCGCCTGTATTGAGGTGGAGCGTGTCGGGCATCAGTTGAAATAGAATCAATTCATCGAGAGTGAATTTCTTGGCAAAGCGCCAGGGATTGTCTTTACGCCACTTGTCATACCCTTCGAGAAATCCTTTCATTTCTTCCAAGAATTCGGGAGGGATAAGGTTTTTCATCGGCTCGATGATATGGGGAAGTTTATTGGCATGAGGGCGGCCTAAAAAGAGATGGAGTGCTGTATTGTATCTTTTGGAAAGTTTCTCAATGGCATCGCCGAGTAAGTAGCCTTGCGCTCTTCCAGCGATCATCGGATCGTCTCCGTTTAATTCAAGAATGGGTACATCGCCATAATATGAGAGTTTGCCGCCTTCGCAAGTTCCTGTTTTAAAAACATGTTTTTTCATGTCGTTATGAGTGGGGGCCATCATCTCAAGAGCATAAGAGGCTACGGTTGCCGCCAAAATCAAAAGGCCGCCAGTGATCGCTAATACAGCAGCGCCTGCGCCAAGGGCTGGTAGAGAAATGGGCAGTGTTGCAATCAGAGCGATGCCCAAAATGTACGCCGCAATTTGCATCGTCTTTACTGCCGTGGGATTTTCCCGTATCCATAGCATCGCTATTTCGCCAGGCAATCGAAGGACAGGCATAGAAAAAGTTTTATTGATATAGGCAGCAGTGGCCAAAAAATCACCCCTAATTATTGAGGTGATTATACTCTAGATTGTATAGAGGAATCAACGTTCAGAAGGACGAATTCCCTCATTTGAAGAGCTTTTTGAGGTAGATAAATTTTTATGTTGGTCGAAAATGGGATTCGCTGTTGTTTGAATTTTTTTCTTATAGATGACGAGAGCGGCAACCGCGGTTGTGGTTGAAAAAGTTGTTACCACGTACGGGTTCCGAATAACTCTTGAAAGCATTGATGATCTCCCCTAAATTTAGGGCTAACATTTTAAAATTCTAACTCTGTTTGCATCAAGAGAAAATCCCATGAAACTCCTTCTTTCCAAGCCCCGAGGATTTTGCGCAGGCGTTGAAAGAGCTATCGATACAGTCAAGAAAGCCCTCCAGCTTTGGGGCGCTCCGATTTATGTGAAACATGAAATCGTCCACAACAAACATGTTGTGAATGAACTGAAAGAGAAAGGGGCGATTTTTATTGAGGATTTAGAGGAAGTGCCGATGGGCTCCCGATTGATTTATTCGGCTCACGGCGTTTCTCCTGCGGTGCGCGAGGTAGCTAAGAAAAGGCAGTTGATTGAGATCGATGCAACCTGTGGACTTGTTACCAAGGTTCATTCAGCCGCAAAACGATACGCGGAGAAGGGATTTCAGATCATTTTAATTGGGCACCGCAAGCATGTAGAGACAATTGGAACTGCTGGGGAAGCTCCCGATGTGACCACTGTCGTAGAAACAGTTGAAGAGGTGGGGCAACTTCCTTTTACGAGGGAGCAGAAGCTCGCCTTTTTGACCCAGACCACATTGAGTTTAGATGACGTTAAAGAGATCACTGAGGCGCTCCTCGAACGATATCCGCAGATTGAAACTCTTCCAAGCTCTTCCATTTGCTATGCAACGACAAACCGTCAGATGGCGTTAAGACAAATCACTGAAATAGCCGACCTGGTCCTTGTTGTCGGCGATCCGAAAAGCTCCAATTCGAACCGCCTGCGAGAAGTGGCCGAGAGAAGAGGCGTCAAAGCATATCTCATCAATGGGGAACAGGAAATCGATCCAGAATGGCTGCTCAATGTCTCTACCATTGCCATGACAGCTGGAGCTTCCACTCCCGAAGATATTGTTCAGAGCTGCATTGCCCGCTTGAAGACTTTGGGTTTGGATAGTGTTGAAGAAATCACATACACCGAAGAAAATGTCTTCTTCCAACTCCCAAAAGCAGTGCTTGTTTAAAATTCTTTTGTCCCTCATTTTGAGGGCATGAGCGATGCTGCAGAGCGGATAGTCCATTTTGAGAAAAAAAGCCTAAAGCGAACACTTGGGGCTGGCGATCTTTTTGCAGTCGGCTATGGAGACGTGGGCTCCTCCATTTATTACGCTTTGGGAGCAACCGCGCTTTTCGCTCTTGGAGCGACTCCTATTGCTTTGGCAATCGCAGGCCTTGTATTCGTTTGCACCGCTCTTACTTATGCGGAAATGGCCACAACGTTCCCAGAGCCTGGCGGATCGGCTACTTTTTCCCGTTACGCATTCAACGATTTGATTTCTTTTATCGCAGGGTGGGGGCTTCTTCTCGATTATATTGTGACTGTTGCGATCTCTGCTTTTGCGATCCCTCCTTATATCCACTACATCTTAAAGCTTTTCAATTTAACTTTTTTGGAGACAGTCCCTTATCATCTTGCAACATCGATCTGTATTATTGGGTTCCTTTTTTTTCTCAATTTATTCGGAGTGAAATATTCTGGCCGTTTTAGTTTCTTTCTCGCTCTCATAACGATTCTTTCACAGGCCTTTATTATCCTTTTCGCAGCGGCTCTTCTTCTCAATATGCGCTTTGTGATCGACCATCTTCGGATTGGAGTGCCGGGTGTAGACTGGTCTCCGAATTGGTGGGAGTTTATGAAGGGGACCGCAATGGCGATGATCGCATATACGGGAATTGAATCGATCGCCCAGCTCGCTGCGGAAACGAAAAAACCGTCCACGGCTATTCCTCGAGCCATTCGCTGGACCATAGGAACATTGATCGTTTTGTATTTGGGGATTTCGTTTGTAGGACTATCCGTCGTTTCCCCGCATGAATTAGGGACTACATATCTCATGGATCCCATTGCGGGCATTGTAGTGAATTTACCGGTCGGAGGTGCGATCTTGGCTCCTTGGTTTGGGCTGATTGGTGCGATTATCTTGCTCATTGCCTCAAATGCAGGGCTGATTGGCTGCTCCAGACTCACTTTCTCGATGGGCGAATACTATCAAGTGCCAAGGTTTTTTTATCGGCTGCACTCTCGCTACCGCACTCCTTATGTTTCTTTAGGAGTGTTTGCGGTTCTCGCTTCTTTGGTTGTTGTCCTAAGCCGAGGAAGGATGATGTTTCTTGCGGATCTTTATAATTTTGGAGCGCAGATCGCCTTTTTTTCCGCCCACATGTCTCTTCTGATGCTCCGCTACAAACGGCCCGATCTCCATAGACCCTATCGGGCGCCGCTGAATATTAGCATTGGAAAAAATCGATCTCTGCCGCTCACTGCTATCTTTGGAGCTCTTGCTACTTTGTCGGTTTGGCTGCTTGTCGTCATCGAAAAACCGGAAGGGCGCAATTTGGGGCTTGTCTGGCTCGCTCTAGGAGTGTGTATGTATTTATATTATCGAAAAAAGAAACAGATCGCTCCCATGGGTCAGCTCACCATCGAGAAAATCAAAACAGCAGAATACCATCCGATGCATTTGAAGCATATTCTCGTCGCTGCTCGGGATCTGGGGAATACAGAAGCTCTGCAAACAGCATGTCAGCTAGCTCGGTCTTTTCATGCAAAATTAACAGCTGTCCATGTCATTGAAATCCCCGCTTCTCTGCCCATGCACGCACCAATGACTCGAAGAGAACAAGTAGGCGAGGATGCCTTGAAGCGTGCAGAGGCGATATCTCGTGAATATAACATTCATATTGAATTGAAATTGGTTCGTTCCCGCTCCATTGAAGGCGCCCTTCTAGATCTCATCCATTCGGGAGTATACGATATGGTTGTTATCGGCGCAGGAAAAGAGGAGATGAAGAAACGGTCCTACTTTTCCCTTCAAGCAGAAAAATTTCTCAAAGATGCTCCCTGCCGCGTCCTATTCTGTAAATCTTGACAATTTTAATAATTACTTTGCTTAATTTTGTTTGAGTCAAATGCATAGTTCATGTACTTTGTTTGCCATTTATTAAAATGGAGCATTTCAAATGGCAGCAGCGCTAGGTGTAAATCCTGAAAGGCAAAAATATCTTGATGAGGTTAGCCGGATAAATTTTTCTACTGAATTAAGCGGATCTAGAATAGATAAAACACGAGATTTATCCGGAAGGAAATGCGCTCGTATCTATCTCGAATTTAAAACCGAAAAAGGCAGAGATGCTTTCTTGCACCAAATCATTGATAGCAAAAGACAGGAGATGGTGGAATATAAAAGATTTGCCATGAATTTCAGAGAAGTTGGAGAGCCTACAAAGCTGTTGGTCCATATCACAATTCATGGTCATTCTGCCTATCAAGATCCTGGAAAGCCGGATAAAGATATAGACGCTCCCCAAGATAGCGAATTGGAAGCACTCAAAGAGCTGGGCCAAACAACAGCGCTGGAAAGAATTTGCGGCTTATTGAATGGCTTCTTTAAAACCGATCAATTCAAAGCTTGATCAATCATGTCTTGACACAAAGTTTACAAAAGTCATAGGCTTTCTTAATTTTATTAGGGAGGCCCATGATGAGTTCTTTTGCTGTTTTCGCACAAACTAACAACCAATTTATACAATTTAGTCAAGTTCGCATTCCTGTTGCAGCTATAGAAAAAGTTCATGTGAATTGGCAAACAAGAGATCTTCGAATTCTCTTCCGTTCCCAATGGAATCCTGATCTAAAGATTGCCATTGAATTTCAGCTTACATTAGGGAAGCTCCAAGGCGTTATTCGGCCCTTTTTCAGCAGAACTTGGGATGAAGTGACTGAGTCGACGGGATTGGAATATAGAGTTACTTCCTTAAAAACATCTAGAAAGCATGTAGCAGATCTCCAAGGCGTTAATCGTGCAGTGATGAAACTCCTTCATTTCTTTGTCTCGAAAGGAGATCCAAAAGCCATCGCTCATCTCAATGAAATCGTTGAGGATTATGGGGAGTTGGTTCCATTAAGGAATGAATTGCGAGCAGAAGCAGAAAATGAAATCGAAAGAGAAATCAACTTTTTGATCAATGGACCCACTCAAGAGCAGCTTAAAGCTTGGCTTGTGAATTTAGCTTTTTCTTATGAAATTGCTGATGAGCATGACAAAGGTGTGATTGAAAACTTGCAAAGGCATTTGAGATATACTTTGGGAGATGTGTCTCCAAGGAATATGCAAAAATTGGGAGATGATCTAGAGCAACTGCATCATCCGGAACAATTGGGGGAATCATTTGAAGAGCTCGTGGATTTGTCTACAGGGAATAAATTCCTGAAAGGAAGCCAGTTCATGCATGCCCTGAAACAGCTTAAAGCCGACTGGCGAGCTGTTTAAACTAGGTGACAGGCGACTTTGCGGCCTGGGAGGACTTCTCTGAGAGATGGAGTCTCAGTGTGGCAGCGGGGGATTGCGAAGGGACATCGGCTGCAAAATGAACACCCTTTTTGCACATTTAGGGGAGAGGGGATTTCACTATGCATGGGGATGATGGTTCGTTTCCGCTCTTGTCGCGGATCTGGCGACGGGACAGAGGAAAGAAGGATCTGCGTGTAGGGATGGAGGGGATTTGCATAGATCATTTCCGTGGGGCCCAATTCCACAAACTTGCCTAAATACATCACAGCGACATGAGTAGAGAGATATTTCACCATCGCCAAATCATGAGCGATAAACAGGTAGGTGAGGTGGAGTTCTTGCTGCAGTCGAATCAGCAGGTTGACGATTTGGGCCTGTATAGAAACATCGAGAGCTGAAATCGGCTCATCGCAAATCAAAAATTCTGGATTGAGGGCGAGGGCCCTTGCAATTCCAATCCGTTGTCTCTGCCCTCCGCTGAATTCGTGAGGGAAGCGCCCCTTCACATGACGGGGTAGTCCCACTAAGTCGAGCAGCGCATCGATCCTATCCGGCATACGGTGGATTTTTAGCGGCTCGCTAATGATCTCTCCGATGGGCATCCGAGGATTTAACGAGGCAAATGGATCTTGGAAGATCATCTGCATCCTGCGGAAAAGAGACCGGTCCCTTTTCAAACCGATATGCTGTTGATCAAAAATGATCTCTCCGGAAGTCGGAGGAATCAACCCGAGCAGGATGCGGGCCAGAGTCGACTTTCCGCAGCCAGATTCTCCGACAAGGCCGAGCGTTTCCCCCTTCTTGATAGAGAAACTCACCCCATCGACCGCCTTGAGCAGCTTTTTCCCCACTGGATATACTTTTGTGAGCTCTTTTACTTGGATCAATTCATCCATTATTTGCCCCTCCAACAGGCTGCGGAGCCGAAAACAGGCGGCTCTTCATTGCAAACTGCAGTCGCAAAAGGGCACCGTTCTTTAAAAGCGCATCCGCGCGGGGGCGTGAACAAATTCGGAGGAGATCCTTCAATCGTCTCTAAAAGTTCCAGTTTCGATTTAGCAAAGCCGGGCAAAGAGCGGAGCAGCATTTGCGTATAAGGATGCTGCGGTTTTAAAAGAACATCTTCCACCAAACCCCGCTCCACGATCTTTCCTGCGTACATCACAAGAACGCGATCGCAGATCGACGATACAACTCCTAGATCGTGGGTGATCAATAGAAGGCTTGTCTGGAAATGTTTTTGCAGTTTTTTCAATAAATCGAGAATTTGCGCTTGGATCGTCACATCGAGCGCAGTGGTCGGTTCGTCTGCAATCAAAAGCCTGGGATTGCAGGCTAAGGCAATCGCAATGGTTGCCCTTTGCCGCATGCCTCCGCTGAATTGATGGGGAAATTGCGAAACTCGGATTTCCGCTTCAGGCACCCCGACGAGATGCAGCAGTTCAATCGCCTTTTCCCAGGCTTCTTTTCTGCTGGCCAGTCTATGATAAATCAAACCTTCGGCGATCTGGGTTCCGATTTTCATCGTCGGATTCAACGACGTCATCGGATCTTGGAAAATCATGCCGATTTTTCTTCCCCGGATTTTCCGCAGTTCTTTTTCTGTTTTTTGTAAGAGCTCTTCTCCTTCGAACCATGCTTTTCCGGAAATCTGGCTTGCGGCAGATAAACGAGTAAATCCCTGCACAGCCGCGCTTTTGCCAGAGCCAGATTCGCCGACGATGCCGACCGCTTCGCCTTCATTCACTTCAAAGGAGACGCCGCGCACGGCCTGCAATTCTCTTCCTTGGACAGAAAAGCTGACCTTGAGATCTTCAACCCGCAAAATCTGTTTAG
>CAZXVU010000066.1:8128-11071 GCA_964644465.1 uncultured bacterium
TTGCACATATCTTACCTTCTCAGCCGGGGGTCGAGCGCGTCTCTCAATGCATTCCCCAATAGATTGAAAGAAAGCATCGTCAGTGTAATCATGAGCGCTGGAAACAAGAGCCTCCAGGGATAGTAGCGCATCGCACTAAGCCCATCATTCACCATCACCCCCCAGCTTGCCGCCGGCGCCTGAATCCCCAATCCTAAGAAGCTCAAGAAAGCTTCCGTAAAGATCGCAGTGGGAATCGTCAGCGTCATCGCCGCCACAATCGGACCAATTGCATTCGGAATGAGATGCCGGAAAAGAATCCTGGCTGGCGAAGCTCCGATCGACTTAGCCGCTGTGATATAGTCATTTTGTTTCAATTGGAGCACCTGGCCTCGGACAATGCGCGCCATATTGATCCATCCTGTGATGGTCATCGCAATCAAGATCGTGACAATGCCCGATCCCCGAATGACGGTGAGAAGGATTACGACGAGGAGATAGGGGATTGCATAGAAGACGTCGCAGATGCGCATCATGAGCTCATCGATTTTGCCGCCCATGTAGGCCGCAAAGGAGCCCCAAAGGACTCCGATGATCACATCGATTGTCGCTGCTGTGATGCCGATGAAGAGAGAGATCCTGGCTCCCCACCAGATACGGGTGAACATATCCCGCCCGAGCTCATCGCTGCCAAACCAGAAAGTCGCGCAAGGAGCGGTATTTTTCATCTCTAAATGAATTTGCGAATAAGAATAGGGAGAAATGAGAGGCCCGAAGATCGCCATCGTGAATAAAAAGAAGAGCATCCAGATGGAAAACATCGCGGAGCGGTTAGCTCTAAGCCGCATCCACGCATCTTCTAAATAACCAATGCTGGTTTCAGACATGGGCAAGCTTCTCCTTCGAGAATCGGATTCTTGGATCGAGGAGCGAATAGACAAGGTCGACCAAGAACATCGAAATCATCAAAAAGCTACTGAAGAATATCGTAAGTCCCATGATCATGGGGTAATCTCTGCCGCTGATGCTGTGGATCATCCATTGGCCAAGGCCAGGAATGGCAAAGATTTTCTCAATCATAAAGCTGCCTGTTAAAATTTGCGTTGCGATGGGACCTAAATAGGTGATCACAGGAAGGATGGCGTTGCGAAGGCCGTGATAGATAGAAATCCGGAAGAGAGGAAGCCCTTTGGCCATCGCGGTGCGGATATAATCTTGGCTGAGCACTTCAACCATGTTGGAGCGGGTAAGCCTTGCGATGTAGGCAGTGGGCAAAGCGGCCAAGGCGATCGTAGGAAGAATCGTGTGCTCGAAAGATCCCCATCTAGCCACAGGTAAAAGATGGAATTTCACACAAAAGAGAAATTGAAGAAGGCTGGAAAGGACGAAATTGGGAACCGAGACACCCACCGTAGAAATCACCATGGAACAACTGTCTTGCCATTGGGCTCTTTTCATCGCGGCCCAAGTTCCTAGCAAAATTCCGCAGGGGATAGAGACGAAAAGGGCTTGAAGTCCCAGTTGAGCGGAAATGGGAAATCCTTCTTTGATGAACTGATTGACGCTCCTGCCGTGATAGACGATGGAAGGGCCGAGCTCTCCTGAAAAGATCCCTTTCAAATAATTCATATATTGGACCCAAAGAGGCTGGTCGAGGCCATAATAGGCGTAGAGCGACTTAAGGACTTCTTCAGGGATGACCTTGTCGCCGATAAACGGATCTCCTGGGATCGCATGCATCAGCAGGAACGTCCCCGTGATGACACACCAGAGGGAAATGAGGAGGATTAGGGCTTTTCTGAAAAGATATGCAGCCATCTACTTTTTCTTTTTGCAAACCAAAATAGCATAGTCGTATAATTCTCCACATGCTTAGCAAAAATATCGACTTTCAAAACAAATTTCACTTTACAAGCCTTGGCTGCGCCAGGAACCTGGTCGACAGCGAGGTGATGATCGGCATTCTCCTGAAGGCGGGCTACGAAGTGACCCCTGATGTAAAAGATGCAGATTACCTTGTCGTCAACACCTGCGGGTTCCTTGAATCTTCCAGGCAAGAGGGCATAAATACGATTGCCGATCTCTTCAATGAGAAGAAACCCGACGCAAAGGTGATCGTTGCCGGCTGTATGGTCCAAAAACATAGCGGAGAATTGAAAGAGCGGTTTCCAAATATTCACTATATGCTCGGCTCCGGCGATGTGGAAAAGATTCTTGAAGCTGTCAAGTCTGGGTCCAGCGGCGAGGCCGTGACCTCTGCCCGAAGCTATCTCGAATGGGGTGAAGTGCCCCGAACCCTGTCTACTCCTAAGCACTACGCCTATTTGAAGATCGCGGAAGGATGTAAAAAACGGTGCGCCTTCTGCATCATCCCCACGATCAAAGGTCCTCTGCGCAGCAAAACCACCGAACAGGTCCTCAAAGAATTCAACGCGCTCCTTTCTCAAGGCGTTTTCGAAGTGATCTTAATTGCCCAAGACCTAGGCGATTTTGGAAAAGACCGGAAAGAAAAAGGCGCTTTAGCTGCTCTTTTGCGTGAAATGCTCAAAGTATCGAAAGACTTTTGGCTCCGCCTCCTCTATCTTTACCCAGATGAAATCGACGATGAGCTGATTGCTCTCATCAAGAGCGATTCCCGCATCTGTCCTTATCTCGATATGCCGATCCAGCATATCAACAATGAGATGCTAAAAGCGATGCACCGAACGACCTCGAAAGAGCAGATCGTTTCGATCATCCAAAAATTGCGCAGTGAAGTTCCGAATGTTGTCATCCGGACGAGTTTAATGGTTGGATTTCCTGGAGAGACCGAGGAACAATTTGAAGAGCTCCTTGAGTTCGTCCAAAAAGTGCCTCTCGACAACGTGGGCATTTTCAAATTCTCCCTCGAAAAAGAAGCCTATGCAGCTCGCCTGCCGAACCAAATCTCCGACGAAGTGAAGCAAGATCGCTTTGAGCGCCTTG
>CAZXVU010000067.1:0-11057 GCA_964644465.1 uncultured bacterium
TTTTGATAGTATCCGTTTTCGATGAAGGCTGTGCCGGAGAGGAGGGGACGGGAGAGAGTGTTGCTGAACTTAAGGTCGCACTTGCATTCTCCTTCGAGGCGGTGGGTCCCTAAATCAAAGAAGTCGATGATATCTTCTAAGGGTCCGTTGAGGACGAGATGTCCTTTGGCGCTTTTGTCCATGAGAAGTTTTGATTCGAAAGGCCAGAGAGAAAGATGAATGGGGATCGATGCGTCGAAATTCAGAAAGGGAGCGTTGCGGGCTTGCATGTTCCCTTTCAGATCGAGCCGGTCGCGATTGAAATGTCCTTCTATGGCGCCAGAAGCTTTGATGGGGTTTTCTCCGAGCGAGGCGACGGCGAGCTGATCGATCGTGGCTTTAAGATCGCCTTGCAGCCGGTTTTTTTCTTCATGGATGAATGTTTCAAGATCAATAGTTCCGCCAATGGACACTTCCAGGGGGTTGAGGGAGAGAAAATCGATGGGGAGGCGGGTAGTTCTGAACTGGGCGTCTGTCCGGTCTCCTTTCCGGTCGAAGTGGGCAAAAATAGAAGCATTAGCGGTTGCGATCTCTAAATCGCTAAAGCGGAAAATCTCAGGCGACCATACAAAGACAACAGGGTTTTTCATCTGGAAAGGATGGTTGTAGAAAGTGCCATTCCAATTTTGGATGTTCGCAGTGAAATCGCGATCTTTGTAAGACCAATTGCCGTCCATCCGGAGTTCGAGAGGATGTTTCCATTTTCCTTCAGCAAAGAGGCGGAAAGGGCGTGTCTCTTCATCGAGCGTTGTCTCGAGGCTCGCCGATTCAAGATCTAAATCGCCCCATTTGGAGCGCTCTACATCTAAAAATAGAGTTCCTTTGATGGTTTGGAAGGGGTCGAGAAGATCGGAATAGAGCGTAATTTTTTGGCTGAAGAAGTTTTTGTAGTAAAAGTTTTCGCTCGAGAAATCGAGGTTCAGAGCTTGGAGAGGGAGGCCTTCGGCTGGTTTCCAAGTGGTCTTGAGAGAAAGATTGCCGTAAAAATCATGAGGAGGAAGATGAAGTGCTTGGAAATTTTCGACAGAGATCTCTGTGACTCCGTTCAGAATTAAATCAGGACGTACTTCAATGGCCCCATTTCCTTGAAGATTGGGGCCTTTCAGAGCGATTGTTGGGAGGAAAAGGGAGGTTCCTTGCGCCCAAGAAAAATCTGTTTTTGCTTCCCAAGGTTGGGAATATAGATCAGCAGAAAAGAGAGCTGCTCCTTTGAGGGCGCTATTTTCCCAAGTTGCATCGACGGTTCCTTTGACGCTTTTCGCGGTGAAATCATGATAAGAGAGTGTTGGAATGAGAAAAGTACCTTTGGCTTTAAGAGCTTCCCCTTCTTCTTTGAGGTTCACATGGCCTAAAAGTCGGCCCTGAAGGGGAATAGGGAGTGTTTCCAAAAGATGGCCAGATTGGATTTGGGCGATCCCTTCCTGAATATGGAAATCGGGATCGAGAGTGAATTTTGCTTTCGTGGTGAGGAGATCGCTTTTGCCAATAAAGTTGGAAAGAGAGAAGGACCCTTCTTTATTTCTGCGGAAACTCCCTGTGTAGCTCCATTTTCTTTCGACCCAAGATCCTATCGGATGGGGAAGGGGAACTTTGCTGGGAGTAAAAATGCCTCTGACTTCTCCTTGGAGAGAGCCTTTTTTATCGAAAAACGATTTAAAAGGGCCATTCGCAATGAGATGGAAAGTCAACCCCGCATCGAACTCGCTGGGCTTCAAAAATGCGCTCAAAGTGGGCGTCTTCACATCGACATATACCCGGGCAATTCCGTTGCTTTTCACATTTAAGGCGAATTTTGCTGAGCTGTCGGGAAATTCGGGACGTTTTCCGGTGATATCAAAGAACCGTTTCCTTTTGCCCCATTTAAAACGGCCTTCGAAATTGGCCATAAATCGATCGGGAATAGTGACGTCGGTGAGCTTAAAATGGGGGGAGGAGAAGGTGAAGGAAGTTTTCGTCTCAACGATTTGGGTGGAGGGTTTGGGCTCTCCTTCGATTTTTTTCCAAGTGATTCCAACAGCTTCAAGTTCTGTGAAGGAGATTTCTTTTTTTAGAAGTCTGATTAAAGAGAGTTCGGCTTGGACTTTTTGGACCGAAATTTCAAGTCCTTTTCCTTTGATGGACATGTTCTGAAGATGGATCAAATTAGGAAGAGTTCCTTCAATAGTTTCGATCTCTACTTTGAAGCCTGAATTTTCTAGAGATTGTGTCAAAAACGAGCGTACTTTTTCTTTTCCCCAACTGCTTCGAGCAACGGCGACAAGGCCTGCCACAAGAAGAAGGAAGATGATTAAGACGAGCCCAGTTTTTCTCATCAGAATGTTTGTCCTATCGAAGCATAAAGTCTAAACGCTGGATCGATGATTCTTCGTCGATCTAGAGGAAATCCTACGTCAAGACGCAGTGGACCAAAAAATGTATAATAACGCAAGCCAACGCCAACGGATTTAAACCATTTCGCATTGAATTGGGGCAATTCTTTAAAGGTGACTGTGCCAAAATCTGCAAAGGGGACGATCCCCACATTTTTCGTGATCTTAAAGCGCGTTTCTACGGTTGCAAAAACTGCGGATCTCCCGCCAAATGGCTTTCTATGAATATTTAAAGGGCTGACAGTTTTGTAGCGATACCCTCTTAAGTCATCTTCAGATCCTCCGAGAAAGAGTTTCGGCAAGGGAATATTGTGTTGTTTCGCTCCGGCGATGGAGCCTAATTGGAATCGGAAGGCCAAGATGACTCTTTTCGAAGCGGTCATCGGGATATAAAAGCAGGTAGTGAACCTTTGTTTGATAAAATGCTGATCGGCATGGTCGAGGGATTGATAGGGCGTCACTTGGTAGACGAAAGAATATCCTTTCGTAGGATCGAGGACGCTATCTGCGGTGCCATAACGTGCAAAGATCGGGAGTCCAGCGAGTAGATACGTTCCATTCGATGCGCTGTTGGCGACATTGATATGCTCCACTTCAAATCCAATGGAGCCGGTCCGTTTCAGATCGAATTTTCGTTCGAGATAATTGGCTCCGCGATAGATGAATGCGATATATGCATGGATGCTTTCGCGGCTGACTTGGCCCACTAAGCGGTAGGTTTGGTCCAATTTGAAAAAATCAGGTTTTTTATACGAGATGGATCCCGCGAGAAACCGTTTGGAAAAATCACCTTCGATGTCGACGATTTCTCCCATGCCCCGCACGTTGCGGTTGACCCAAGCAAAAGAGACTCCAGGGCCGTCGACAGTTGCATAAAAAGCTCCGATGCTCACTTGGCGATGCTTGGCTTCGGTGATCCGCATCTTCATGGGCAATTCACCCATCGCATCGACCTCTTCTCCATGAGAAATCATGACGGAGCTGAAAAGATCGCTGTTGAGGAGCCTCTTCTGCGTCTCTTCTACAGCATCGGGATTATACGTTTGTCCTTCTTTCCAAATGATTTTCCCTTCAATATATCGGGGCTTTACGGTTTTCAGACCAAAGAGCGTGATCGGTCCAAATTTGGAGAGAGGCCCTTCTTGAATGCACGAGGCGGCGTCGACTATTTTTTCTGCCATGTCCACTTCGATTTTCCGCTTTTCGACGCTCGCAAGAGGATATCCGCAGCGGGCGAGTTCTGTCAAAAGTTTGAGTTCCGCATTGACAATGTTGACGGAGACTGCCGGAGCATCTAGCGAGAGGCCGAGCCGCTCTGGCGTGAAGGGACTGCAGTCAGGAACGTTAGCAAGCTCTGTGCAAGGCATCTGGTAAACTTGATAAGAGGCGAGCTTGTACTGCGGTCCAGGATGGATGAAAATAGAAACTTGCACTCCATTATTTTTATTTTCCACGTCGTAATCGATTGTTGCGTCGTAATACGCATAGGCGCGCAAGACTTTGAGAAGAGCTGGAATATCGGAAGCCGCTCGATAGCGGATCCCATTGATCGAGGCGGGTGGCCTGTCTTGCAGAGTGACAAGAGTCGAGACATCGAGCAAAGATTTTAGAGCGGCTTCATCTTTTAGGCCGACAATGTTGAGCTCATAGGGCAGCGCAGCAGCAAAAATGGGCGCTAAAAATAAAGGTAAGAATTTAATCATGGTCAGAATCGGTATACCCAAATGACTTCAAAACTTGGTTTCTGCCAGCGTCGGGCAGCCACTGCTTTTGAGTCCGCCTGCATCGCTAAACTTTATAAGTTTAGCTGCTTCGGCGCCGCAAAGCCTGACTCAAAATCAGGGCGCCTCCTTGGCATATTCCCAAACTTTGAACTCATTCGGGTATATTGCATGAAGAAAAAGACTTCGTCAAAAAAAATCTGATTGGTAACATATCTGGTTTAATTTTTTTGGAGAAATTATGAGAACCAAATCAGAAGCCATTTACGCACGGGCTTGCAAAGTGATACCTGGAGGAGTGAACTCTCCTGTCCGCTCGTTTAAAGGGCTTGGGATTTCTCCGATGATTGTTGAATCAGGCGCTGGAGATACGATCCGCGACGTCGATGGGAATAAATATATCGATTATTGCCTCAGCTGGGGGCCATTGATCTTAGGCCATGCTCATCCCCAAGTGGTCCGGGCTGCCTGCGATCAGATGAGCAAGGGCTCCTCTTTTGGAATTGCCACTGAAATCGAAGAAAAAATGGCGGAAAAAATAGTTGGCCTTCTTCCTTCGATTGAAAAAGTAAGGCTTGTCAATTCGGGCACAGAAGCAACGATGACTGCGATGCGGCTTGCCAGGGGATTTACTGAGAGACCTAAAATCATCAAATTCTCAGGCCATTATCACGGACATAATGACTCGCTCCTCATTCAGGCTGGCTCTGGAGTGGCAAGCATCAATCCGATCGCCACTTCAAAAGGGGTAAATCCTGCGGTCATCGCCGATACGATCTGTTTCCCTTTCAATGATTTCAACGCAGTCCGCTCTTTTTTCCGCACGAACGCATTGGCTCAGCAAGTAGCCGCAGTGATCCTGGAACCTGTTACCGGAAATATGGGAGTTGTCCCTCCAGATGAGGGGTTTTTGGAAATGCTCCGCGAAGAGACATCCCGCGTCGGCGCGCTGCTCATCTTCGATGAGGTGATCACCGGTTTTCGAGTAGGTCTAAAAGGGGCTCAGGGCAAATATTCGATCGATCCCGATTTGACCTGTCTTGGCAAGGTCATCGGGGGAGGATTTCCTGTAGCGGCCGTTGGCGGCAAGGCGAAAATCATGGACTGCCTAGCGCCTCTCGGCCAGGTTTATCAGGCAGGAACCCTCTCCGGAAACCCGGTTGCCATTCGAGCGGGATTAGAAACCATTTCTTTGATTGAAGCTCCAGGATTTTATGATGCTTTGTTTAAGAAAACGGTCCGTTTAACGCAGCCTATTCAGGATGCCATTGAACGGAAAAATGCCAATGCCTGTATCCAAAGAGTAGGTTCCATGTTCACTCTATTTTTTGGAGTGAAGAAGGTGCGCTGCAAGGATGATTTGAAATCTTTGAATGAAGAGCTCTTTTCCCGCTTTTTCCGACATCTGTTTGAGCGGGGAATTTACATTCCTCCTTCATCCAATGAAGCTTGGTTTTTATCTTCTGAACATACAGATGCCCATATCGACTTTACTGCAGAGTGCATCGCCAAATTCATAGATCAACATGCTTAGATTTTTATTCTTTTTGATTTTTTTTGGCTCACTTTTTGGGGAGATTCCCTATTACCGTGACGGAACAAACCATATTGGCCATATAAAGCTAGAAATGGACCGGCCGATCGACCAATCGACCTATCTCTATGTGAAATTTGCATTGGAGCATTTTCGGAAAATCAAGTCGCCCTTTGTCATTCTAGAGCTCAATACTCCCGGCGGAGAAGTGTTTGCCGCGCAAAAAATTGCCCATCTTTTGCATGAAAGCGATTCTCTGCATCATATGCCGGTCGTTGCCTATATCAATCATTGGGCGATTTCTGCGGGGGCCATGCTCGCCTATAGCTGCAAAATGATTGCGATTTCTCCTTCAGCCAGCATGGGTGCTGCTGAACCTGTGATGATGCAGGGCGGCTCTATGGAAAGCGCCTCAGAAAAAATCAATTCCGCTCTCCGCGCAGAATTTGCCAATTTCGCCTCTCTTTATGGAAGGAACCCTCTTTTGGCCGAAGCGATGGTCGATAAAGAGATCATTCTGGTGCGGCGAAGCGGCAAAATCATCAAGCTGGATAGAGAAAACGATTTCAAAGCCGGAGAAGATGAGATCATCTCTGCGAAAGATAAACTTTTGACTTTGAATGCGTCGCAGCTTGTTGAATATGGCGTTGCCGATGTGAAAGTGCCTGCTCAAAATGGAGATGAAAATCCGATTTTTCAAACGGAGGCTTTCCGCCATATCCCAAATCCAAAGCTGGTAGCTTTCAGCAATTGGAAAGTGCATTTTTTTACCTTTCTGACCCATCCGGTTATCGCATCGATCCTGATGATTGGACTGATGCTGGGATTTTATCTAGAGATTCAGTCAGGAGGATTCGGCCTTCCCGCTTGCCTGGGCCTAACCTGTTTAGGATTGATCCTCCTTTCTCAATTTGCCGCCTCTGCCATTCAGTGGCTGGAAATGATTCTCATTGTCGTCGGTTTGGGCCTTCTTGCGCTTGAGCTTTTCATTTTTCCCACGTTTGGGATTGGAGGGATCTTAGGAATTTTTCTTTTCTTGGGCGGCCTTTTTGCGCTTGGGCAGCCTGAAATCAGACAAGTTAAATTTTCTTTTCAACTTGAAAATTGGAATTTGGCTGCACATTCTTTTATCAATGGCCTTGGTTGGTTTTGCGGCTCGCTTTTGGTTTCTTTTGTAGCTGTTATTGGGATGAGCCGCTGGACTTTGCCTAGATATAAGTCTATGGATTTAAAGGAAGAAGAGCCTGTTGTCAGTCCCCTTATAAAAATCAAACCTGGAACTTTAGGAATTGTTTTCACCCCCTGCCGGCCTGCTGGTCAGATTGAGATAGACGGGCATATCTATAGCGCCTTTTCCCAATGGGGCTTTATTGATAAAGGAGAGAAGATTATAATCGACAGTATCGACTTG
This sequence comes from uncultured bacterium, assembly GCA_964644465.1. Classification (GTDB taxonomy): domain Bacteria; phylum Chlamydiota; class Chlamydiia; order Chlamydiales; family SM23-39; genus CAZXVU01. The sequence goes on from CAZXVU010000067.1 coordinate 7,075, forward strand.
GACCGGATTATTATACGTCCGCTAGTTCGTTAAAGGCTTTTATGATTTTCGTTTGGGCTTTGGCTATTTCGGGGCTTGTCCTCATTTTCCTGGAGTTCTTTCTTCCTGGCGCCATCATGGCAGTCGGCGGTGCGATCCTTCTGATCACCAGTCTCTTTGTTTTTCATATGGTTTACGAGGGGATCGGAGCTCTTTTGCTCTACATGCTGATCCTGGCCGTGGCTGTTTTTCTGGTCATCCGCATCGCTTTAATGCGCGTTAGATCGGCCAGTTCGAGAGGGACGGTCTATTTGGACACTGACCAAGAAGGATTTCAAGCCTGCATATATCCTAAAGAATTGATCGGAAGAACAGGGATTGCCGCTACAGATTTAAAACCATCGGGTCATATACTTGTGGACGACCGCCCTTTCCAAGCTCTATCTAAGACTGGTTATATCGATAAAGATACTCCCATACAGATTTTAGGCGGGCAGGGATCCCACCTCATCGTAAAAATTATCACAGACGGTTCATCATGACACTCGCTATTCCTATGATTTTAGTCCTTCTCGCAGCCATAGCTGGGCTTTTTGCCCTCGTTACGGCGCGCTACATCAGCTTATGGTTTCAAGCTTTTGTTTCTGGGACTCCCATTTCTCTTTTCAATATCATTGGAATGAGCCTTCGGAAGATCCCTCCTCGTTTGATTGTAACAGCGCGGATCAACGCCTTTAAAGCTGGCCTGAAAACAATATCCGTCAACGACCTCGAGACCCACTTCCTCGCAGGCGGACATGTACATGATGTTGTTAGAGCGATGATTGCTGCCGATAAGGCAAACATCCCTATCGATTGGCGCCAAGCCACTGCCATTGATTTGGCGGGCCGCGATCTTTTCGAGGCGGTAAAAACCTCCGTCAATCCAAAAGTCATTGATTGTCCTGCGAATGGAACCTTTATTCTCGCTGTGGCCCGAAATGGAATTGAGCTGAAAGTTCGCGCCCGAGTCACGGTCCGTACGAATATTAAGCAGCTCGTCGGCGGCGCTACCGAAGAAACGGTCATCGCTAGAGTCGGCGAGGGGATTGTCAATGCAATTGGCTCTTCTGAAAACCACCAGGCTGTATTGGCCTCGCCCCAGAGGATCTCTAAACTCGTCTTAGAAAAAGGGCTTGATGCCCAAACGGCATTTGAGATCCTTTCGATCGACATCGCAGATCTTTTGATTGGTGAAAACGTGGGTGCGCGCCTACGCGCAGACCAAGCTGAATCGGACATGAGAGTCGCCCGTGCAATGGCTGAAGAAAGACGCGCGATGGCCGTAGCTTTAGAGCAAGAAAACGTCGCTAAAGTCCGTGAAGCCGAAGCTCAAATTCCCCAAGCGATGGCCCAAGCCTTTTTAAAAGGGCATATTGGCGTTCTCGATTACCAGCGCTATCAGAACATTAAGGCAGATACCGCAATGCGTGTGGCGATTGCCGGTTCTGAAGAAACTCCCGAGGAACCACTCCACACAAAGAGATAGACCGTGAGCGAACAATTTGGGGCCGGAAGCGGCCTTATTTCGTTGGTTATATTTTTGATCTATCAATTTCTTTCTCACAGAAAGAAAAAGGCTCCTCCCATTCCTTCAAGACCTACTCCTGAGCCTCTTCTTAAAATTCCAACACCCCCAAAAATAGCTAAAGCTCTCCCAGTACCCCACGTGAAAAATCCTGTCTACATACCAAAAAAAACTTCACGAAAATACTCTTTGAAATCCAAAAGAGAAATGATTATTCTCTCCGCGATTTACAAAAACCCGTATTCATAATGAACCCTACTGTACCCGAATCTCGTGTCGAAGCTCTTCCCAATGGATGGGCTACTGCCGCTGTCACTTTTCTCCATCGGAATGGTGTAAGAGAGACCCGTTATGAAATCATCGATCTTAAAACAGAAAATCGTTACAGCCATGAGAGTATGTCGATCACTGCATTCAAATGCTTTGAACTTGTTGTTGGCATCCCGCTCTACCTAGCGACTTACATTGGATGGAATCTCATCCGGATGCCTCTCATTGCAGTAGGAACCATTTTAGTTTCTTTAGCGAGATTGATTGCCCACCCGAATAAAATCCAATGCGTACAACTGCTCAAAGACATTGCTTGGACAGCCCCCAAACGGATTATTGAAGACATTTGGACGGTCGTAAGAGCCCCCTTTTATGCGATTGCTATGGAATTCGCAGCTATTTACGGGGTATTTAAACCCGTTGAGGCTCGCAAAATGATGGGTCAAATTGAGCGTTCATGGCATCAATACTCGAGGAAGCACGATGTCCGCTATCAAGATCCAAATTTGGATCCCCTGTTTATTTTAAAAGCTTTAACCGATAAAGATTTTGACCGCACTTTCTATATTGCTGAATGCATGCAGCCTTATGGGAATTTAAACGATCCTCATATTGTAAAAGAAGAGACGAGATTTCTAGATCCAGGAACTAACTTGGCTGCTCTTGTTCCTCAACCTGCGTGAAACTTTCGAGCCGCTTCACTTCCAAGTGAGATTCCGCAAGTAAGATTTTTTTATTATCTACTTCTATGAGATAGAGCATTGTTTTTGGGCTGATCATCCTTTTTTCGAGGATTTGGATCGATTGTGTACCCACCCCTTTTTGCATTCGCTGCTGGATCAAACGGCGCAAAAACCAAAATGAAAGAAATAAGAGGACGGCAAGCGCAATTAAAGTGAGAAGCATTTTTACAAGCGCAGCCCCATAATCTCCTGGCGGAAGCTCTGTTAAGGTTTCTAACGAAGCCGGGGGCGTGGAAGCTGTGAGCTCTCCATTTTCATCGGGAACAAAAACTGTAGCGGCGATGTGCCAAATCAGAGAAAGATTCATGATTACCTATACCCAAAAAACTTCAAAACTTGGTTTCCGACTGCGTCGGGCAGCCACTGCCTTCGAGATCCGTCTGCATCGCTAAACTTTTTAAGTTTAGCTGTTTCGACGCCGGCTTCGCCTGACTCGAATTCAGGGCGCCTCCTTGTCATATTCCCAAATTTTGAATTCATTTGGGTATACTATGGGAAATGTGGGAATTTCTTAGCAAAAGAAAAAACCCGCGAGAAAAGTTCGCGGGTTTTTTGAATCTGAAAAAGATCCAATATTAAGCAGCATGATCTCCAGCAGCAGCTCCGCCTGGCGCGCCTGCGGCAGCACCTGCATCGCCTATACCTGCATCAGCGCCTGCATCACCGGCAACAATTTCGTCTGCACCAGCATCACCAGCTTCCGCTGCTCTGTCAGCTGCATCTGCACCAGTATCTTCTGTGTTTGGTTGGCGATCTATATTGTGTTGTGGTTGTGCACGAAGATTTCCACAGAGCTTAGATATAATTGATGAGATGCAAAAAGAAATTAAAGCTGCTGGGAAAACAAGAACAGCAAGGATGATCATTGCGAAGACTTTTCCAATTTTAGCAAGCAAAGAATCGTTTTCAGCGACGGTTAATTTTTTCACTTGGCCGAGACAAGTTTGATCAGAAGCCCATGTATAACCTTTGTTCAGGTTACCAACGACGAAATTATTGCAACAATTTGAAACCGCACTCATGAATTACCTCTTAGGTTTACTATTTGACTTCGCATCAGAGGCTTATTTTTTTTTGCTAGCCTAGTCGCCGATGCCAGTCCGGTTAATGAAATCTCGAAAAAAAGTGATAGGCACTTATACGCGAAGGTTAGAGATTTCGACAAGAAAAAAAGTTTAACTGTTCTTTATCGTCCATTTAATCAGTAAGTGGTAAAAATTTATTTTAATTTTATTAATCTTTATCTAGATATGCATGAAGTGCAAAAAAACCCCGCACTCAGACGCGGGGATTTATACCGCTCGTGACTCAAGAATCGGTTTTGATGCGTCGCCTTACCCCAAAGACGATGCGTCTTCGGGGACCCCGGGCGGCGTCGGCTTTGCCTCATATTTTTCGTCTTCGCTTCGGTCCTTGCCTTTGGC
>CAZXVU010000068.1:0-11021 GCA_964644465.1 uncultured bacterium
TCATCACAAATTCATCTAAAAAATTCTCGCAGTTCATCTCAGACAGAAGGTCTGTCACGGCTAATACGGGGAGAACAAAGGCGACGGCTAAGGGGACGCAGACGTATCTTTTGAAAACAGAGTCGGTTACAAAAGCGGTCTCATGCATTTGGATGAGAAATTGTCCTGAGCGAGACTCAAAGGGGACTGAGAGGCCGTAGTCCCATTTCTGGTAACTATTCACTGCGTTCATCGCCAACCATCTTTTTAAAGTCGGCGATTCTGGCATAGAAAAGAATTTAATACAAGGAAAAGGACCCTTGCTCCCTTCTTCCTTTTTCGTTACACTATTCTGCTATGTCCTCGTAGCTCAGTGGATAGAGTGAAAGCCTCCGGAGCTTTAGGTCGCAGGTTCGAATCCTGTCGAGGACGAGTGTTTAAGTAAATAGCCTCCTATCAAAAACGCAGCAGCGATAGGTGCTGTTTCCGCTCTTAGAATGTTTTGATGGATCCGGACGCCCGAAGCTTTCTGCTTTAAGATCTTCAATTCTTTTTCTGAAAATCCCTTTTCTGGACCCGTAATAAAGACAGCGGGCGGGGCTATTTCTGAAAACCAAGGAGCTTTCACATCGGTGTCTCCGAATAGATACGTTGCCGGCATTGAGAAGAGATCTTTGAAGGGCATCCGTTTGATTTCTGGAAGATCCAATCTGCCGCACTGTTTCAACGCGGAAATTGCGATGTGGAGAAGTCGTTCAAATTGGTTCTCGGAGAGATTCTCTTTTTCAGATTGATCGGCAGGATAGATCCAAAAGGCATCCGCTCCAAGCTCTGTCCCTTTTTCGATCACCCATTCGAGCTTCGCTGGCCTCATGACGGGAATCGCCAAGATGATCCGAGACTGATGCACTGGATGTTGATTCGCATTCAGGATTTCCAAGAGAGCTTCATGTCGCTTGAGATCTAACAATCGAGCGGCAGCAATGGCGCCTCTCCCGTTGACGAGTTCAACTTCTTCGCCAACGCGGACTCGCATCACATGGGCGAGATGATGGAGTTCTTGACCGGTTAGAGAAACTCTTTCTCCGTTGATGAGATCGGCAGGGATGTAGAATCTTTCAGAGGGCATGTTTTTTCTCCTCGGGATGCCAGATCGAGCCTGGTCTGCAAAGGGCGCGTTTGAAGATCTCGGAAAGGTCGTCTTTTAAGTGTGCAGGAAGATGTTGGTCTGCGAGTTTTTTCAGGGTTTCCAAATTCAGAATTTCAAAAGCGCTCAGAGTTTCATAATGGCGGTGGACCGGCTCATAGTTGGTAAAATTGAAGATGAGTTTGAAGCGGTAATCGTTGAGGAGGGTTTCTTCAGGCTGGGAATAATAGATCGTTTCATCTGCTTCGATGAGGGGATGGTGGCTGTATTTTTGGGGGACGAGTAGAAAAAGAAAGTCGAGGGGATAGATCGTTTTGAGAGTTTTGAGATGGGGGAGAAGGGTTGTGAAGGCTTCTTCTTCAGATGGGAGAATGATGCAGATGCAATCTTGCCGGAACCGCTTATAGAGATTTTGCGGGGTTTGCTGTTTCCAACGATTATGCTGCCAAAGCCATTCGCCGGGAGAGGCTTTGATGCTTTCCTGGAGAAGAGTCAGGAGATGGTTCATCATCCGTATAACTTCTGTTTCGACAGGCTGATCGAGGTTGGGCCAGATAGGATCTGAATAACGGATCCGGTAGCTGCCTCGGATGCGGCGGGTTGCTGCAAAGATGATGGGTGAATTGGTTTTGTACGAGAGAAGGGCCGGCGCAGTCGAGGTCCAGGCGCGACGCCCCAAGAAAGGAAAAGAATAGCCGCTGTCGGGCATTCCTTGATCGCCGACAATCCCCATGAAGACGCCTTTCTTCAAAGCGCGGAACCCTTCCCGGACAGCATTGTGGGGAGTGATGATCTTCCCTCCATTTTTTTCGCGGATGGAAAGGATCCAATTATAGAGCCGTTTGTTCTTGATCGGTTTTCCAATGGCAACTCCTTTCATGCGCGTTGTCCCTTCGAGAAAGAGCACTTCCCAGTTCGATTGGTGGCCGCAGAAAAAGATGATCCCTTTTCCTCGGGCGTGGAGATCATTGGCGGTTTCTGGATTTTCGCATTGAATGACGCGGGAAAAGTCTGTTTCACGGGCAAACTTTGGGTATTCCAAACAGTTGATCGCAAGATTTTGAAACGACTTTTTAGCGGTCCGGATGATCTGTTTTGGCGTGAGGGCAAGATCGTTTGCAAGAGCGAGATTGCTCAAGGCTCTTTTTCGATATTCCCGCATGAAATGGAATGCGATAGAACCGAGTACTTTGCCGAGGCGGTGGATCCATGAATAGGGAAGCAGAACCGTAGGAGCTGTTACGGAGCGGATCAGAAGATAGATCCATTTTTCTCTTTCCATTACTTAATCCCGCATGCGTCAATAAGACGTCGCATTTGTTTCGAAAAATCGAGGTGTTCAACGCTTTTGCGAGCGAGGAGTGCGCTTGCCCTTGTTTTTTTGTACTTCAAAGCTGTTTCGAGGGCTTTGCACATTGAATCTGGGTCGAGGAGATCTTCAATGACAACGCCGTTAGATTTTGTGAGGATTTCTGAGCCGCCGTTCTGATTGGAAGAGACGACAAAAAGGCCCATCGCCAACGCTTCGACAGTGACATTTGCAAAGGGATCGTAGAAGGAAGGGATCACAAGGACGTCGGCCATTTGGTAGAAAAGACGGATTTCCGATCTTTGGCCAAAAAAACGGACTTGGTCTTTCAAACCCATTTGAACCGCTTTTGCTTGATAGAGCTCCATTTTGTTGTCCTTGCCGATGACGGAAAGATGAAAGTCGCGGAAGGCGAGTTTGGATAGCCCTTCCAAAAGTCTATCTAGCCCTTTTCGGAGATAGCCATTTCCGATGAAAAGGAAATGGAAGCGGTTCGGGTCGAGATTGAATTTGCGGAATCCTTCTTCCCGCTTCATTTCCCATTCGCTGTAGTCCTTTTCCATCTCGGCCCATTCGACTCCGTTATGGATCACTTCGATCTTAGATGGATCGGCTTTATAATGGTCCAATACCTGCTGGCGGACAAGGTGGGAATTGGTGAAGAGCTTTTGCAGGGAAGGATTTTCAAAGGCGGCTTTTTCCAATTCTAAAATTTTCCGATGCATGGGATTCATCATGCAGACAAAATGTTTGAGCTTCCCCTCCGTCAAAATACGGCTTTCGAGATAGGCGGCATGAACCCCATTGCCGGCGCGTATGTGGGTTTGAAAACGGTTTCTGTCCATACCGAATATGAGATCAGCTGGATGTTTTTTAAGCCAGTTTTGGACGAAGCGGTCGAATTGTTCCATCCGGATGGATGCGGGCCACGGAAAGAGTTTTTTCGGAATCACTGAAATGGGTGGACTTTGCAGGATATCTTGAGCCGTTCCCGTCGTCAAAATAGTGACCTGCGCTCCCTTTTCGGCAAAGGCAGAAGCGATCCTGGCTGAATGTTTTTCTAAGCCGCCGTGATTCCTTGCCCGCGATTTCAATAAGACGATGTGCTTCACGGATAATTTTGGGGGGTAATGGAAATCGTATTCGCCTGAAGTTCGATTTTAAGGGAAAGTTTTTTGTGGTTGGGCGTGAAGAGGCGGAAGCGGTTCATATAGCTGCGGAAGCGGTTGCGGAGATAATCTTCCCGTAGATGAGGCTGGACATCTCCCACTTCGTCATTGGATTCAGACATCACTTTTGCAACGTAGCGGTCTTCGAGTTCATGAGGGTACATGAACTGCGCGTTCCAGAGGAGCGTTTCCCTCTCTGATTTGGGGCAGGCAACCACGACGAGCTGGATCATGTCCTTCACCGTTTCTAAGAAGAGGCGGCTGACGCCTTGCGCATAAAGAGTGGAGGAAACCATCTTGATGCCATTCTTTTTGGTAATGAACTCGTTTGTCGCCAATGTATAGGTCTCAGGATTGAGAGTATTGCTGAATTTGGGCGGAAAGAAGACGGTGACTGGCAAAGGCGCTCCAATCGGCAAAAGGTCTTGCCGCGAAAAATCGATCCGCAGCGCTTTGGCTTGAGGGTCGTCGATTTCTATCGGAGTCTCGGAGAGAGTAGGCAGCGAAATTTTCTTCCAGGAATTGGGGACGAAGAAGCTGATCTCGTCTACCTGGCCTTGTTTTTTGGAAGCTTGCAGAGTTTCGAGCTCCGCACGGGAGATATCTGTGAGATTGAAGGTGAGCTTCAGACCGCGCGTTTTCAGCCGTTTGACCGCTTCTTCAGGGCCATTGACAGTGACAGAGAGCTGATACGGCCATACATCGAGGAATTGATAACCTTTTGGGGCCTCTCCAATAGGCTGAGTGACTAAGACGGGGATCTTTTCCGTGACGAGCTTACTTTGTTTGATGATCATGTCAAAAGGGGTAACGCGGGAGATCATCTTGCCAATATCGATTTCAGGATTTAGGCTGACGATATTTTTTTTCGTGATCGTTGCGATCCATTCGTTCGATTTGCCGGAGGCGTCGATCACTACTTCGAGATCTTTACCCGAGACTTCGTCTAATGCAGATTTATTTCCGGTCAAAGTGAGAGAAATTTTCCGATTTAAGACGCCGTTGACTTGCATTCCTTCAATCGTTTTTTCTGGAGGCAGATGGGAGACTCGAACCGGTATGCTATGGACGACTTTTGTCGTCGTCATTGAGTGGTTGACAACCATCCAAATGATCATGGCAAGGATTAAACAAATCAACTTGCGATGCCAATTATCGACAAAGAGCCGGGTGAGAAGAGTCTTCACGTTTTCAGCCACTCCAAGAATTTGAATTTAGTTTGGAGATTCATGCGGGGCGGAGGATTAAAGATACTGCGGATGATCCCTTTAAAGCGATCGATTTTTACCCCGCGCGTCATGATCCCTTCCCTGGCAATGGATACCTTTCCCGTCTCCTCGGAAACTACGATGACGAGAGAATCGGTCATATGGCTCAACCCAAGTCCTGCTCTATGGCGCGTCCCCATCGATTTTGCGAGCTGCAAGGAATCTTCCGCTAACGGCAAAATGACAGCCGCTGCAAGAATATTTTTATCTCTCAAGATCACAGCCCCGTCATGGAGAGGTGTATTGGTTGCAAAAATAGTCTCCAAAAGTTCCGGAGAAAATTCCCCATTAAGCATCACAGCCTTTTGCGCGTACTCCTCGAGAGAATCTTCATTTTCTAAAGCGATCAGCGCTCCGATCCGCTTCTCCGACATCCGGTAGACAGATCCAGCCATCTGGTCTAAGAACTTATCGAACTCGGTGATCTCCCGATATCTTCTGCTTTTCAAGCTCAGCTTCGACAAAGCCACCCTTAATTCAGGCTGGAAGATGATAATGACGGCAATCGCAGCCACGTTGCCGATCAAGACCATGATCTTATGGAGAACGGGGAGATTGAGCCAGCTGGAAGCGGCTAAGATCAGCAAAAAGGCAAAAAATCCAAGGACCAAGTCCATCGACTTGGTGTTCCAAAAAAAGGACAAAAGGTAGTTGAGCATGATCGCGATGATCATGACCTCTACAAAAGGAATCACTGAATGAAAAAAGCCCATAGTAATTTATGGACTGGCTGCGGCTTTGATAAATCGATCCTCCTCGCTCCCCACCCCAAGGAAGATGCTTCCTCGGGGACCCCGGGGACGCCTTCCTTTTCAAGGAATGGTCTCGCTCTTTCGGACCGCGTTGCTTCGATTTCTCTTTGCCTCGCTCAGTCTTGGTGGCGGCCTTTGGCCGCATTTTCTTCTGCTCAAGTTAAGCCTTTTACAGCGGTTTGAGGAATCTTTGCAAGATCCTGCTGCAAAAAGTTTATAAATTATTTAACGTAAATGCCCTGTATCGGCGTCATTATTGTAGGAATTCTTCGAGTTGAGGGCAAGGAAAGAAACGGGGCTGAAGGTAGATAAATTTTTCTTGAAAATGGTTTTAATTTAACAAAAAATCTAAATTAATAAATCTATTGTTTCGATGTGTTGTTTTTAATATAATAATCGTGGGTAGTAAATTAAGGTAAGGTTGTTATTATGGTTCGACAAGTAAATTCTATCGATGCTTCTGGATACCATCCTGTTAACCCTCAAACAAGTAAAACTTTTAATTGCAAAAAAGTTCAAGCTCTAGGGTTAAAGATCGGCAATACCATCAGGGAAACTCTTCTAATTGGTTCAACTTCCCTATTTTTGGGAGTGGCTCTCATGATTGTTGTGCTTGGAGTGGGGATCCACAATTCTATAAGAAATTCTTTTAACATGGCGATGTTGGGGTTGAAAAACGCCCATCTTGCAAAATAAATTTAAGAATTTTAAATGTTCAATAATTTGCGTCTAACCCTGTTGAATAGCGGATCTGATAGTAGGCGGCGAGAAGATCAAATCGTGAGCGGTTTTGCATATTGCGCGCTTGGGCGAGCTGGTTGACTGAGTCTCGGTATTCAAGGGGGGCAATACGGCCGAAGGCGAGCTTATCTTGCGCTTGATCTCGCGCTTGCTCAGCGACGAAGACGGCTTGCGTAGAGGAAAGATAGGCGAGCAGGGCCTCTTCTAATTGATAAAGGCCATTTCGGATTTCAACCTCTACTTTTTGATACCCTTGATCAAATTTAATCCGTGTAGAAGAGCGGAGAGATTTCGCTTCGTTGATCTCATGTTCTCTGAGGAAGCTGTCGAAAAGGTTCCAACTGAGCTTAAATCCAATTGCCCAATTATAGTCCTCTTGGAAGAAAGGTGTAGTCCCTGGATATAAATCGTTATACGAATAGCGGGCATATCCAGACACTTTCGGTAGGTATGTACCCTGTTTCGCCCTGACATTTTGATCCGCGACGCCGATCTCTAGTTTTTTGGCTAAAAGATCGGGCCGCAAACTGAGGGCGAGTTCGAGATATTGCTGCACTTCGCAGTCAGAAAAAAGAGTCAGTTCCCTTGCATCCTCAAGCCTGTCGATGTGGCGCGTAAAATCGAGCGTCGTTGGAAACGTATCGCTTTTATAGTGGTATGTCGTCTCAAGCTCTTGAAGTTTTAGAGAAAGTTCAGGGATCGATTCTATTGGGTCTTGAGTTTGGACGAGGTGCATTTGAGGTTCTAGAAGGGGATCTATGCCCAGAGTGAGGATGAGAGAATTGCGGGCGTTCTTCAAGCTTTTCAGAGTTGCATAATAGAGTGAGATCGCATTGGCGACAGAGGCCTTGCTTTGGTTGACTTCGAAGGGAGTTGCGCTTCCTGAATCGAGGCGGCCTTGCTCTTGTTGAAGGGCATAGCTCAGGTAGTCGATGTTTTCCCGTTCAATATCAAGCGCATTTTGGTAAAAGATCACCGCATAATAGCTATCGCGGACAGCCAAGAGCAGTTCATTGACTGTACTTGCCTGTTCATAGCGGAAGACTTTCGCTTCCAAATCTTTGGAAATCAAATTAAAGATCAGGTCGGTGGAGAAGAGAGGCTGGTTCATTTGGAAGATGCTGGTATAGCCCGTATTGCCAAGATTAAACGGTTGGACGGGATCGAATACGCTAAAGAAGGTTTCTTTAGGATGGATCCGCTCCACTTCAGCTAAATAGCCTATCGCAGGGAGCCATCGCGAGACGGCTTGGAATTTTCTTTGGCGAGCCTGTTCCGTGTCCTCGCGGGCAATCAGGAGCTGCTTATTGTACTCGAGCGCAATCTGTTCCGCATCGGAAAGCGCAAGATATTTGAGAGGCAAGTCCGCAAATAGCGGCGCCGCTGCAAAAAAAAGGCAATAGAGTACCTTGCTTCCCATAAGCCCCATATACACATACATAAATTACCTGAATAGTCGGTTTTTGACTGCGTCGTCTGCTGCCTGTCTTTAACCCCATCTGCATCGCTCAACTATTCAAGTTGAGCTGCTTCGATGACGGCAAAGCCTGGTTTAAATGCAGGGCGACTCCTTGTGAAATTCCCGACTCTTCAGCTGATTTATGTATCAATTGACTTTAAAAGAAAAATTGAACAAAAGTGTTGGGAAACTTTGGAAAAATTTCATGGATGTCCTAACTCTTTCCAGGATTCAGTTTGGACTGAATATCTGCTTTCATTACTTATATCCTCCCATCAGCATAGGAATTGGGCTCATGCTGGTGATCATGGAAGGGATGTATTTGAAAACGAAAGATTTAAAATACAAAGAAATGACCAGTTTCTGGATCAAGATCTTTGCTTTGACGTTCGCTATCGGTGTGGCGACTGGCCTCGTACAAACGTTTGCCTTTGGGACGAATTGGTCAAAATATTCCCGTTTTGTCGGGGACGTATTTGGAAGCGCTTTGGCGGCGGAAGGGGTTTTTGCCTTCTTTCTCGAAGCGGGCTTTCTTGGGATTTTGCTGTTCGGCTGGAATCGCGTGGGACCGAAGCTCCACTATTTCTCCACGATCTGCGTTTGCCTCGGAGCTCACTTCAGCGCGGTCTGGATTATCGTGGCAAACTCCTGGATGCAGACTCCGACTGGATATCATATCGTAGATTCTCCTACAGGACCCCGAGCTGAGATCACTCAATTTTGGGAGATGGTGTTCAATCCCTCTACGGTCGATCGGCTTTGCCATGTGATTTTGGCCTGTTGGCTAACTGGGGCATTTTTTGTCATCAGCGTCGCTGCCTATTATTTGATCAAACAACGCCATCAGGTCATCGCACGTCCGATGATGCGCTTAGGCCTTTCGATTGCAATGCTCTCTCTGATTTTACAGCTATTCTCTGGAGATTCGAGCGCCAGGCTCGTCGCAAAATACCAGCCTGCGAAACTGGCAGCCATGGAAGGGGTGTATCAAACGACCCCCTCAACCCCCATATCGATCATTGGCTATGTCGATGCGAAAAATGAAACGGTTCATTCGATGAAAATCCCTGGAGGATTGAGCCTGTTGACTTATAGGGACCTAAATACTCCGGTCACTGGCCTGGACCAAATTCCCCGCGACGAATGGCCGAATGTCCCTGTGGTTTTCCAGACCTATCACATCATGGTGACCATGTGGGCTTTGATGTTTTTGATCTCTGCTTTTGGATTCTTCTTTTGGATCAGAAATACGCTTGAGGACAAAACGTGGCTTCTATGGGCGATGGTTTTTTCAGCAGTCCTCCCTCATATCGCTCAGCAATGCGGCTGGATTTGCGCTGAGGTAGGCAGACAGCCTTGGATTGTTTGGAAAGTCCTGCGCACAAGCGAAGGAGTATCTACTTCGATCAGCTCAGGACAAGTTTTCGGATCGATCACCATGTTTGTGGCTATTTATATCCTTCTTTTCGCCCTTTTTATTTTCCTGCTCGATCGTAAAATCAAACATGGTCCTGAAGAAGTCCGCTCAAAACCGGACGATCTAATTTACCGAGACATAATGAGGTCATAATCATGCAATTAGAAGTCCTTTGGTATGGAGTGATCGGTTTCGCGATCCTTTTTTACACCGTTCTCGATGGATTTGATCTAGGGGTTGGTTCTCTGCATCTTTTTGCGAAAAACGATTTGCAGCGGCGTACTTTTCTCAATGCAATCGGCCCTGTATGGGACGGAAACGAAGTGTGGATTGTGATTGTGATGGGAGGACTTTTTGCCGGATTTCCCAGCGTATACGCAAGCATCTTTTCTGGTTTTTATACTCTGTTTATGGTTTTGATCGCAGGACTCATGTTCCGGGCCGCAGCGATTGAGTTCCGCAGCAAAGGGGAATCAGTTCATTGGCGCGAGCTTTGGGATATGGTTTTTTGCGCCTCAAGCGTCATTGTCGCCTTCGTGATCGGATTATTATTAGGCAATGTCATCGAGGGGATTCCCTTGGATGCCACCCAAGATTTTATGGTCCCATTTACCCATTTTTTCCGCCCCTATTCAATCCTTGTCGGTTTTTTAGCGGTCTCTCTTTTTGCGATGCATGGAGCCATTTATCTTCTCATGAAAACAGAAGCGGATACCCATCAACTTGTCAGAAGATGGATCAATCCTGTGATTGCAGTATTCTTATGCTTATATGCGTTTACGACGGTTACAACCCTTCTCTATGTTCCCCACATGCCTGAGCGATTTAGAAACGACCCATTTTTGCTCATTTTTCCTCTTGTTTCATTCTTAGCGATCATCAACATCCCTTATCAAGTGGACAAAGGAAATGACGGGTGGGCTTTTGTCTCTTCTTGTACGAGCATCGCATTTCTTTTGATCTTGTTCGGACTCGGGACCTATCCCACTCTGGTCCTTTCTAGCATCGATCCTGTCAATAATAGCCTGACGATTTTCAATACGGCCTCGAGTCAAAAAACTTTGGGAATCCTTCTCATTGTTGTCGCAATCGGAATTCCTCTTGTTCTCGGATATGGTTTTTGGGTCTACCGAACCTTCCGGGGCAAAGTAAAGCTAGATCATTCAAGTTATTAAGTAGATATTTTCAAAGCCGAAAGAGGAAATCCAACGACAGCCTGATAGCATAACAAGAGATGGCTGACTCCATTCATCGCGCGATGAGGTTTTGTCTCCACGGGCAATTTGTATTGGGATGCGATCAGATCTTTTGAAAATCCAGTATCCCAAGGCAATGGCCCACCTTCTTTTCTCGCTTTTTCCATCGAGAGCGCCCAATACATGGAGGCGAGATCGAGCCAGTGATAGGGCCAGCTTAATAGTTCTTGCGTATCGGAATCGATGAGCTGAGAAAAAAATACGCGGTCGAAAGAAGGGTTTTGGCAGATAAAGACCGCCTTTTTTCGACGGATTCCCCATCGGCTGAATGAATCGATGATATGTTGGGAAACGTGTCTCGGGGTTCTCCCTTTCTCCACTTCGTCCCAAGTAAACCCATTGACCCTGAGGCTTTCTTGGTCGCTTTTTTCCCAAGCCTCTATCGGCTGCGCAATCATGGTTTGATATTCTTCTTTTGTCTCGCCAGTGGATAAATCGACAATTTTATAGGCAAGCTCAAGTATTTTATGGACTTGTGAATTCAAACCATTCGTTTCAGTATCGAGAAAAATCCCTATCACGAC
>CAZXVU010000069.1:0-10907 GCA_964644465.1 uncultured bacterium
CGGCTTTTTCCATTCCTTTGATTTTAAAAAGGCGGGTGCGCGATTTATCTTTTTCCCCGTGGACGAAGCAGGCGAGGCTCGCAACTGGGTCGGTGCCTGCAATATTCGAAGTGTCGAAACACTCGATCCGGCGCGGATATCGCGTGAGCGTGAGCGTTTCTTGGAGATCAAGGAGCATCTTTTCTTTTAAGGAACGGGCATCTTGTTCACGCACAAAAAGCGCTTTTGCATTGCGCTGCCCCATCTCGACGAGGTCCCTCTTTTTCCCTTTTTGCGGGGTGAGAATAGAGACTTTCCTCTGCGCCGTCTCGGCCAAGATTTCTTCCAGGGCGGTTTGCTGGGGCAGCTCGCAAGGAATGAGGATTTCCGAGGGGAGCTGGGGAAGGTTTTTGTAATGCTGCAAAATAAACGATTCCAAGATTTCCGCATCGGTCGAGGCGATCAAGTGGAAACTGAAATGCTCCGAGCCGATGATCTTTCCTTCCCTGAAAAAAAGAAGCGCGATTAAAACGGCATCCGCTTCGCGATACAAGCCCACAGTATCGCAATCTTTTGCGGCGGGGTTATCGACATGCTGCACCTGGGTCACATGTTCAATTTGATGGATCATCCGCAAAAGGGCATCGGCCTTCTCGAATTCAAGAGCATCGGAGGCAACTTCCATGCTCCTCTTTAAATCCTTCAGCACTTCCTTGTCTTTTCCTTTTAAGAGGCTCATGGCCGATTCGACATGGCTGTCATATTCCTCTTTCGTGCATTTGTCGACGCAAGGGGCGATACATCGTTTAATGTCGTAGAGCAAGCAGGGACGCTCGCGGCTGGCAAGCTCCGCATTGGAGCATTGTCTGAGAGGAAAAAGGCGCTGGATCAAATCAAATGTCTGTCTGGCGGCTAAGGCATTCGTGTAGGGGCCGAAGTAAATTCCGTCATCTTTCGGTTTTCCTTTGTAGCGCACCAATTGGATCATGGGCCATTTGTGGCGGGTGACCACGAGGCTCACAAATGTTTTGTCGTCTTTCAATAGAACATTGTATTTTGGCTTATGCCGTTTGATCAGGTTGTTCTCGAGAATTAGGGCATCTTTTTCGGTCAATGCGACGATCGTATCGATCTCTTCAATCTGCATAATCAGATAAGGGACCATCTCCCGTTCATCGCCATTTTTAAAATATTGCTTGAGCCGGGCCCGCAAATTTTTCGCTTTGCCGACGTAAAGGACGAGACCTTTTTCGTCTTTCATGAGATAGACGCCAGGCTGGTCGGGATAGAGGGCGAGAGTTTTGGGATCAAATGCCATGTGAGTGAGTATAGCAAAAGAAGGTTGAGACTTCACAATTTAAAAAATTTGATTCAAACCGGCTTGAAGCTAGGCGGGCACCTAGCTCTATTCAACACAGAGACACAGAGGCACAGAGAAAAGATGAGAATGTTGAGGGTCCTTTTTTCTGAGGAAAAAAGGACATCCTCTCGCGGCTAACTTCTGTAATCACAAACACATATAGGCCGCGAATCGCGCTTCGCGGTTTTAAATTTTTTCCGTCAGGAAAAAATATTTCTTCTCCTCATCTTTTCTCTGTGCCTCTGTGTCTCTGTGTTGAATAAAGCCACATGCCCATATTGCAACAAACCGGCCTGACAAAAACTTATCTGGATATCTTTTCTTGAAGTTCAGCGAGCTTTCGCTGCGCTTGCATCGGCGTGAGATTGTTGATATCGAGCTGTCTTAGCTCGGCGATCAGGGGATGTTCCTGCGGCGCTGGCATGAAGAGCGGGAGTTGCTGTTCTTCTATCTTCTGCTTTTTTCGCGGAGATTTTGTCTCGAGTTGGAGAAGCATTTCTTCGGCGCGCTTGATCGCTTTGTAGGGGAGTCCCGCGAGCTTCGCAACGTGGATGCCATAACTTTTGTCTGTGCCGCCGCGGAGGATCTTTCGGAGGAAAACAATGCCTCCTGGGATTTCTTGGACGGCAGTTTGAAAGTTGACGGCGTGGGGGAATTCCGTTTCGAGGCGGGTCAGTTCCCAGTAGTGAGTTGCGAAAAGGGTTTTTGCTTGTTTGTTCGGAGTGGTGAGAAGGTATTCCGCAACGGCCCATGCAATCGAGATGCCGTCGTAAGTGCTGGTGCCGCGCCCGATCTCATCGAGAAGAACCAGTGAGCGGGAAGTGGCGTTGTTGAGGATATTGGCCGTTTCGCTCATCTCGACCATAAAAGTCGATTGGCCGCGGGCGAGATCGTCGCTGGCGCCAATGCGGGAAAAAACTTTGTCGATGAGTCCCAGATGGGCGCTTTTAGCAGGAACATAGGAGCCGATTTGAGCCAGGATCGCAATGAGGGCGACCTGTCGTATATAGGTCGATTTGCCGGCCATGTTGGGGCCTGTGATCAGCATGAGCTGCTGCTTTTGGTCGAGAAGCGTGTCATTGGGAATGAAAGAAGCGCTTCCGATGGCCTTTTCAATGATGGGGTGGCGCCCTTCGATCACCTCAAAGAGATCTGACTGATCTACAATGGGCCGAACGAAACGGCGTTCTTTGGCGGCTGTGGCAAGGGCTAAGAGGACATCGATGCGAGCGATCGCTTTTGCTGCACTATTAATGTTAAGCGAAAAGGAGGAGACTTCTGCGCGGAGCTCTTCATAGAGTTCGGCTTCCAGGGCTTTCGATCTCTCTTCAGCAGTGAGGACTTGATGCTCGAATTGCTTTAGTTCCTCGGTGATGAATCTCTCTCCATTGACGAGCGTTTGACGACGATTAAAAGTAGGCGGGACTTTATCGCATTGGGCGCGGCTGACCTCGATGTAATACCCGAATGCTTTTGTATAGCTGACTTTGAGAGTTTTGATCCCCGTTTCTTCGCGGAGAGTGGTTTGATAGCGGGCCATCCAGCTCATTGAATCTTTGCTGAGCTGGCGCAAGCGGTCGAGCTCGGGGTTGATTCCATCGCGGAAAATTTCCCCTTCGCCGATGCGCAAGGGAGGGTTTTCATTCATTGAAGATAGAATGCGATGAGCCAGGGGCGCTGAATTGAAAAGGGCATTGGCCTGGCACTGAATTTCCGGGGCGGTGAATGGGGAAAGGGCTTCTTTGATCAGGGGAAGTTGAGCGAGCGAGGCGCCTAATGCAAAAAGATCGCGCGGTGTGGCAAAGCGGGCGGAGATTTTCATGATCAGCCGCTCTAGATCGCGCACTTTTTCTAGCTTCTCTCGGATCTGATGATTCTGGCTGAGAAATTCGGCGACGGCGTCTTGGCGGCGGGCAATTTCGGAACAGGAGAGGAGAGGATGTTTGATCCAATGGCGCAAGAGGCGTCCTCCCATCGGGGTGCAGGTCTCATCGAGCAGATCGAGGAGCGTATGTTTCGAGCCGTTATCGCTCATCGATTCGGTGAGCTCGAGATTGCGGAGCGTTGCCCGATCCAGCGACATGAAATGGGAAAGGGCCTCTGTTTGAATCCCTGAAATATGATCTAGAGGGAGATTGAGCTCGATTTTGAGATGCTGTAAAAGGGCGCCTGCTGAGGCTATAGCAGCCATCTGCCCTTTGAGGCCGAACCCATCGAGATTTTGCACTTTGAAATGGGCTGTTAAAGCCTCGAGGCTAAGTTTCGGATCGAGGATCTCTTTTTCATTCAGTACGAAGGGAAAAGCATGGGAGAGCTCTTTGAAAAAGAGGGGGTGGGTTTCTTGAAACTTTTTCGAGACCAGAAACTCGGCAGGCCGAAGGCGGAATAGCTCATCGATTAATTCCTGTTCCTGCTCCAGTTCGAAGGCCCTGAATTCGGCAGTCGTTACATCGAGGATGCTGAGGCCAAAGACGGTCCCGATTTGTGCGATGCAGGCAAAAAAATTGTTCTTTTTATCGGAGAGAAGCTGGGAGTTGACAATCGTCCCGGGCGTGACGATGCGGACGATCTCCCTTTTGACGAGACCCTTGGCTTGTTTTGGATCTTCTGTCTGCTCTGCGATCGCAATCTTAAACCCTTTTGCGATCAATTTATCGATATAGAGCTCTGCCGTATGAAAAGGAACTCCGCACATAGGCGTCCCTTGGCGAGAGGTGAGAGTGAGATTGATCGCCTTAGAGATCGTTTGGGCGTCTTCATAAAAGGCTTCATAAAAATCGCCCAGACGGAAAAATAGCAGGGCGTCTTTTGCTTGTTCTTTACAAGCCTGCCATTGTACCATCATCGGAGTCAATGCGATCGTATTCATAGAGGACATTTTGCCAGATGCGAAATTGGTTCGAAAGATTTTTCCCTAAACCCCCATTGCCAACGGTCTCTTTTGCCACTTCTTGCTGGGAAAGGGATTGGAAGTCGATCCTTCTCGATCCTGAATATTTGAAGACCAAACAAATTGGCAATCACGGATTTCCCTTTGCTGAAAAACTTCTTGTGATCAACAACGTCAAAGATCTGCCTGCGGTAAAAAAAGCGGCGCAGGCAAAAATTGACGAAGGTATTTTAACCCGCTATGTAGTGGCCGATGAGATCGCAGAAGAACTTCTCCGTTCCTTCCAACTGAAGCGCTCCAGTTTCTTACCTGGAAATGACGCACACAAGTTTACGGGAGTGAATCCCGATTGGATCTATTATAATTCCTTAGCGCCACTTGCCGCTGTCTATGCCTGCAAAAGCGACTATCTTCTCTATATGACAGGCGATGTCCGTCTCGACGAGCCCGTGCAATGGATTGACAAAGCTCTGCGGCGGATGGAGAAAAAATCGACCTATAAAGTCGCCAATTTAACCTGGTTTCACAATTACAAAGAAGCACGCAAGGAATCGTATAAGCGCGAGCGCGATTTTTTTGTGGCCAAACAAGGTTTTTCAGACACTTTATTTTTAGTCCGCAGAACCGATTTTCAAAAGCCCATTTACAATGAGATCCGGGCGGACGCGGGCCATTATCCAAGAGGGGATGTTTTCGAGAAGCGCGTTTTCAGCTACATGAAAAATCGCGGGTGGGAGAGAATCACATATAGACATGGAACCTATATCCACGAACATCTGTAAAAAATGCCCAGTTTCACTCGGACAAGCCTAGAACTTCTTCGCTCCCGCATCGACCTCATCGAGGTCCTCTCTCCCTATTTGAAGCTCCAACGCTCCGGCGCGGCTTACAAGGCTCTCTGCCCTTTTCATGATGAAAAGACCCCTTCGCTGATCATCCAAAAAGGGGACAGCCATTACCATTGCTTTGGATGCGGGGCCCATGGAGATGCGATCCAATTTTTGATGACCCACCTTCGTATGAGCTTTGTCGAAGCGGTCGAAAGTCTTGCCGATCGGTTTCATGTGCAATTAGAGGAGGCGCAAAACGATGGACAGCCTAAAGGCCCCTCGAAGACGCTCTTAAAAGACGCTTTGGAACGAGCGTGCCGGTTCTATCAGTTCATGCTGCTCCATTCTTCGGAAGGGCATGCCGCTTTAGACTATTTATATAGCCGCGGGATCGATCTCGATTTCATCAACCAGTTCCGATTGGGACTTGCGCCCAAAGCCCCGCAGCTTTTTTTGAAGACGATGTGGGAGCAAAAAATTTCCAATGCGCTCATGGAAGAGACCGGTTTGATGTCGAAAGGGCGTGAATTTTTTTCCGACCGGATCACAATTCCCATCTGCGATGCTGTAGGCGCGGTTATCGGTTTCTCAGCCCGCAAATACAAGACCGATACCTTTGGCGGAAAATATATCAATACTCCCGAGACGCTTCTTTTTAAAAAGTCGAGAGTCCTTTTTGGACTGAGTTTTTCCCGCAAGCAAATCGCCAAAATGAGAAAAGCGCTCATTGTAGAAGGGCAGATCGATGCCCTGAGGCTGATCTATTCCGGTTTTAACTGGACGGTAGCCGGCCAGGGAACTGCTTTCGGTGAGGATCAGGCGAAAGAGCTGATCCATTTGGGCGTTCGGCAAATCTATTTAGCCTTGGATGGCGATTCCGCTGGCCAGGAAGCCGCCGTCAAGATTGGGAATCTCTTTCAGAAAGAGGGGATTGAAACCCTTGTTGTGCTTTTGCCGGAGAAATGCGATCCCGATGTAATGCTGCAGGAAAAAGGGCCCGAAGAATGGCAAAAAAGGCTCGATTCCAGCATTGATTATCTGACGTTCCTGGTGAACCATTTTTCCAAATCGCTCAATATGCAATCTCCTGCGGGAAAAAATGAATTGGTTCAAACGATTGCCAAAAGAATTAAAGATTGGGACCATCCTTTGATGGTGCATGAGTCGTTGCGCAAACTGGCGAGACTTACGCAGACTCCTGAATCGATTGTGGGAATGCCCGAGCAGAATTCCCCTCAGATTTTTATCAAGCGCTCTGCAAGCGTAACTTTTACCGAGATCGATCCCGATAGGATCCTTGAAGCCGATTTATTGCGATGGCTATTCCTGATGGGAGAGAGCACTCCTTCCCTGATTGTCCTTGCTGAAACAAACCTCAAGCCGGAGCATTTCCGCGTCGCGGCAGCCAAGTGTCTCTTTGAAAAATACTTGGCCGCCTCAAAGGAAAATAAGCCCCGCGACCTCCTCTCTTTAGCGATCGACCTCGAAGTCGCAGAACAGCAGCTTTTCATGGCGGAAATCTTGCAAAAGCGGGTCAATCGGGAAAGAGCTGTGATCTGCTTTATAGAAACGGTGCAGAAAATCCTGGAAAGACACTGGATGCATCAGCGCGAAGAAATCAAGCTGAAGATCTATAGCGGAAAGTGCAGCGAGGAAGAGGTGCTCGATCTTGCCCGTCAATTCGATCGGATTAAGAAGGAAAGGCCTCAAGCCGTCATTCCGGAGGGTGTGGTGCCGAATGCATGAACATCTCATATTTTTTGATGGAGATTGTGCCTTCTGCCACCGATCTGTCCGGCATATCATTGCGATCGATCGAGACGAACATTTCCTATTTGCTCCTCTAAGCGGAAAAACTGCTGAAAAGTTCCTTCCCGAGTCGCTTAGGGATATCAATAGTCTTGTTCTTGTAGAGAAAACCAAAACAGAACCCAAAATATGGATCCGTTCCCGGGCTATCTTCCGGATCTATTGGCTAGTCGGACATGGATGGGGATTGCTCGGAATTCTCTGTTTTTTTCCAGGTTTTATTGGAGATCTCTTCTACCGTTGGTTTGCGGCTCATCGCCACCAATTCAAACTGCCTATGCCTAAAGAGCCAGGGCCTAAGAACCGCTTTCTGCCCTAATTAAAAATATCTACCCAGCTCCAGGTAGCCTAGTTGCAAAAAGTAGCCGCTGCCCCATTCGCCATCATAGGAGAGGGAGAAATAACTTCCGTTCTTCTTCTGGCAATATCCTTCCACAGTCCATGCAAAAAGATTTTGGGTACGTGTAAACGATTCGACAATAAATGAGCCTGGCGCTCCAACGACATTTGCTGTAATGCGGCCTGTTTGGAAAGGCTTTTTATTTACGTAACTGAGTTTTTCTCGGAAAATCAAAAGGCCTTTACATGTATTGAAGTTTTCATATCCGTTCACACCCACTTCAGAGCGGAGCATAGAAGATGTTTGGCTTTTTTGATGCATGTTGAAAACTCCAGCACCATGTTCATCAAATGCAGAGTTGAAATTGACCGCATAATCGAACATCGCAAAGGGTTCTAGAGTGTAATCGCAGGCGAAGTCCCAATCGTATCCGAAGTCTAGATGGGGAGCGATTTGCCATGCATGCGATGATCCTTTCGCTTGAGCGGAAAAGCGGGGGAAGAAGACATGTCTTTCGCTTTTGAATTGATCATAACCGCCCAATACAGAAAGGTCGATGAAGAAGTCGTAGAGATAATAAGAAGCGTAGAGATCTGCGAGATAGAAATCGATCAGTCCCTGGCCAAAGTTTTTATCTTGATGAATGGAGGAACGGACATATCCAGCGGCCGCTCCTACAAGGCCATATTCGCCAGTGCCATAATCATATCCTAAAATAGCGCCGCCAGATCTTACATTGAAAGAAGGGTTTTGATCTTGAGCCGATTGGAAAGCATATTCTCCAAAGCCATCTAGCCAGATCGAATGGGTGCGGCACGGTTTGAATACCTGGTATGGAATATCAATGACAGGGTCTTCGACGACAGAGGCTTCAGGGTCGACCGTGTTGATCTTGAAAGAGGCCGTTAAGGAGTCTTGAGGAGAAAATTTTCTTTCCCAATTTCGAAACTGCCGGTTTTTGAAAAGATGGGAAGTGAGAATTTTTGCGAATGTAAAGTCGATATTTTGCGATGCAAAAGTGAGAAAGGAGTTTCTTGAAGGGCTGATGGTTTCCAAGGCTTCATCCAAAGTATCGCAGGGTAAAAAATGCAAAAGTGAATAGGGCGAGCCAACCATGCCGGTAGAGAGAGCCCTGAGATAATTGCCCAGCGCCAAATTATTTCCCGAAAACCCATTGCAAGAGGGAATGTGCGGCAGAATATTTCCGATGATCAACTTCACGAAATGACCGCTATAATCGTAAACAGCTTGCATATCGTCGAAGCCTGGGGGTGTTATAAAATTGAAGCTGCCCGACATCGTGGCTCCAGCTCCATTAGCAAGTAAAATTGTGTAAACAGTTCCAGTGGAATATGTACCTGGATTCAGTGCTGCTTGCAGAGTTCCGTTCAGAATGACAGTAGAGGCTGCCCCGGTGATGAGAATCTCAGCCGATTGCGTCGGAGTGAGTTCGATATTGGTTGTTGCGCCTGCACCGAACGTGAGATTGCCGCCGATTTGCAAAGGAGCAGCTATATTGCTTGGACTGCCAGGAGAGAGAATCCCGCCATTGATAAAAGCGTTTCCATTTACGGTTCCACTCCCTTCCATAAGCCCGCCATTGACGATGAGATTTCCTCCAGCCAATCCCTGAAGGTCCATAAGTCCGCCATTGACGATGAGATCTCCCGCGACCGATCCACTGATGAGCATTGCCCCTGATTGGATTGTGGTCGGCCCCAAATACAAATTGTTTCCCGTTAAAATGAAAAGGCCGTTACCCACTTTTGTGAGGCCGCTTGAGATCGATCCAGTAATCACGCCATCAAAGCTTGATGAATGGTTATTTCCTCCGGTAGTTAAGATGGCATTTCCCAAAGTAACACTCCCATTGCCCCTTAGAGAACCGATGGTATTGCTAAAACTATTCAAATCCAAAGTCGAACCGGGCGAAATGACAAAATCTGATGAGGGAGAAAAGGTATTCTGTGCCCCAGCTTGAAGTAACCCTGCAACAATTGTAGCCCCGCCGTAAGTGCTGGCCGTAGGCGAGCTGAGCCGCACATTTCCTTCGAAAAAGATCGCAGGGGAAGAAGCCGTTCCGTTAATAGGACTCAAAAATGTTAAGAAATTGCCACCCGAGGGTCCTATGATGAAATCAGCATTGGTGCCGTTCAAGAGGTTGATTGCATTGCTAAGAGTTGTATTCCCAGTCGCAGCAAAGACCGTGCCGGTATTGATCACAATAGGTCCTGTGCTGATATTTGTTTGCGAGCCGATCACCAAAGCTCCTGTGTTCAGGAACGTTTGCCAAGTTTGCGCGTTATTGACTCCTGAAAGGGTCACAGTTCCTCCTTGAATGAACAGAGTAGAACTAGCGCCTCCGGTAATTGCACCGGAAAGATTTAAACTAGAACCGTTGATTGGCTCAATGATTGCTGCAGAAGAGGGGCTTATAGAGAGATTATTAGGGAGAGTGAATGAAGTTGTTGTTTCTAGAATCCCACCATTGAATGCAATCGTCCCAGTGCCTATGTTATTCGCTGCACTGATGATGGCAGCGCTAGCATTCAAGAAGGTTCCTCCACTGTAGATATTCGCACCGTTCAGAGTGATTGTTCCTCCTCCAGTGATTGTGAGAGAGCCGCTGCCATCCATAGGCCCGCTATAAGTTCCCACGGTGGATTGATTGAAGATCACAGCCGCATTATTGTGGACTGTTCCTTGGATACTGGTGGTTGTTCCTTGCAATGTTCCTGCGCTCACAGTGGTTCCGCCCGAGTAGTTATTCGCTCCGGTGAGAATCAAAGTTCCGCTTCCGACTTTAGTGAAACTTCCTCCTGAGGGTCCGATCAAAGCTCCGCTGTATGTGACAGAAGGAGTCGGTGTACCGGCAGTTAAGTTATTGGATCCTAGAATTACATTGCCAGCGCCGCTGAGATCGCCGATCTGAGTAGAACTGCCTGCAGGTGTGAGTCCGCTGATATTAAAAACAGCTCCCGAACTTATGTTTACGGCTCCTGCGCTATTTAATGAACCAGTGCCGCTTAAAGCAAGAGTTCCTGCACTGATCGTAGTTCCGCCTGTGTAGGTATTTGCTCCGCCAAGAGTCAATATACCGCTTCCCACTTTGATCAGACCGTTGCCGCTGGTAACGGAAGAAATCACCCCAGTGAAAGATGCGGGTGAAGTGCCGTCGTGACCCACAGTAAGTACGTTTGCGCCGAGGATAACATTGCCGCCGCCTGAGAGAGAGCCGATCGATTGCGCAGTATTCAATTGCAAAGTCCCGCCTGATGCAATCGTATAAAATGAATTTTGTGAAAATGCTCCTATTCCTCCTCCAATGAGGGTAGCTCCGCTCAATACTGTCGTCGCGCCGCTATAGGCATTGGTTGTTGTTGGCGTTAAAGTAATCGAGCCTCCGCCTGTCCCAGCAATTGTCAAAGGACCTACAGCATTAATAACACCGGTAAGCGTCGGAGTATTCCCATTGCTGTCGATAATAGATCCTGTGACGCCAGAATTTATCGTAATCGGAATCGCGAACGTACCGCCAACACCAAATTTTAGAGTTGCGCTGTTGCCTGTGAATGTGAGGCTGCCTCCCAAACTTGATGAGGAACCAGCTACTAGAGTACCTTGGTTCAATTGGGTAGCTCCTTGGCTATTGTTTCCACTGAGGGTCAATGCTCCTACACCGGTCTTCACAAGCGTGCC
>CAZXVU010000070.1:0-6935 GCA_964644465.1 uncultured bacterium
ATTTATGGTCATTAAGACCTGCAGCCGAACGATCACATCCATCTTTCGCAAACCGATCCATTCGAGCCAGCCGAACGGAGCGGTTTTATATTTGCGCGAGGCGCAGCAGATGACAAAGGACAGATTTTTTATGCACTTCTCGCAGCCAAAGCGTTCAAAGATTTAGGACGCGTGTTGCCCATTAATCTTAAATTTTGTATCGAGGGAGAAGAAGAGTCTTCTAGCTTGGGGCTTTCAAAAGCGATTCCAAAAATGAAGGAAACCTTGCGATCCGATTATTTATTGATTCCCGACTTTGGACAGATCGATAGAGAAACTCCAGCCATCACTCTCGGCGCTCGAGGAATGGTCTCTATGGAAGTGACATTGATCGGATCGAATAGCGATCTTCACTCAGGACTTCATGGGGGATTGGCCTATAATCCGAACCGAGCCTTAGCGGAACTTCTCGCAAAGCTTTGGGATGAAAATGGTAAAGTTCGCGTGCACGGTTTTTATGACGATGTGGTAGAACCGAGAAAAGAGGACCTGAATGAATATACCTTCCGTTTCGAAGAAGAAAAATACAAAAAAGATTTCGGAATGAAGGCAATAGGCGGCGAAAAAGGGAGGACTATGGCTGAAGCGAATACGTTTAGGCCTACTCTCGAGATCAACGGGATGATCGGTGGCTATACAGGCCCAGGATTCAAAACGGTTATTCCTGCTCAGGCGTCTGCCAAAATTTCATGCCGTTTGGTCCCCAATCAAGATCCCGACAAAATTGGGAAGCAGATCGCCGAATTTCTGCAAAAACATGCAGTCACTGGCACAAAAGTGGAAGTTCATCCAGGCCAATCAGCCTTCCGCGGCAACCCGAACTCGCAGCTTGCAAAAGCAGTGAGCCTTGCAGTTGAAGAGGCTACAGGGAAAAAATGTGAAAAAATTCTATCCGGAGCTTCTATACCTATTGTTGCAGCTCTTGTGAAAGCGACGAATGCCGAAGTTGTCGGCATGGGATTCGGACTTGCCGAAGATAATATCCATGCACCGAATGAGAATTTCGATTTCGACCGCATTGAAAAAGGATTCTTGACCGTAGCCAGGACACTAGAACTATTATGACAGCATTTGAACGAGCGATTGGTTTTTGGCGCAAAGAAGCAGAAGAAGGGTCTCTCTCCCAGATCCCATTTTCTATATTCGGACCTATATGTCTCATTTGCACTTTTGCCCTCTCTGCAAAGGTACCAATGCTTCTTCTTTTTCTTGCTTTGTCAGGGCTCTATCTCTGCGCTCGCTGGCAAATAAGAGGATTTGTTTATTCCCTGATCCTTTTGGCTTTAGGAGGAGGGATCAACCACTTCTTCCTCGATTCAGGACATCTTTGGCAGCTAGGCATAGAAGGATCTTTGGCCATCGCCTTCTTCATCACAGCGCTGAGCTTCGAAGAGAGCTCTTCTTTTATCCAATCTCTGATCTCTCAAATGGACGCCAGCTCCTCTGTGGTCCGAAATCTTGAAGAAGAAATCAGTGCAGTTCGCGAACAGGCAACTGTCCAACAAATGGCTTTCCAAGAAAAAGTGGCTCTTCTCCAAAAAGAATTGGAAGAGCTTCAGACAGACCATTCTTCGATCTTGATTTTGAACGAAGTGCTCCGAAAGACATCTGCTCGCAATGCTGAAGAGAAAGAAGCCCTTGGTGAAACTTCGCTCAATCAGAAAGCTCAAATTTCAATCCTCCAGGTGAATCTGGAAACCGTTGAAAAAGAGCTGAAACGCCTCTCCAATTCCGAAAATTTGATTGTTGAGAACAAACAATTGACCAAAGAGCTGAACGCGGCGCGCATCGAACGCGAGCAGACTCATTTGATCAATGAAACATTGGCGCGGCTTCACGCAAAAGAGAGTCTGAAAGCCAAAGAACTTTCCGAACAAATCCACGCTGTCCACGAGGAAAAAAGAAAGACCTTACAACAGTTGGGATCTGCTCAATCAGAAGTGGAAATGTTTACAAAACGGCTCGAACAGATGGCTTCTGAACGGGAAAACGCCCGCTTCTCTCTGATGCAAATGGCCGACATCAAAACAGAGAAGAATTTCCTCCAAGAGCGCCTGAAAGCAGCCGAGGCAGAGATCTCCCTTCTAAAACAAAAAAACGAAGATCCGCTTCTTTTAGCGAAGTTGCAAGAGTTGCAAAAAGAACGGGTTCAATTCCAAGAGCAGATTGCCAAAGCGGATGTCCGGGAGAAAGAATTCCAAGAGCAAATCGCGCTCCTTCGGCAAAAAGCCGAAGAGCCAAAAGCCCATCTTTTAGAACAAGAACGGGCTCATTTCCAAGAGCAAATTGCTTATGCTCAAGAGCGGCTCCAGACCCTTGCTCAAATCGAGCCCCTTTTCAACCAGTTGAAGAAGCAATTTGAAGAGAAAAACCAAATTCTGCATCAGACCCGTTCTGATTTCTTCAAAGCAGATACCGAACTCCAAACGCTCCGTATGGAGCGGGAACAAAATCTTCTACAGTCGAATTCTATCCCGAAAGAACTCCTCGAAGAGCTCTCCATCAGCGAAGAGGAGATCGATCGTCTAGAAGAAGAGAACAAGGAACTTCTGGAACTCGTCACCCTTCTCAATACACCAAAGACGCCTCCTCTCAGCGAAAAAAAAAAGTGAAGACGCAACCTGAACAAGGTCTACTTTTTTAGAAAAGTTAGAATTTCATGACCGGTTTCTGTGATGAGGATCGTATGCTCCCATTGCGCTGAGGGCTTTCCGTCCTTAGTTCGGACAGTCCACTGATCGACGGGATCGATGATCCCTTCGCGCACCCCCGCGTTGATCATCGGTTCGATCGTAAACGTCATACCCGGTGCCATTGGGATTCGGATGTCGTTATAATGGTGGGGGATTTCTGGGGCTTCATGAAAAGCGACGCCCACTCCATGACCGACAAATTGATTGACCACAGAGCATTTGTGGGCTCTAGCATAATCTTCGATCGCTTTCCCAATTTCCCAAATTTCTGCTCCCGGCTTGCATACTTTAATCGACCGATTTAAGCATTCATAAGAGACATCGACAACCCGTTTTTTTTCTTCAGATGTTTGGCCAATGATCACCATACGGCTGCTGTCGCCAAAAAAGCCATCGACGATGCAGGACACATCGATATTTACAATATCGCCAAGCTGAAGGGGTCTTTTATCAGGGATTCCGTGGCAGATCACTTCATTGAGAGATGTACAGATAGTCTTTGGGTAAGGAGGGTGTCCATATCCTAAAGGAGCGGGAATGGCGTTTGCCTCTTTGTGCAGCTTTCTGGAAAGCTCATCCAGCTCTAGTGTCGTGACGCCTTCTTTGGCATGGCGGCAGATCTCATCGAGAATGCGCGCTGTGATTTGGCAGGCATGCCAGATTTTCTCGATCTGTTCCGGCGTTTTTAAAATAATGCCGTAGTCGTCTAAATACTGTTTAGCGAGCGAGCTTCCCTTTGGCAAATTAGGGTAATGGCATTTCTTCCATTTTTGCCCGCTTCCGCACCAACAAGGATCATTTCGTGTAATCATGGCTGCCATTATAGCTCAGGTGAGTTGTATCGTAAAAGACTTTCTGCAGGACAAGTCCGTGTGCAGGGGCGGTTATTCCCGCAGCTTTGCGGTCTCGGGAAGCGAGAAGGGAGGGGATGCAATCGAGTGGAAGTTTGCCGCAGCCGATATAAACCAGGGTGCCAGAGAGATTGCGCGCCATTTTGTAGAGAAATCGGTTGCCAATGAGGGCAATCTGCAGCCTTTCCCCTGGCAATTCTTCGATTTGAATCGATTCCAAAGAGCAGTGAGGGTTTTCTTCTGGCTCATTGGCAAAGGCGGAAAAATCATGGGTCCCTAAAAGATCTTTAGACGCCCTTCTCATTTTTTCAAGATCCAGAGGATAACGGGTATGCCAAGAGTAAAGACGGTGAATAGGGTCTTGGACGGCACCTAGGCAAAGATGGTAATGATATTCTTTTTTCACAGCGTCCAATGTCGCATGAAAAGCAGCAGGTTCAAGTTCTAGGACGCGGATATCGGACGGTAAAACGGCATTCAAAGATCGGAGGGCGATCTCTTTTTGCAAAGAAAGGTGGACGACTTGTCCCTTTGCATGAACGCCGCGGTCAGTCCTGCTTGCGGCTTCTGGAACCGCAGTCTCTTGCGTAATTTTGGCAACAGCCTTCTGCAATTCTTCTTGAATGGTGGGTCCCACATTCGTTTTTTGCCAGCCAAAATATCGGGTCCCATCATAGGAGATGATCAATTTATAGAGCACGCTATGAACCCATACTACTCTGACGTTGCATAAAGGCGCTGAGTCCGCTTAAGAACATCTGGACGGCAATCAGCGTTAGGATAAGGCCCATGAGGCGCTCCAAAGCGAGGATCCCTCTCCATCCTAAAACATGTTTTAAGAAGGAGGAGGCCATGAGGATGATCAAAGATGCGGCCCAAGCGAGAAGAATTGCGCCCGTCATCACCCAATTATTGGTTTCTTGCTTGGTATAAATCATCACGGCAGCAAGAACAGATGGGCCTGCGACTAAAGGGACTGCTAAGGGGACGATAAAAGGTTCGGCTTCGTGGGGAAGGCTGTCATTGGGATCGTGCGGAGGAGGAAAGATCATTTTTAAGCAGATCAGGAAAAGGATAATTCCCCCGGCGATCTGAATGGTATCGTTTGTTACATGGAGGAACTGCATCAACGCATTCCCCAGGAAATTAAAAACAATGATGATGAAAAGGGCGATGATCATTTCCCGTAAGATGACATATCTCTGCCGTTTTGGATCGAGCCCTTTCAAAAAACTAATATAGAAAGGGATGTTCCCAATCGGGTCCATCAAAAGAAAGAGAGAAAAGGCAATGGAAAAGAGGCTCATTAAAAAAACCGGGGCTTCCCTCATCATACCCGATCTTCAAGGTCTTGGCAAGGGCACTGTAATAAAAGGAAACAGGATATGCAGGATAGGCCGCATAGCGGCCGACAGGATCCGCTACCCCAAAAATGAAGCATTTTTAGGGCCCATTAGCGGGCAGGATGAAGAAAGAAAATTGATTTTTATCCCGCCTAGCCTTTGGCGGAGGTTTGGATTTGACTCCAGAGCCGGTTCATAAAGGCTTTCTGCTCAGAATTTAAGTTATGCAGGATGACGATGCAATCGCTGTTCTTATAGAAAGCCGCTTTCGTCCAGTTCGCCGAACCGGTAAGGAGGGTGTGCTCATCGATATAGATAAATTTATGATGCAGAAGCTGAACCCCTTGGCTCATCAAAATCCTCACCCCCGCTTTTTTCAAGCTGTCAATCGTACGGGCGCTGGCCCCAAATGTCGAATGCATATCGACCACTACAGTGACCTTGACGCCCCGTCTATGGGCTTGAATCACTTCTTCTAGAAGATTCGGGTGGGTAAAAGTAAATAGCGCAATACGGATCGAATGGTTTGCAGAGCGGATTTTTTTCCGTAAATCTGTGAGCGCATGGCCTCTGGGATCGGGAAGAAGCCAAATCTCTACATCTTGGCCCCCGATCATGGTCCTCATATATCCTGGAGAGTTCGGCGCATGCTTTTTAAGAAAGGTAGCCACCTTCTTATTCATCAATCCGATGACGAGGTTATCGTGCATGCGGAGAGAGGCCGTGGTCATGTTTGCAGAGCCGACGAAGACCGTCTCATCATCCAGGATTAGAATTTTTCGATGCATCAGCCCAGCAGTTTTCACTGCATGGATCTCTCCTCCATCCAGAGTTTTTTCTATCTTGGGAGAGCCCTTTGGATCGTAGTAAACGGTCGTAGATATATCTTCCCCAATTTTTTGGGCGAGTGCAGAAATCACGGCCCGGTCACTCAAACCGAACATAACTAGATGGATGGAAGTATGGGCTTTTTTGATCGCCTCTAAAAGGGTCAGTCGCAAGTCTTGCTGGCATTGATTCGAATAAAGCCGGATTGGCTCTTCTGGTTTCGGCAGGTTCGGAGCCAGCGAGCTGTAGATAAACCAAATGCAGAAGCAAAGGACCCCAAAAAAAACAATGGGAAATGAACGCCTTCTAGGAGGCGGCTTTTTTTTCTGGGGAAAAGGAGGAGGATAACGCTTGATAGGTTTCTTTTTAAAAAACATATTAAATAAATATACTTTTGATTATTTGAAGTTAAGAAAATAATGAGATTGTCTTATGCGAATATTGATGTGCCGGCCTGATTATTTTGACATCGAGTACGAGATCAATCCTTGGATGAACATCCGCTGCAAGACGAATACCAAAAGAGCCGTCAAGCAATGGAAAATTTTGCATAAAACAATCAAGGCCTGCGGAGCGAAAATAGACCTAGTTCCTCCAGCGCGAGGATTGCCAGACATGGCCTTCACTGCCAATGCCGGGTTATTTTATAAAAAAAAGGTGATCCTCTCCCATTTCAAAGTGATAGAAAGGCAAGGGGAAGTGGCCTACTATCAAGCATGGTTCGAGAATGCGGGATTTAAGGTCATCAATCGGCCAGGAGTTGATCAGAGCGATGCCTTTTTCGAGGGGGCTGGCGACGCATTATTAGCAGGAAAAAAACTCTTTGCTGGCTGGGGCTTCCGCTCTGAGAAACAATTTTACGAATATGCCCATTATCTAGATCATAAACAGATCATTTACTGCCAGCTCGTCGATCCCTATTTTTACCACATCGATACCTGTTTTTGTCCTCTAACGGCTCGTCAAGCGATTTGGTATCCGCACGCCTTCTCCAAAGATTCCCAAAAAAGAATGGAAAAAGAAATTGAACTGATCGAAGTCGTCAAAACTGAAGCCAGACGATTTGCCTGTAACTCGATTGTAATAGATAAACAGGTGATCATACCGAGCGGCTGTCCCCATCTAACACAAAATCTTGAGAAACAGGGATTCAAAGTCCACGCCTGCCCTGTTGATGAGTA
>CAZXVU010000070.1:7035-10794 GCA_964644465.1 uncultured bacterium
GACTAGATTAAACTCTTTTTCCGGCTTTGCGCATTTGGCGTACTGCTGCGGCAATCCCTTTTTTATCAATCGTGCGGATGGCAGCTGTTGAAAGACGGAGAGTGACAAATCGCTGTTCTTCTGGGATCCAGAGCCGTTTTGTCTTCAGGTTTGGTAAAAAGCGTCGGTTTGTGCAACCAGTGATTTTAAGACCAATCCCTTTTTTCTTCTTCGCAATACCGCGGAGTGCATATTTTCGTCCAAAGCTCGATTTTCTTCCCGTAAGGGCACATTGTCTAGGCATAGGAATTCCTGTTCTTAAATTGACCCTAGATCATAGCAATCATAGCTATTTTTCTTCAATCGAATCCGATAGGCGGCATCAAAACTGCCGTAGGGATAAAAAAATAATTTAATCTATATTTGGGGAGATTTTATTCAGTCTCTGTTTGGGAAGTTTCTTCGTGGGCGGCTGGAGCTGTAGAAGGCTCTTGCTGCGCCTTGCGGGCGCGGACAGAGGAACCAGTAAGGCTATTTGTGAGTTTGTAGGGATAATCGGCATTGCCTGTTGGGGTCACAGTGATTTCGACAGGAGTGATCCATCCTTGAGTGATGGGGGTGTCTTTTGGGTGGATATTCCAGAGTGTTCCATTGCTGAGGCGGATGAAGCTTCCGCTTTTGAGGTTTTCTTCCAAAGTCCCTTCTTCTTGAGTTCCCCCGACCGGTTCAATTCTTTTTTGGTAATGGTTCTCAATCCAATTTTGAAGGGCTGTTTTTTCTTTGTCGGAGAGTCTGGAAAGGCCGGTCTGTTTTTTCTCTTGTGCGGTCATTTCTGTATCAAAAGTGGACGCTGCGACAAAAGAGCTGGCAACAAGAATCGCTAAGAACATGGAACACCTACGCTGGATTTTCTTTTGTCCAGCGTAGAAAAAAAGACAGATCAGTTCAAGAAGAAACAGGTGTTAGGATTTTAGCGGCGATCTCCAGGCATTTTTCCTTTTCAGTGGGAGAGACGTAGAATCTTTCTACCTCTTTTTGTGCAATTACTTTAGAAGCATCTTCAGGAGATTGAGTGATTTCGGCTTTTCGAGCTAGTGCGTGGATATTTCTATCATCGCATTGGATTGCTAGATTAAAAAACTCTTCTGCATCCTGATATTTCTTCTGGAGATAAAAAGTTTCT
Source organism: uncultured bacterium (assembly GCA_964644465.1). Taxonomy (GTDB): domain Bacteria; phylum Chlamydiota; class Chlamydiia; order Chlamydiales; family SM23-39; genus CAZXVU01. The sequence goes on from CAZXVU010000070.1 coordinate 8,198, forward strand.
CCAATCAGGTAATAAGCTAATGATTTTCGGGTTGCTTCGGTATCGGAAAAAGTTAAAAGAACCGCTGCGCATTGCAATGCTTCTTCATATTTTTCTGAACGGAGAGAACAGAGACCCCTACCTGCGACAGCATAATAATTGAGCCGGCTTAATTCTTCTGCTCTTGTAAAAGTGGCATAAGATGAGGTCAGATCTCCCTTTCTAAACTCCTTCCATCCTTGATTCCGAATTTTTTCCGATTTTCGTTCATTGGCTGTTAATACTTTTGGAGGAACGTTTTTTTTGACATTCTGTTCATTCAATAGTTCTTGTATTTCATTCCTCGCAATCAAGGCTTCATTGAAAGAATGACCCGCAACTTTACACATAATAAGGAGTCCTGCTGTAGCGGCTGCAGCAAATGTTTTGAAATATAAAGGCAGGAAACCGATTGAAGCAAGCGTGAGGAATGCTCCGCATACAAATTGTTTATTTTGAGATGGAATATAGTTTTGTGCTTTGGATGAAAATACCTCCAATGCAGAGGAGATAGATGCCTTAGCATCGCATTTCCTAAAAGATGAAATAGCATTTTGACACTGTGAAGAAATTCTTTGAAAACAAACAGACATTTTTTATCCTTAATTGTTTTAATTCTGCCAGAATAATAACAGAATTAAATGAAATTATCGAGTTCAAATAGGTTCGGGGCAGGTGCGGAGAAGTCCTTGGCGCAGCTCTTTGAGAGCTTTAGGCTTATGATCTCTGGCTTGAACCAGGCTTTCAGCAGCCCGAAGGTATTTCCAAGCCTGATTGTAATTTTTTCTTTGAAAATTGATGGCCGATAGATAGTAATTGACCGTTGCATCTTGCGGATGCATCCCGATGTATTTTTCCAAGATGGGCAGCGCCTCTTTTTCCCGTCCCAGCTGCAGCCAGGTCGTCGCAAGGTGGAATACGCCTTGGCGGAAATCGGGGTGTTTGGCGACGACTTCCTCGAGTTTTTTCTGTTTTTCCAAAATGGAGGCGCGGGTCTCATTCACTTCAGAAAAAATGGCCTCGATCGCCTCGGGAGAAGCGAGTCCTGCAAGATAGTCTTCCGAGACAGTGTCTTTCGAAACTAGATGATCGGGAAGGGCTCCTCTGACTTGCTCTAATAAGGCGCGTCCTTCCTCTGCCCGACCCACAAAGAGATAGTTAAATCCGAGGAACATGTTGAGAAGGAAATCGTTGGGAAGGAAAGGTCTTGCTTTTTCATATAATGCAATGGCTGTCTGAGGATCTTTTTTATGCCAGCTGACAGCTGCTTGGTTCATGAATGCAAGGCCGATGACTTCTCGGATGCTCCGTTTTTGCAATTTTCGGTTTTCCAACCCGAGATACATTTCCGAAGGGACATCAATCCCGCGCGCAGTCGTTTCTATATTGGTTTCCTCTCCCTCGGGATTTATATAGCGGACATAGATGTGGCCTGGGGGTGTGATTGCTTCGAGAGTGAGTTCAAGGCGTTGCGCTAGACAGAGATAAAGGATCGATACTCCCAAGCAGACCCCTCTGCGGCTATCGAGGACTGAGGGCAAGAAAGTGTAGACATCGATCTCTTTGGCATAGAGAGAATGGGGCGGAAATCGGAAGCGCATTTCACAGAAGATATAGTCGTTGATCGCCCGGATTTTTTCTTCGGGTGTGGCATTTTGGGGGAGACGAGCCAGGATCTGCAGAGACATGAGGTCGATATTGGCCTCGTAACTGCGGATCTTTAGTTGGTTTTGAGGGTCGGCGCCCAGTTCTGCAAGGAGAAGGCTCCGCCCTAAATCGATTTGGTCGATGGGGAGATTGTACAGCGTCTCCATGTCGAAGATCCCGAAACCTTGAAGCTTTCTATTCGCCAGATGGCGGGAAAGCTTTTCGATGACAACGAGCTGTTCTTCTTCGAGGAGTGGGGCATTTTCTTGGCCGCTTCTATTGACGAAGGCAATGAGAGGCTGAGGATCTAAAGAGGGTAGGACCATTTCAGGATCGGCCTCTCTTTCTCCGCCGCTCAAGAGGTCCCATGCGTGCTTAAGAGCTAGCCGCCCTTCTGGAGTTTTCGGATAGAGCTCATAAAAGGCAAAATGCTGGGAGACAGAGGTGGGATCCAACGTGGAATAGAGCGAGGTGAGGGTAGGCGCAGCGCCAAAAGCTAAAATAGGGAGAAGGAAAAGAAAGATCGCCTTTTTCAAGAGTCCACCCTTTTTTTTCATCATAGTAGGCAAGCTCAAGGGAGTCAATCAGAGAAAAGTTAGTATAAATTAATTAACTGTTTAATTTAATTAAATATAGGTTATAAATATGTTGTTATGGAACCAATTACAACTAATTCTTCAAAAATTTTTCTAACAGAAGAAAGGAAAGAGCAGGTTAAGGGCATTCTTAAAGTAACCCTTTGCGCTTTAGCGGCCCTCGCAATCTTTGCCGGACTCATTGTTTTAACGATCGCTTTCCCTCATATCATGGTCCCGATCGATATCGCCCTAGTTTCAGGTTTGGCATTAGGGTATCTCTTCATGAGAACTTTCGAACAGCCTAGCGAAAAGCCTACTTGCCGCTCCTGTTTTGAGTTCCTCAAAAGATATTAA
>CAZXVU010000071.1:0-10734 GCA_964644465.1 uncultured bacterium
GAGAAGGCATGACGACGATGACGAATGAAAAAGAGTACGATGCAAGTTCGATTACCGTTTTGGAAGGACTCCAAGCGGTGCGCGAGCGTCCCGGAATGTATATCGGCGACACGCATACAAATGGGTTGCACCAGTTGGTGTACGAGGTCGTCGACAACAGTATTGACGAGGCGATGGCAGGCTACTGCTCGCAAATTATCGTTACTCTGCATGCCGACGGGGGAGTTACTGTCGAGGACGATGGACGCGGAATCCCCATCGAAAGGCATGAAAAAGAATCCCATAAGCAAGGACGAGAAGTCACTGCTCTAGAAGTCGTCATGACGATCCTCCATGCAGGGGGTAAGTTTGACAAGGGTACATATAAGGTGTCGGGAGGCCTTCACGGTGTCGGCGTTTCGTGCGTCAACGCTCTTTCTAAAAAGCTGGTCGCCACCATCTATAAAAATGGCCACGTTTATGAAATGACTTTTGAACGGGGCAAGCCAGTTGGACCGCTTGTAAAGCTTGGCACCACGACCAAACGAGGGACCAAAATCTCTTTTATGGCCGATGATACCATTTTCTCTGTTGCGAGCTATGACTATGACGTACTAGTAAAACGCCTGCGCGAATTGGCCTTTTTGAACCGCGGAATCACCATTTTATTCCAAGACGAGCGGGATCCGAACCGAGAAGCTATCCGATTCAATTATCAGGGCGGTATTTCTTCTTTTGTTTCCTATTTGAACGAAGGAAAAATCCCTCTCTTTCCGAAACCGATCTATTTCCATGCCGTTAAAGATGGACATGATGGGCCAGTCGAATTTGAAGTGGCGATGCAATGGAATGACACCTACATCGAAAATATCTACACCTACGTCAATAACATTGCGACGCGTCAAGGGGGAACCCACCTCACAGGCTTTTCAACCGCGCTCACTCGCGTTTTGAATAACTATATTAAGGGCCATGCTCTCGTGAAGGGAGAAAAATTGACTGTCGGCGGCGACGACATGCGCGAGGGTCTGACAGCCGTGATCTCTGTGAAAGTGCCCAATCCCCAATTCGAAGGACAGACGAAGCAAAAGCTGGGTAACAGCGAAGTGGCTAGCATCGCACAGATCATCGTCGGCGAAGGGCTCACGACCTATCTCGATGAAAATCCAGCGATTGCAAAACTCATCGTCGAAAAGGCGATCATCGCCGCGCAAGCGCGCGAAGCGGCCAAAAAAGCGCGGGAACTGACGCTGCGCAAGTCAGCCCTCGACAGCGCAAGACTCCCGGGAAAATTGGCCGATTGCCAGGAGCGGGATCCTGAGCTTTGTGAAATCTATATCGTAGAAGGAGATTCTGCTGGCGGCTCTGCAAAGATGGGGCGCGACCGGAGATTCCAAGCGATCTTGCCGATCCGCGGTAAAATTTTAAACGTTGAGAAAGCTCGTCTGCAAAAGATCCTCCAGAATACCGAAGTCGGCGCGATGGTTGCGGCTCTCGGATGCGGGATCGGAGTGGAAAATTTCAACCTCTCCAAGCTCCGCTATTATAAAGTGATCATCATGACGGATGCCGACGTGGATGGATCTCACATCCGCACCCTGCTTTTAACATTTTTCTACCGCCATATGCCGGCCCTCGTCGAAAACAACTACATCTTTATCGCCCACCCGCCTCTCTTTAAGGTGAGCCGTAAAAAGACGAGCCAGTACATCCATTCCGAAAGAGAAATGGATGAATACTTGATGCGCCTCGGCCTTAGCGATATTTTAATCCGCCGCTCAGGCACTGAAAATTCGTACGATAAACCAGAAACTGAAAAGCTAGTAGATCTTGTTCTCGAGGTGGAAACTTTCATTGGCTCTATCGAGCGGAAAGGAGTTCCCTTCCGCGAGTTCATCGCTGCAAAAGTAGAGGATAAATATCCCCAATACCAAGTGGCGATCGGCGATAAATATCAGTTCATCTATTCCGAAGATGAACTCATGATCTTGAAAAAAGAGAACGAAGATCTGCAGAAACAGACGCATGATGAAACGCTCGCATCGATCCCTCCAGAAGAAGTGACGGATGAGATGCGCACATTTCTCCCAAAAGCGCTGAGTTTTGTGGAGCTTTACGACCCCAACCGGATCATGGGCCTGAATGATAAGCTCAGCCAATTTAGTATGAAGCTCGATAGCTATCTCATCGCAAGTGGAGAGCTGTTCGACATCCTAGAAGAAGGGGGCAAGACCCTCACAGTCCACACAATGCGCGAGCTGATCGACGCTGTCCGCCAAAATGGCCGCAAAGGCGTCGAAGTACAGCGTTATAAAGGTCTTGGCGAGATGAACGCCGACCAGCTTTGGGAAACAACCATGAATCCAGCCACTCGTACGCTGATTCGGGTGACTCTCCCAGATGCCATCGCCGCCGACAGGATGTTTTCCATGCTGATGGGTGAAGAAGTGGAACCCCGCCGCCTCTTTATTGAACAGCATGCACTCTCAGTTAAGAACCTCGATATTTAAATAGGAAATCTGAATGCTGAATTATGAAAAAGTCGGGGCTTCGCCCCTGCTCCCCAAGAGTAGAAATCTCTCTTCCCTTCGGGGGTGCGGGGGGTGTCCCCCGACGTTTTCAGCATTCAGCATTCATAATTCATATTTTATAATTCATATCTCATAATTTGGTGAAACATGTCCTATACAAAAGATGAAGTGATCGTACCGCGCAATGTAGAAGAGGAGATGAAGGAAAGCTACCTTCGCTACTCGATGTCGGTCATTATTTCCCGAGCACTGCCCGATGTCCGCGACGGCCTTAAGCCGTCCCAGCGGCGCATCCTGTATGCAATGCGGCAGCTCAATTTGTCGCCGGGAGCTAAACACCGTAAATGCGCGAAAATCTCCGGAGACACATCGGGCGATTTTCACCCGCACGGAGAGACGGTCATTTATCCAACTCTGGTGCGTCTCGCACAAGATTGGGTGATGCGCTACACGCTCATCAATGGACAAGGAAACTTCGGATCGATTGACGGAGATCCACCAGCTGCGATGCGTTATACAGAAGCGCGCCTTACTGGTGCTGCGATGGCCCTCATGGAAGATCTCGACAAAGATACGGTCGAGACGATCCCCAACTATGATGAAACGAAGACCGAGCCCACGGTTTTCCCTGCGAAATTCCCCAATTTGCTCTGCAACGGCTCTTCGGGGATCGCAGTCGGCATGGCGACCAACATTCCACCGCATAATTTGCTCGAATTGATCGATGCAACGCTTCTGGTTTTAGATAATCGGCTTGTGACTATCGATGAGATCATGAAGGTGATGCCAGGGCCAGACTTCCCGACAGGCGGCGTGATTTGCGGCTACCGAGGAATTAAAGAAGCCTATCATACTGGCAGAGGCAAATTGATCCTCCGCGCCCAAATGCGCGTGGAAGATCTTCCAAATAGCCGCCAGCAGATCGTCGTCGATGAGGTGCCTTATAACGTCAATAAATCGCGCCTGATCGAACATATCGCCGAACAGATCAACAATAAAGTGATCACCGGCATTTCCGATATTCGGGATGAGTCGGATAAAGACGGCCTCCGGATCGTTCTCGAACTCAAACGGGGCGAGATTCCCGATGTTTCGATCAACCAGCTCTATAAAAATAGCGACCTGCAGATCACTTTCGGCTGCAACATGCTAGCGCTGGACCACGGTCTTCCCCGCACGATGAATATCAAGCATTTCATGAGCGCTTGGATAGATCACAGGATGGAAGTGATCCGCCGCAGAACCCGCTTTGAGTTGAATCGAGCGGAAGCGCGCGCCCATATCTTAGAAGGCTATTTGAAAGCCCTCGATCATCTCGATGAAGTAGTTAAAATCATCCGCGCTTCTTCAAATAGAGATGCTGCCCGCACAGAACTGATGCTCCGTTATGGTTTGAGCGAGAAACAGGCCAATGCAGTCCTCGATCTCCGCCTCTATCAACTCACAGGACTCGAAGCTGAAAAGATCGATGCTGAATACAAAGATCTTCTACAGAAAATCGCCCATTATAAAGCGATTTTGGCATCTGAGGCTTTAGTGCGCGGCATTATCCGCGAAGAGCTCGAAGAGCTGAAGAAAACCCATAAATCAGAGCGCAAAACAAAAATCGTTGCAGCAGAAGGGGAATTCCAAATGGAAGACCTCATCGCCGACGAACAAGTTGTCATCACTATTTCCAATGACGATTATATCAAGCGGATGCCGATCGATACGTTCCGTGAACAGAGACGCGGCGGCGCCGGCATTATCGGCATGGAGATGAAAAAAGAAGCCGACACCTTGAAAAATATCTATGTCGCTTCGACTCATGAAACTCTCCTCATTTTCACCACTTTGGGAAGATGCTATTGGACGAAAGTATGGCAAATCCCCGAAGCAGGACGCCGTACTAAAGGACGTCCGATCATCAATCTTCTCGAAGATTTGAAAGAAAATGAAAAAGTCGCAGCCATCTTGAAATTGAGAAACTTTGAAGAAGAAGCCTATATCCTTCTCGCAACGCTGAAAGGCGTTGTCAAGAAAACAGAGCTTTCCGCATTCAGCAATCCGCGCCGAAAAGGGGTATTTGCCCTGAATATCGACGAAGGGGATGAACTGATCGCAGCCCGAATGACAAGGCCGACTCAGCAAATCATGCTCTTCACCCGAAATGGCATGGCGGTTCGCTTCGACGAATCGCTCGTCCGCTCTATGGGACGCGTCGCCCGCGGGGTTCGCGGCGTCCTCTTGAAAAACGCCAATGATATCGTCGTTGGCTGCGAAGTGGTCACGCCTGATCAAACGATTCTCGTTGTTTGCGAAAACGGCTTTGGCAAACGGTCTAAAGTCGAAGATTTCCGGCAGACAAACCGAGGCGGCGTAGGCGTTCGCTCCATCATCACTTCTGAGCGAAACGGCCAAGTCGTTGCAGCTCTCAGCGTGACCGATGCAGACAGCGTCCTCATCATGTCATCGGCTGGCCAGGCAGTCCGCATCCCCATGCGCGATGTCAGGGTCATGGGCCGATCGACGCAAGGAGTGCGCCTGGTCAACCTGAAAGAAGATGATGATCTCGTGATTGGAGCTCAAAAAGTTGAATCCGTTGCCGACGTGTCATGAAAACGCAGTTAAAATCGGGTCTTCTCATCACCTTTGAAGGGGGAGAAGGGGCTGGTAAAACGACTCTGATCGAAGAGATCGCGCGCCAGCTCACCTCTGAAGGCTACAGCGTTCTGAAAACGCGCGAGCCAGGAGGAACAAAATTGGGCGAGCATATCCGAAAGATCCTTTTGCAAGAGGGATCGATCTCGCCATACGCCGAACTTTGCCTCTTTCTCGCATCCCGCGCTCAGCATATCCTTGAAGTGATTGGACCTGCATTAGAGGCTAATAAGATCGTCCTTTGCGACCGCTTCAACGACTCTTCTGTTGCTTATCAAGGAGCTGCAAGAGGGCTTGGAATGGAAAAGGTCGCAGAATTCTGCGAATTTGTTTCGCAAGGTCTGCAGCCAAACCTGACGCTCTATCTCGACATCGATCCGGAGGTAGGGTTGAACCGTGCGAAAAAAACCCGCGAGCAAGACCGGATCGAGGCAGAAACAGTAGCCTTCCACAGTAAGATCCGCGAAGCCTACATGTCTATCCATTATGCACAGCAACGCCGGTTTCATCTCTTAAACGCAGACCAGACTCCTGAAAAAGTTTTCGAAGATGCTATGAGATTGATCCATCCGCTACTCGGTTTACAACATGTTTGAGTCGATTGCCGGAAATGAGCCGATCAAAACCTATTTCGAAAGAGCCATCAGAGAAAACCGACTGCCTCAAACACTGCTTTTCTCAGGAATTGATGGGATCGGGAAAAGCCTCTTTGCCAAAGCAATAGCAGAGCATCTTCTGAAGACAAGTTTGCATCGCATTGAGACAGGGAACCACCCCGACTTCCACCTCGTTTCTCCAGAAGGGAAAAGCGGACTTTATGCCATCGATACGATCCGCGCAGTGATCGATAAAGAACATGCAGCTCCATTTGAAGCTCCCCATAAAGTCTTCATCTTAGAAAATGCTGAGCGGATGCAGCCTGCCAGCGCCAACGCCCTTCTGAAAACCCTCGAAGAGCCCTCGCAAGATTCGACATTTATCCTGCTTTCCAGCGCCCCGCAGGAGATCCTTCCTACGATTCTCTCTCGCTGCATCCATCTTGCATTTCAACCTCTACCTGAAGAGGCGATTGCAAACTTGCTTACGAAAAAAGAGCATCCAGCCCACTTCGCAAAATGGGCCCACGGTTCTGCTGGAAGAGCTTTTGAGCTGGCAGCTAATCCAGAATTGGAGCAGCAGAGAAAAATCCTTTTCCAAATTCTATCCAAGAAAGGAAACTATCTCGAAACAGCCCCCCTCATTGATCAACTGGAAACGCTCATTGAAGAGAAGAAAGAGGAAGATCCTGTTCGCGCAAGCCGTTTTGCAGATCACCTTTTTGCCCAGATTCTCATGTGGAACCGCGATCAAAATCTTCGAAAAATCGGCGCCCCCTTAAATCTGCTCTTTTTTCCAGAAGAGCCTTCTGTTACTGCCCAAAATCTTGACCAGACCTTTGAAAGGGCCGTAGACGAAGCTCGACTTGCCTATCAGAGAAATATGAAACTCTCTGTTTGTCTTGAGAAAATTATAAAGATCCCGACTTGTTGCTAAAGTTGATTTCTGTACATATAGAAAATTAAGGCACTTGCTAGAAGTGTTATTGTTGTTGCGGCCATTAGAATTGATTGTGAAATTGAGGATTCTGGAACTTTGTCGAAGATTGCATAGAAATCTCCGTAATAATGAGGCACTAATTTGAAGGGATGTTCAAATATGAATCCCGCTCCAAATTTTGAGCGAACAGTAAAATTTTCTTCGTTTTCAACACTTGTGATTTTTGCAAAATGTACTACTTTGCCCTCTTGAGTCAGGTAAACAACGATTGCGCCAACTTTGGGTTTTGGAATGTTCTGGTAATTTCCAAATCGCATAAAAGCATGGAGTCCTTCAGGCTTGAAAAAGAAACGGATATTTTTGTTTGTTGCAGCTTCTTTCATGTAATCTGAGAACCAAGGCTCGTTGTGGAAGAGGTAGCTATCGCACTGCATTGGAAAAGTTAGGCCATTAAAAGTCACTTCTGAAGATTTTTTGCTGATTATTTTCACTCCAGGAATTTGCTCATACTCTTCTTGTGATGTTCCGGATAAAGTTATCAGATGCATGAGTCTACGATCTGTGGGATTTCCTAACGGTTTAAATCCGGAGGAATTTTTCGGCGGAGTCGTTGCCGAAGTGACAGGTGCTTTTCCTTTACGCAAGAATGATAGACTGGGATATTTTTTTACTTTTTCAGCAATCTCATAGCTCTGAGGATCAACTTTTTTTCGGTATTTTTTATATAATGGAGTGAGTCCGTCTTTGAGATATGCCTGCTCGACTTTTTGGTAGAATTTCTCTCCGGTAAGCGTTGGATGGTTTTCCGCAACACGAGTAATGAATACTTCTAAAATTTTCCCGAACTGTTCCTTGTCCCCATACTCAACACAAAGTTTCGCAAAATTGACTACTTGTTTGTCGCTGAGTTTTTTATTTTGAAGTTCATTAACTAAATTTGGATTGATCGGAAGGTCAATACCTAGGTCTTTAATTACAATTCTTGAGAATTTTGGAAGTGATTGAATTGTAGTGCTTTGCTCGTAGGAGTTGTCCCTATTTTGGCTATTCATAGGAGTTTCAGGAGTATACATCAAGGGAAGCCTCTGAAAAGGAGTGGGATGAATTAAATGAATCATATAATTGGATTTTAATTTTAATAAATATTATAAATGTGTTTAAATTATATGTAAATTAAAATCTTTGAATTACAAATAAGAGTTAATTTAAGTGTATAATTATTTTTTATTATTAATATGATATCAAAAGCGTAAAATTAGCCTAATATCTTAAAACATCGGCGCTCCCTTAAAACTCCTCTTTTTCCCGGAAGAAAGCTATTCCTATGCCATTAATCCTCAAAGACCTGAAAAGACTGTCGACGAGGCTCGGATGGCTTATCAAAGAAATATGAAGCTTTCTGTTTGTCTAGAGAAGATGTTGGCGTAAGTCCTTTGATTCCAGTATATTATACTTTAATTGCCTTGTTGAAAATTTAATATTTTAATGATATAATAGTAATAATACAATGAGGTGTTTTATGGTAACGAACGTTCAGAATAATATAAGTAATATCAGTCAAAATCCCCCTCCTATCGATCCTGCTTGGCTTATTCAAGAATACAAGGATCTATATATAAACTTCTGCAAAGACCCGTCTCAAGCAAATGCGCAAGCTCTTTTAAACTTCATGAAAAATAATCAAACTCAATTAGACGAAGCCGCTGCGATGATCGGATATGCACCTTACCCAGGAGCAAACCCTTCAGATGATATTAGCGCCTTAATCAATAGTTTGACGGCATTTACTCAAGGGGCCAAAGACATTGATGCAGTCTATGAATTTGCCAATGACGTGAGACAATGGCTTGGCGTAAATTTGACTCCCCAAGATATTTTGGAAGCTTTTGAATCCTATGCTCAAAAATATATCAATTCATCTCCTCCTTCAGCAGCCTTAGCAGCCGAACTTAAATGGATCTTGAGCGTACCGGGATTTGTCAAGGCTCTTAGCGGATTTTCGAAAGATCCAGACCAATTTTCTAAAGATGTAGCGCAAGCGGAGAGCGATTTATCTGCAGGCAAAAATGCCCAAGCCGATATCGCAAAAATCTTGGCTGACCTTAGTTAATTCTATCTATCCTAAAATGCTCGATTTTGATACTCAGTCAAAGTATGAGCATTTTTTTAGGCGAATTGATCGGCACTCTTTTGCTGATCTTGCTGGGCAATGGTTCTGTAGCCAACGTTCTCCTCAAACGATCGAAAGGGGAGAAAGGGGGCTGGATTGTCATTACAGCAGGGTGGGGCTTTGCTGTTACAATTGCCGTTTATGCAGTGGGATGGATCAGCGGCGGCCATCTAAATCCAGCTGTTACGATAGGCCTTTGGGCTGCAGGTAAGACAAGCCTTTCTCAAATTCCCTTCTATCTCTGCGGACAAATGATCGGAGCCATGATCGGCGCCTGGCTTGTATGGATTACTTATTATCCTCATTGGGCTGTGACGACAGAGCCGCGGCTAAAACTACTCTGTTTTTGCACGAGTCCCGAGATTCGTAGGCCTTGGAGTAATTTTATCACAGAGGTCATAGCGACGGCAGTTTTGCTCATGGGAATCCTCGGAATTTTCAATGTGCACAACGGGATTGGGTCAGGAGTTGGACCTTATGCTGTAGGCATTCTGATTTTCAGCATTGGGCTATCTCTGGGCGGCCCTACGGGATTTGCGATCAATCCCGCACGCGATTTAGGCCCCCGGATCATGCATGCTTGGATTCCGATGTCTGACAAAGGGGGATCGGAATGGACTTATGCGTGGATCCCCATTTTCGGCCCTATCGTCGGTGGTATTCTCGGCTCTTTAGCCTATCAATTTTTTATCGCTCCTCTCTCTTCTCTCGGAGCTATTTAAGATCCTCACTGATTTTCTTTGCTAGCGCTTTGATCTTTTGCGATTCTCCTTTTTTACAGATAAAAATGGCCTCTTCTGTCTCTACAATCAGAAGGTCTTCCACACCGATTGTTGCGATGAGCCGCTTATTCGAAAAAATGAGGTTGTTTTTACTCTCGATTTCCACCACATTTCCTCGGAGCGCATTGCCATATTCATTTTTCTGTAGAACTTCATAGAGACCATCCCAGGAACCGATGTCGGACCAAGTAATCTGAAGCGGACAGGCTGCGATTCTCTTGGTTTTTTCCATGACGGCGAAATCGATTGAAATGTCAGGCATTTGAGAAAAAGCAGTTTCCATTTCTGAGAAAGTTCCAGATGAAAGTCTGAAAATTTCTGGAGAATAACGTTGAAGTTCTCCCCAAAAAGTTTTCAAAGAGAAGGCAAATATCCCCGAATTCCAAAAAACTCGATCCGATTGGATCAGTTCTTTCGCTCTTTCAAGATTGGGTTTTTCGATAAAACGTTTCACTTCAAAGGTAAAAGGATCGAAAGGGGAGCCCATCTCCAGATAGCCAAAGCCTGTTTCGGGCTTGGTCGGATGGATGCCGAAAGTGACAATTTGCCCTGATTTCACGGTCGGAAGAACCGTTTCAATGGAATTGACCCATTCCTCTTGAGGCTCTATGAAATGATCCGCAGGCACGACGAGAATAGGCGCTTCCGGATCAATTTTTTGAACTTCCGCAAGATATTTCGCAGCGTAGGCAATCGCCGGGGCGGTATTCCGGCGGCAGGGTTCTATTAAAATCGTGATATTCCCAGAAAATTTCTCAATTTGGGCGCGCACCAACGGCTCATACCGCTCGCTAGTAGCGATGACGATCTCTGCGAGATGAGGCAGCCCAAGGAGGCGGCGGACCGTTTGCTGTAGGAGCGATTCACCGGTTCCAAAATCGATGAATTGCTTCGGAAATTCATCCCGTGAGGCAGGCCATAGACGCGTTCCTCCTCCTCCAGCGAGTAAAATGGCGTGAACTTCATTGGAATTTCCGCATAAAAATAGAGGGCAAATGGCAAGCATCATTCGAACAAGAAACATTCTGATCTCCCTGTAAAGGGTGGAAATTCTACCAAATGACAGCTTTTCACTGTGGTAATAAGTAGCGTATTG
>CAZXVU010000072.1:0-1451 GCA_964644465.1 uncultured bacterium
TCTTCAAATTAACAATTGTCAAAAGAAACTACAACAAAAAAATAGAGGTGGAAAGGATACTTATGCTATACTTTTTCTACTTAACAAAAATTTTTTTTATGGCATTACCTCCGCAGAAATTCCGTGAGATCGTCTTCCAAATTCTCTATAGCCGCGATTTTGAAGCTGGTGAAGAGAATGAGATGATTCCTTTCATGATGCATGAGCTGAAAGTGACCAAAAGAATCATGGTCGATGCGCATCGCAAGATGGAAGCGATTTTGGCCAAGCAAGAAGAGATCGATGCAATGATCTCTCTGGCCTCCACTGAATATAGCTTTGAGCGAATTTCTCGCGTGGAAAAGATCATTTTGCGCTTGGGACTCTTCGAACTCCTTTTCGACTCCGACCTTCCTCCCAAAGTGGCGATCGCTGAAGCGATCCGCCTTTGCCGCAAATTCGGCACGCCCGAAAGCGCCCATTTCGTCAACGCTATTTTAGACGGGATCTATAAGAAAAATGGGGCTGCAATACCAGAGCCGGCGCTCGCTTAGCGAATTCTCCACGTTCGGCATTGGCGGGCCTATCCATGCTTTTGTCGAAGTTTCCACAATCGATGAGATGGAAGAAGCTTTCCATTTCGCCAAAGAACAATCCATTCCCTTCCTGATTCTCGGCAAAGGCTCAAACTGCCTTTTCTCCGATAGGGGATTTGAAGGGCTAGCCATCCTCAATAAGATCGATTTTTGCAAATACGAGACCTTAAGAGTCACCGTGGGCTCCGGCTACAGTTTCTCTCTTCTCGGAGTTCAGACGGCCCGAAAAGGTTTTTCGGGACTTGAATTTGCATCGGGGATCCCCGCAACTGTGGGTGGCGCTGTGTTTATGAATGCGGGGGCCAATGGCGGAGAGACCTGCAACGCTCTTGAATCGGTCCTCTATCTTCATGAAAATGGCCGCCAAGAAATATTCCTCAAAGAACAACTCTCTTTCAGCTACCGCACAAGTTCTTTCCAAAAAATGAAAGGTGCGATCCTTTCGGCTGCTTTTTCGCTTACCCTCTCCGAAACGGCTCGAAAAGATCAGCTTCAGATTGTCGACTACCGATTGAAGACCCAGCCTTACAAAGACAAAAGCGCAGGATGCGTTTTCCGCAATCCCGGTCAAGGTGTTTCAGCCGGAGCGTTGATTGATAAATGTGGATTGAAAGGATTTGCGATCGGCGGGGCAAAAGTCTCTGAAATGCATGCAAATTTCATTGTGAATGCTGGAAAAGCGACTTCTCAAGACATAATATCTCTCATCCAAAAAATCCAGGAGCAGGTTTTTGCGCAAACTGGTATTCATCTAGAAACCGAAATCCGGATCCTTCCATGAAAGAAATTAAAGCTTCTCTTCTCTCCGTTTTGCTGATCAGTTTTTCCATAGCAGCCCTCTCTCATTTTTTAGGAAAACCACCTACCGATCTACCC
>CAZXVU010000072.1:1551-10286 GCA_964644465.1 uncultured bacterium
TGGATGGCTCTTGTTTTAAAAGAATCCAATCAAATATGGGTTGGGAAGAATGGATTAGGATGGACTCTTCTCTTGGCTGCCATTTCAACATACATCATCTTGAGAGAGCGTAGGAAAATCGTAAATGCATAGTGAATTCCGCGCAGATCTTCATACCCACACGAACTGCTCCGATGGATGCGATGATCCATTAGTGCTTTTACGTTTAGCCAAGCAGGCTGGTCTGCAGGGGCTTTCGATCACGGACCATGATACGACCGATGCATATACACCTGATCTTTTTGCCGAAGCGGAAAGTCTAAATTTACGCCTTTTGCCGGGGATCGAAATCTCTTCGGAGCTGACCCAACTCTCCGTGCATATTCTGGGCTATGGCTACGATATCAATTCTCAAACATTGAAACACTTTTTGATTGAAACTCAAAAGCGGAGAAACGAGCGGAATCGAGCGATTTTGCAGAAGCTCGCTCAAAGAAAAATGGTCATCACCGAAGAAGAGCTTTTTGAATTTGCTCTACAAGTGCGCGGAAAAAGAACTATTGGGCGGCCCCATATCGCGCAAATGATGGTGAAAAAAAGATATGTTTCTTCAACGCAAGAGGCGTTCGAGCGCTATTTGCGGGAAGGGGCCCTTTGTTATGCTTCCGGATTGAAGATAACCCCTCGGGAAGCGATCGAAGAAATCCATAAAGCGAAGGGAAAAGCAGTCTTGGCCCATCCCCATTTTCTCAAGGGAGGGGCCTTCAAACGGCACCTTTTCGATCTTCCCTTCGATGGGATTGAATGCTATTACGCATCCTTGGCAAAACAGTTAGAGCTTCCCTGGCTGAAAGTCGCCAGAGAAAGAAATTGGATTGCAACAGGCGGCTCCGACTATCACGGAGCGCTTAAGCCCCACATCACTCTCGGCTCATCTTGGGTCAATGAGCACACTTTCGAGCTTCTCTTAGGATCCAAATTAGACTAGGAGATCGGAGTCTATTCACCCATTTGTGGTAGCAGACGAACCATTCATGAGAGGGGAGTTTTTCCACAAATGCTAGAAGTTCTTTCTCCTCTTTTTCTCCCTCTTCGTGTCCAGGATAACAAGTGATAGAGAGCGCTCCATCGAGCGGGAGCAATTCCAAAGCGCTCTGTACGCTTTTGAGGGTCGTATTTGTTTGCGTCACGGTCTTTTTGTCGCTGCCCGGCAAATACCCTAAATTATAGACGATGAGACGGGGAGGGGAGGGGAAGGGAATTTCTCCGATTTCGCCATGGCATTTTCGATGGAGAAGTACCCGTCTGATCTGGTCTTCGGAAAGATGTTTCTTGAGAAGAGCTTCTGTATTTTGGAGCGCAACCGTTTGAATATCAAATCCAATAATCGCACTTTGTGGATCTTCGAGCAAAAGCTGACTTAAATAGAGCGTATCATTCCCATTGCCGCAGGTCGCATCGATTGCAACGTCCCCAGGTTTCAAGTGATTCTTCCAATAACTTTTCGCGAGAGCCAAATGAGGTGAATTAATTTTATCCATAGCTGTATTATAGATCCTCTTCGGGTTTTTATTCTTATGAGAAAATACGATATTTTGATCATCGGGTGCGGAATTGCCGGAGCTTCGGCAGCCTTGATGCTATCCAAAAAAGGATTTGACATCCTCATTTTGGCAGCAGGAGAGACTCTAGGCCACTCCAACTCCTCTTGGGCCCAAGGAGGGATCGTCTATAGCGGGGAAGGGGACACCCAGAAATTACTCGCTAAAGACATCGAAGACGCTGGGGCCGGCCTTTGCAACCAAGAAGCTGTCGATCAACTGGTGCGGCTTGGCCCTGAACTTGTCCGGAAGATCCTTATTGAAGAAGCCCATGTTCCTTTCGACAGAAAAAGCGATGGAAGCCTTTCTTTGACGGAAGAAGGCGCCCATTCCACTCCTCGTATCCTCCATCACAAAGACCAGACAGGCCGCGCGATCATGGAATCGCTGATCGCAAAGCTGGAAGAGCAGCCGAACATCGAGATCCGCAAACAATGCACAGCCGTTGATTTGATCACTCTTTCTCACCATTCCAAAAAAATCACCGATATTTATCTTCCTTCCACATGCGTCGGAGCCTATGTTTTCAATCATCAGTCCCGAAATATTGAGTTGATTTTCGCGAAAGAGACGCTGCTTGCCACAGGAGGCATTGGAGAAGTTTTTCTCCATACGACGAATCCGCCTGAAGCGAGAGGCGACGGAATTGCGATGGCGTACCGGGCTGGCGCCAGGATTATGAATATGGAGTATGTGCAATTCCACCCCACAGCTCTTTACGTTCCCGGGGAGAGGCGTTTTTTACTTTCCGAAGCGCTTCGCGGAGAAGGAGCCCGTCTTCTCGACGCCCATTTGCAGCCCTTCATGCAAAAATATCATGAGAAAAAAGAGCTCGCTCCCCGCGATGTTGTATCGCGCGCCATCTTTACTGAAATGGTGCAATCGTCCGTTGATCATTTGTGGCTCGACATTACTTTTCGAGGCAAAGAATGGCTTATTAATCGCTTTCCCTCCATCTATGCCTATTGCCAGGAGAAAGGGTACGATCTTGCAACAGAACCGGTCCCCATTGTTCCTGCGGCCCACTATAGCTGCGGTGGCGTTGCGGTCGATCTTCAGGGGAATACATCCATCCGACGCCTTCGAGCAATCGGCGAAGTATCTTGCACGGGACTCCATGGAGCCAACAGACTTGCCTCAACTTCGCTTCTCGAAGGTCTTGTCTGGGCCCATACTGCAGCCGATGACATCATCCAAAATTGGTCAGGTAGAAATGATTATTTCCCGCCTGTGGAAAAGTGGCAGATGAGCCATGAAAAAGTCGATCCTGCATTGATCCGCCAGGACTGGATGACGATCAAACAGACCATGTGGAATTATGTCGGCCTAATCCGCGATAAAGACCGGCTTCGGCGCGCTCTCAAGATGCTCCGAGAGCTGCAATGGGAAATTGATTCATTCTATGAAAAAGCAGAATTGACCTCTGAGTTGATCGGCCTGCGCAATGGAGTTCTCACAGCTCTGCTCACTGCGCAAGGAGCCTGGAGAAATAAACATTCATTGGGGTGCCACCATCGTATTTCATGAAAAAATAGTTGATGGACAAAGAATGTTTTGGGATGATCAGGCATTTCTTTGAAATGGTTCGTATGAAAGCCTCACTCGCTTTGTGCCCGCTAGTTTTGTTTGCAGCAGGATTCTTGGAAGCTTCCGATCTTGAAATCCTACAATTACAAGATCGGGTAACAGCTCTTGAACAAAAATCGATTACGCCTCCTACCCATTACAAAATGGAATGTGAAGAGAGATTTTTTTTCGTTGTTGAGCCTCTTTTTTGGAAAGCCACTGAAGAAGGCTTGACCTACGCGATTACAGGATCGTTCGATCTTCTTTCTCAAGGAACAAGTTCCTATAAGCTCAATCTTGAAAACGGCAGGAGCCACCATCCTAAATTCGGTTGGCACTGGGGATTCAAAATGGGAATTGGTTACGAAATTCCCCATGACGGTTGGGATCTTTTCGCTGACTGGACACGATATATCCATAGCGCAAGCGATCGTGTGAGCAGAGACGGCGATCCAAATCCAAACCATTTCACAGCTACTGGTGGCACAGGACAATTTGTCAGTCCATTTTGGGTAGCCCAGCTTTTTGCAACTCCTGGCTTATTGAATATTGGCGAAGCTCGTTGGAATTTGCATCTCGATCTGATTGATCTTGAATTGGGCAGAGAATTCCTCATCAGTAGATTTCTCTCATTAAGACCCTTTATTGGATTGAGAACTGGATGGATCGATCAAAAATACCACCTTTTCTTTTTAGGCTTCGATTTTACAGTGAGTCCTACCACACTTGGCCGCCAGATCAATGTGGACATGGAGAATGAGTTTTGGGGCATAGGATGCAGGACTGGCTTGAACACTCAATGGTTTTTAGGAAAAGGTTTTAGCATCTATGGCAATGGGGCTTTTTCTTTCCTCGATGGACGGTTTAAGGTTCGCTATAAACTGCATGACTTTAAACCCCTCGAAACTACAACCGACCTTGGCGGCGGCATAGGAATTGTATTGAATACAACTTCCCCTCCCTTCGACGATACGTTTGAAAACAGCACCCACGAGCATACTGATCTTGCCATGGCCGATCTAGAATTGGGTATTAGATGGGAAAGATCTTTTAATGGATGGTATTATTTTGCCATTTGGGGAGGATATGAACAAAATATCTTCTTTGAACAAAATCAATTCATGAACTTCCAAAACGATTTCACTCTTATCGGAACAATTGTATCTACGGCTCAAGAAAGCAGCGGTCCCAATTATTTCACGGATAGGGGCAATCTAGTTACGCAAGGTTTTACTGGTGGTTTCCAGATCGGTTTTTAGTCATATAATACGTTTGTTTTGGTAGATGCGCTACGAAATTTAAGACCTTTTGTCCTTTTACATTAAAGGGCGGTTTTGAAAGATCGATATAATGGATTTCTCCACAAAATATATCTGTGTTGCTGCTAGATAAAGTCACTGGATCTACAAAGTTCGTAATCAAGCAATGGTTATATCCTTTGAATTTTTCCAGAAGCTTTAAAATTTCTGCGTTGGAAAGGTGTTGAAAGACATCTTTGCATACGAGAAGGTCGGCTTTCGGCAATTCGATTTCAAGAGCATTCGCATGAATAAAAGTAACCGAGGGCCGAGCGAAGAGTTTCTGATTTCTTTCGACCACAAATTCCACGATATCAATGCCTATGTATTGAATACCGCTCCAGTCGATATACCGGGAAAACGCCCAATCTCCACATCCGATATCGACCACAGATTGAATTTGATTCTTTGCCATGAAATCCTCTAAAAAGGAGACATAGTCTTTTGTAATTTCAAACTGAGAGCCGCTGAAGTAAAATCCGCTTTCATCCCAGTGGCCGGCTTGATAGAAATCCGTGAAGATTTTTTCGGCAGATTCTTCGGCCGCTAGGGAAAATGCGATCAGCAACAAAAATATTTGTTTCATAAGAGTCCCTTTCTTTTCTTTTGATTGATAAAACAGGATTCGGTAAAATTTTGGAACTTTTATAAACCGATGGGGTGTTAGCTCAGTTGGTTAGAGCGCTACGTTGACATCGTAGAGGTCAGCTGTTCGAGTCAGCTACATCCCATACTCTTTAAAGTTAAAATTGAATCTAGATACCTATCGCCGGACGGCAGCGGAAATCGCCGCAGCAGCCATTTTTGAAATCTTTCCCAAGGTGGAACTCCTCGGCGGAGGCGAAACCTCCACAGGATTTGTATACCACGTTCTTTTCCCTCATCCTATCCATAAAGAAACCTTAGATCTAGTCGAAGAAAGGATGCGGCAGATCATCCGAGAAAAGCGCCCTATCAAGACTCTAGAGATGGTCCCTTTTAGCGCGAGCGAGCTTTTGAAGCGGGAAGGGCATCACCAAAGAGCGGGGGAATTAGAGGGGGAGGGGTTGGTAGAGTTGATCCAAATTGGTTCTTTTACTGATTTATGCGAAGGGCCCCATCTCAAAAATACCTCGGAGCTCGGTGCCTTTAAAATCCTTTCTATAGAGCCGATGGAAGAGCAAGTCGTCCGCATCACAGGATGTGTTTATCCCTCAAAACAAGAGCTGAAAGATTTTTTGAAAAGATTTCGAGATTATTCTGAAATCAATCATTTGAAAATCGGACAAAGGATCGGATTTTGGCTGGTGGTGGAAGAGGGGATAGTTTGGACAGGCAAAGGGATTAAGGCTCGGGAAAAGCTCATTGAATTTTTTAAGCGCCAACTTTGGCCCAGAGAGATCCAAGAAATTTCTGCTCCCTTGTCGGCAGCACGGCCTGAACTCTATGCAGCCATAGCAGAAAAGATGAAGAAACTGCCCCTCCATATTGGGGAAATTGGGTGTTGGCCGAATGACTCCTGGGAACCTGAATCGGGCCTTTTTGAAAATAGCGAAGAAACACGGATCCAAAAGATTTCTTACTTCCCTCCTGGACAAATTGAAGAGGAAACAATTTCCTCCTTGCAAACGATCGATAAAACACTTAATATACTGGGCTTTAAATGTTGTATTCGGCTTGCATATCGAAAGCGTAGCGAAAAGAGCTTTCAAAAGTTCCAACGCGTGCTTGAAAAGCTAAACTGGAAAGCCGAAATTGAACTGCGGGATGGGCCTGCTCAACTCGAATTTCTCATTGAAGATGGCTTGGGCCGATATTGGTCCGCTCTTCAAATGAAGGGAGAAGATGTGATCGCTATAAACATCTCGGTTGAAAAAATGTTCGCTCTTTTGTTAGAAAAGAACGTCGGAGCGCCAACTTGGATGACTCACGAAGAGAAAACGGCCGAGAACGCTCAGCGAAAGAATGAAATGGGTTTACATTGAGAATCAACAGAGAAATACGAGCAGATAAGCTACGCGTCATTACAGAAGATGGACAGCAGCTTGGAATATTAACATTTAGAGAAGCATTAGCAAAAGCCGAAGAGATGGGATTGGATCTCGTAGAGATCGCTCCCACCGCCAAGCCGCCAGTCGCAAAGATCATCGACTACGGCAAGCTGCGATACTATCAGGCGAAAAAAGAGAAAGAGAGCAAAAAAGCTCAAGTAGTGATCAAGGTCAAAGAAATCAAGCTGAAGCCAAACATCGACACGCATGATTTCGAGACGAAAGCAAAGCACGCCCGCGAGTTCATTCTCAAAGGCAATAAAGTGCGCATTTCCATTATGTTCCGCGGCCGTGAAATGCTTCACCTGGACCTCGGCGAAAAAGTTGTTCGAGCGTTTTGCGACAACCTATCGGATATCGCATTAGTGGAAGCGCCCCCGAAATTAATGGGCCGTACAATGACGACTGTGTTAGCCCCCAGCGGCAAACGGCCAAAACAAACAACGCCTTCAGGTGATTCTGGTAAAGAGTCTAAAGAGAAGGGTAGTCATAAAATTGGAGAAACTCATCGTGCCTAAAATGAAAACACGAAAGGCTATGAAAGCCCGATTCAAGGTAACCGGACGCGGCAAATTGAAGCGCACACGTCCCGGACGCCGCCATATTTTAACCAAAAAAAGCTCCAATCGCAAACGACATTTGGCGAAGTCCCGATTAGTCGACGAGGGGCAAGTAAAAATGTATAAAATCATGATAGGAGCCTAGACCCCATGGTAAGGATTACGAATTCCGTCGCAGCCCGAAGAAGAAGCAAGAAGCTTCTAAAGCGCTGCAAAGGTTTTTACGGAGACCGAAAAAACCACTTGAAGCTCAGCAAAGACGCTCTCATGTCTGCGTTGGCTTTCAACTACAAACACCGCAAGCTGCGCAAGCGCGATTTCCGCAGCCTTTGGATCACCCGTATCGGCGTTGCCGCGAAAATCAACGGCATGTCTTATAGCAGATTGATCAACGGCTTGAGCCGGATTGGCTGTGGATTGAACCGCAAGGTTCTCGCAGAGCTTGCTATCCGCGACCCAGGCGCTTTCACTGCCGTCGTCGGCACTGCGAAGCAAGGCCTCGCGAATTAATTTTAGAGAGGGCTTTTGGGGTCCTCTCTATTTCTAAAGCGGATCCATTGTGAATAAGCCTCCACTTTCAGAACAGATCGGCGATCTTCGTTTGGATTTCATCCGCGAATTGAAGGAAGCCTCCTCTTCAAAAGACCTCGAAAATCTCAAAGTCAAATACCTCGGCAAAAAAGGACCTATACAAGCCTTAATGCTCGAACTCAAACATTGCTCAACCGATGAACGGCCTCATTTCGGCAAGCTCATCAATGATCTCAAAGAAGAGCTTGTTTCTCATTGCGATCACAGTTTAGCCCGACTCAAGAACCAAGAACAGAATGAACGCCTCAAAGAAGAATGGCTCGACGCCACACTTCCCGGCAGACGCGAATTTCAAGGCAGGGTCCACCCCATCATCCAGACCCTCGACCGTATCGTCGACATCCTCATTGGCATGGGATTTTCTGTACAGCTTGGCCCTGATGTCGATACAGACTATTATAATTTCGAAGGGCTCAACTTTGCCAAGGACCATCCTGCCCGCGACATGCAGGACACCTTTTATCTAAAGCCTTCTTTTGGAGAACCTCTTCTTCTCCGCACACACACCAGCAACGTGCAAGTCCATGCAATGGAGAAACACACACCGCCTATCCGCGTCATTGCGCCTGGACGCTGCTTCCGCAATGAAGATATCTCTGCCCGCTCCCATGTTTTCTTCCATCAGATCGAAGGATTCTACATCGATAAAAACGTAACCTTCGCCGATCTCTTTGCTACGATGGATGAATTCCTCTCCAAACTTTTTGGAGAGCGCGTTGAAACCCGTTTCCGCCCCTCGTACTTTCCGTTTGTTGAGCCAGGCGTTGAAGTCGATGTGCGCTGCATCAGCTGCAAAGGCAGCGGCTGCCGCATCTGCAAGCACACAGGATGGCTGGAGATCCTCGGAGCCGGCATGGTCCATCCGAATGTACTCCGCAAGGGCAATATCGATCCTGAGCTCTATTCAGGCTATGCCTGGGGCATGGGAATCGACAGACTCGCGATTACACTATTTGGAATTCCCGATATTCGCTTCTTCACGCAAAACGATCTTCGTTTTTTGGAACAATTCCCTTGAAAGAAGAGGCCTAACCATTTAAGATCTAAACATCATTTTTACGGAAGAGTGGCAGAGTGGCCGATTGCACCTGTCTTGAAAACAGGAGGCCC
>CAZXVU010000073.1:0-10220 GCA_964644465.1 uncultured bacterium
CGATCTCGAAGTTCCTTGCACAAGTAGAGATCCAAAAGCTAAACACTCCCCTGTTGCCCAATCGATAGTTGGTTTAGCGGGATCCGATTTTATGGCCGAGAGGCGGTCCTGGAGCCATTTTTGCAATTTGGAATGTAGATGAAAACCATTTGGAACCTGGCAGAATTTTTCGATTACAGTTTTTAATGTTTTTTCATCGGCTGCGCTATTGAAGGGTTGAAGAACATCTTTTTCAGAACCCGTAATAGAAGGGGGAGCAGGAGTTTTTTTCTCGATCTTTGCTTGGGCTTGAGCTAGATCATTTTTCAACGTTTCTTTGAATTGGACTTCCAGGGTTTCAGCGAGCTTTTGCTCTGCATGGCCTGCTGCGAGAAGTTGTTCGGAATAGATCTGCCGGATGGTTTTTTTGGAGCGGATCATCTGGTATTGGACGGGCTGAGTAAAGGAAGGCTCATCCCCTTCATTGTGCCCATATTTGCGGTAGCAAAGGAGATCGATGAAGACATCCGTTTCGAACTTTTGACGGATTTCCGCTGCGAGCTTGGCTGCAAAAACACAGCTTTCAGGATCTTCGGCATTCACATGGAAGACTGGGGCGCTAAATGTTTTGGCGATGTCGGTGCAATATCGGGTCGATCTTCCCTCTTCGGGAAGAGTGGTGTAGCCGATTTGGTTATTGACGACGAGATGGAGGGCCCCTCCGATGGAATAAGAGGGGAGATTCATCATTTGGAGCGTTTCATAAATCACTCCCTGTCCTGCTAAAGACGCATCGCCATGAACGATGAGGGCTACGACGCGCTTTTTTTCTACATCGTTTTTCAATACCTGTTTCGCATAGGTTTCTCCGACGACGACGGGATCGACCGATTCGAGATGGGAAGGATTCGCCGCCATGCTTACAGGGATTTTCTTTCCGGAGCGGGTTGTGAACACTCCTGAAAAGCCCATGTGATATCTCACATCGTCATTTCCGGAAAAAGAGAGGCTGGTGTCGTCTTCGAATTCTTCAAACAGAATGGGGAATGGTTTATTGAGGATGTTTGAAAGGACGTTTAACCTGCCGCGATGGGCCATCCCGATCAACACTTCTTCTACGCCGAGATTGCTGCCTGTCTCCAATATTTCTGCTATGAGAGGGATTGCCGTCTCCGCCCCTTCCAAAGAAAATCGGGTCTGTCCGGGATATCTCATGTGAAGAAAGGATTCCAATACTTCCGATTTATTGAGGTATTCTAAAACCAAGTGCTTTTCTTCGATCGTTGGCTGGATGATGAGCTGCGGTTCAAGGCGGTTCTGAATCCATTTGGCCAGATCGGGATTATCTAAGTCCATGTATTCAAAACCGATACGCGAACAATAGACCTCTTTCAGCGCATCGATGATTTCTCTTAAAGAAGCTTTGGGTTTACCGCAAAAGCCTAAAGTGGGAAACTCTTGCTCCATTTCATTGGAGAAAAAGCCCAGCTTTTCCAATTCAAGTTCGGGAGGAGGTTCTTTTTCTTCCCTTTCAAGAGGATTGAAATGGGCCATGAGATGGCCATATCTGCGGTAAGATTGGATCAAATGGATGATCCGGATGCCTGATTGATCTGAAACGGGTTCCGCTCCCCTTTTATAAAGGTACGCTCCGAAATCGATCCCTTCGAAAAAATGGCGCCACGACTGATCGACGCTTGCAGGATCTGCGAGATAGCGCTGATACGTCTCTTCGATCAGTGCGATATTTGCGAGTTGGGCATAGTCGGGAAATTCGGGCATTAGTCCCCCATCCCCTCTCCATAACATAGGAATTGGAAATAGGAAATATGAAAAAAAATAGGAAATATGAATTATGAATGCTGAAAATGTCGGGGGATACCCCCCGCACCCCGGAAGAGATTTGTATTCACCTATTTGTGAGCAAAAAAGATTTTTTGGGGTGCGGGGGCGAAGCCCCGACGTTCTTAGCATTCAGCATTCCTATTTCATATTTACTTGGGGGTGCGGGGGCAAAGCCCCGACGATTTCATAATTCAGCATTCCTATTTCATATTTCCAAAAAGGGCTTGTGGAAAAATGAGTTTTCGAGTAAAAACCTCTCCTCGTCCCTTTTTTTAGTTTTGAAAAGTGACAGGTTCTTAAAAAAAACTTTTACATTAAATCACGATGTAAGTTAGGAAAAGGGATCAAACCGATCGAGGGAACTAGAGGTATTTGGTACAGGACATGAATATTAAGAGCGAAAGATTAAAAAAGCTAGAGACAGAACTTGAAGACCTTGAGCAATGGATGAACCTGGGGCTTGTACCCAAAAAGGACGTCGATAAGCACAAGGATGAGATCCGTTCCCTCAAAACAAAAATCGAAGAAGAAAAAGAACGGCTCCGCTTCATGAAAGAGAGCGGCGAGCTGGAAGAATACGTCACCCCAAAACGGTCCAATGCAAGGCAGGCTTATGCTGAGCCTCACACTCTTCCCGACATGGACATCGGCGAAAACATGACCGATGCAGGCCTCGATATGGAAACTGAAGCCTACGACATGGAAACGATCACGGAAGAAGAAACCGAAGGCGGCGGCGGCACGGAAGAAGAGTCGACCGTAGTCGAAGAAGAGGAAGATGAAGATCCCTTTTCCGACAGGAACCGCTGGAAGCGGGGCATCTTAGAAGATCCCGACGCTGATAACTGGTGATCTCTCTCTACTTTCATATTCCATTCTGCAGCAAAAAATGTCCCTATTGCCATTTTTACGTCATTCCGAATAAAGCGGCGTTCCGGGACATTTTGCATCAATCTTTAGAGCTTGAATGGGAGAGGCAAAAGCCTCTTTTAGAAGGCAAAAAGATCGTCTCCATTTATTTTGGAGGCGGAACTCCTACGCTTTTTGGCGCTGAGGGTATCGGCGCTGTTTTGGAGAGGATTGAAAGAGATGCTGACTGCGAGATCACGATTGAAGGCAATCCGGAAGAGTGCACACTCGAGCTCTTTGAAGCGCTGCGCACATTAGGCATCAATCGATTGAGCCTGGGCGTTCAGTCTTTGGACGACCGGTCGCTTTTGCAATTGGAGAGGATCCATTCGGCAGAGCGTGCAAAAAAGGCTGTTTTCGATGCGGCTCGAGCCGGCTTCAAAAATATTTCGATCGATCTGATGTATGATTTGCCAGACCAGACGGAAGAGAGCTGGCGCTACACGTTGGATCAAGTGGGCGATTTGCCGATCCAACATCTTTCTCTCTACAATTTGACCATCGAGCCCCACACAGCTTTCCATAAAAGAAAAGTGAAAAACGTCGATGGAGAGACGAGCCTCAAATTATTGAATTTGGGATTGAAAAAACTGGGAGAGATGGGTTTTGATCGCTACGAGATTTCCGCATTCGCCCGAGATGGGCGTACTTCGCGCCATAATTTGGGGTATTGGACAGGAAGACCGTTTTTAGGATTCGGCCCATCGGCATTTAGCTATTGGGAAGGAGAGAGATTCCGCAATATTGCCAATTTGCAGCGGTACGCGAGACTTTTAAAAGAAGGCGCGGACCCGGTCGATTTTCGAGAAAGACTCCCCTACCCTGCAAATGTAAAAGAACTACTCGCTGTGCGGCTCCGTCTGAAAGAAGGCGTCGAGTTGAATGAAAATGTTCCTGAGGAGACGATGATTGCTTTAGAAAAGTTGACGCGCGCCGGCTTCCTATATCAAGAAGGGGCGCGCATTCAATTGACTGAGCATGGAAAGCTATTCTACGATAGCGTTGCAAGCGAGATTGTTTAATTCACTCCGAGCACTTTTACGTTGAATTTGAGAGCGCGTCCGGCAAGGGGATGATTGAAATCGAGAACGATTTTCTCTTCTTTGATTTCGTGAACGCGGATCGGATATACGCCGCCAGCGGGATCTTGTACGCCAAGCACAGCTCCAACATAACGGAATGAAGAAGGAACGGCTTCAGAATCTACTTCTTTATATGCTTCTTCAAGCACAGGTCCGTAGGCATCTTCTGGTTTCAGAAAAACTTGTTTTGTGTCGCCGACTTTCAATCCAACTAATGCTTCTTCAAGCGCTGGAAATACTTGGTGGGATCCCAACACAAATACTAACGGATCTTCGCCGACATTGCTGTCAATCTGCGTTCCATCATCTAAAAATACTGTGTACTCAAGAGTTACTTTTTTTCCGCTCTTAATCATGCAGATCTCCAGGGGTTGCTTTCTTTTTCCTTATTTAAGATTGGCGAATGGGAGTCAAGCAAATTAGTTCACTAAAAAAACAGCGGGTTCTTTTTCAAGGGATAAGGAAAAATTTTTCCATTTTGCCATTGTTTGAGAAACGACGCGTTCCGTTTGCGTAGTCAAATTTACCGCAATGCAAAGACGCGTGTTCGGCTGCAAAATTTTCTTGAGAACGTCTAAAATTTTAGCAGTTCGATAAGGCGCTTCAATCCAAATTTGGGTTTCGTTTTTGCTCCGCTTTTCCAGTTCTTTGATTTTCTGTTCGAGTTCTGGAATTTCGCGCGGTAAATATCCGTGAAAACAGAATCTTTGTCCACAAAAACCGGACAATTGTAGCGCCATCATGATAGAAGAAGGACCAACGAAAGTTTCTACAGGAATTTTTTTGTCATGAGCGAGCCATACAAGATCAGATCCAGGATCTGCGACGCAAGGTAGTCCTGCGTCAGAAATAAGTCCCCAGATTTCTCCATTTAAAATGGGCTTGAGAAGTTCAGAGAGTTCTTGCGCTGGCGTGTGTTCGTTGAGAGTTTTTAAGGGCATCTTTGCCATTGCATCGTGCGAAAGGAATTTTCTTAAGTAACGGCGTGCGCTCTTTTCGCTTTCGGCGATGAGGCCTTGAATCGAAGCAACGGCGGCGCCAACGCTTGCGGGCAAAAACGGCTCAGGGGCAAGAGTTTCATCGAGAACATTTGGGAGCAACAGCAATTTACCGGGCATGGAGAGTCACTCGGAGTAGGTCGAGAAGAGCGGCATATTGAGTAGATTGGCTCCTGGAAAGGAGTTCGATGTCAAAGAGCTTATCGATCCCTTTTCGGAAATATCTTGTCCCCAGCCGAGCGGCTTGAGAAGCGCGCTTTTCGAGAGTTTTGGGCCAAATTTTCGGGAGATAGGTGCTCCATTCATCGCTGGGAATTTTTGCTTCGATAAGAGAAGCGAGTTTCAGACCGAGGTGCATCTGAGAACGGAGAGCAGGGATGAGGCCGTGGAAAGAAGCGGGATCGATGGGCGGGGTATCTCCTCCTTCCCATACGATCTCTTCTGCGGTTTGCCAGAGTGTGTGGGTCCGGTTCGCCGCGCTGATGCTCAGGACGTCGGCGCGCTCAATCGTCGGGCGCTCTCCCGCAAAGCAGATCAATTTCTCGATCTCGCTGTCCAATGTAGAGGCGTCTTTATCGAGTCTCTCAAAAAGGAGGGCAAGGGCGTCGGGAGCCAGCCGTTTTCCGGAGTTTTTGACCTTTTCTGTCAGCTGATCGGCGATCCGTTTTTCTTTGTCCCACGGTTTTTCATCGGTGAGATCGAGGATAACGCCCTGTTTTTCGATGGCATTGACCAAAGGAGATTTGGAACGGGAGCCGAGGAGCAAATAGATGGAGATTTGCGATTCATTCAAAAAATCAGCCAGTGTTTGGAGCTGTTTTTTGGCCATTTTTTCCGTTTCATCGAGAATGACGATCGTCTCGCCTCCGAGAAGGGAGGGGCTTTGGATCGCATCGAAGAGAGTGCGCAATTCGAGGTCGATCCCAGAAAGCCGGGTGGGAAGCGAATCGGGAGTTAAAAGGTACGAGAGCACGGAGTCGAGGGCTTTGCTTCTTTCAAAATCATCGGGGATGGCGATGAGGTAGAGATGGCAGAGATGATGGGGCGCTGCGCTGGAGAGATGTTTTTGAAAGGATTTCAGGTTCTGGTAGCGCAAGAGTTATAGTCCCCAGACAAAATCGATTTCCAATTTGATATCGGGGTGCAGGCTGTGATGGACAGGACACTCCAGGGCCGCTTTTTCCAATTTTTCTCGGATTTGAGCGTCTGGATTTAAAGAGCTGCGGATCCGAACAATAAGCCGCCCAATCCGTCGATGAGGAGCGCTCGCCATTTCTTTTTCTACTTCAGCACTCGTGCCTTTGAGATCGACTCCGAGTTTTCTGGCAGCAATTCCCATGATCGTCAGCATGCAGCTGCCAAGGCTTACGGCAAAAAGGTCAGTGGGAGAAAAGGCATCCCCTTTTCCCTGGTTGTCTTTGGGAGCTTGGGTTGTCAGTTTTGCGCCGGATTGGAGGTGGGTGCATTCCGTCTGCAAATCTCCTTGATAGACAACTTTCATCTTGGTCATCGATTTCCTCATTAAAAGTTCTATTAAAACCCAAGGAAAGAGGGAAATCAAGAAGATTGCATTTTAAGAGTAAAAAGTTAGATACTTCCGCCCTTCTTTTTGGAATAGGAATCGGGCAGGGGCTGTGAAAATTTGTACATCCATCGATTTCTCAGCATTTTAAACGATTTGAAGGATATAATGATAAGAAGGATAAAATTTTTTCGGAATAGTTAAAAAGATTCTCAATTTTTCCATCCTTCATATCATTGTATCATTCTCATCATTGATTTGCTTTGTGGGAAGATAATTCACAGCATCGCAGCGGGGGTGACTTCCCAAGGTATTATGCCCGTGCCCGATTTCACTAAAAACTAATACGAAACTCATTTTTCAGGAGGTTTTATGGCGAATGCAGCTCATCCCATTTTGAATGGTGTCCGCGATATGATGCTGACACCTGAGGCTATCAGGGAGCGGAATAACATTAAAACAAAACTCGAGTTGGTAAAGATAGCTTCTGTTGTAGCAATAGTAGCTTGCTTAATTATCTTCTTTGCCGTCCCGAAAGTTTTGATGCTTTTATTGCTCCTACCTATAGCTTATATAGCCTATGAAATCGGAACGGTAGCGGGAAATTGCCATGAAGTGATCGATAAATTCGCAGTGGAACTTATCGCTCGTTGGAATGAGGCAAATTTTGTGAAGCAAGCCACGAAATATGCCCCTCTTTCTAGAGCGATCGGAAATTTGATTCTAGATGAAGCTCAAAAAGCTCAGCGAGAAAGACGTTGAGAATTTTTACTTTAATTAGAATAAAAGATAATAACCCGATTATTTAGAACCTTGACAGTTCTTATTAATAACGGGTATCTTTTAGGGCATGATATTTTTCAGAAAAAAGAATACAGAAGTCCCTCAAAAAAAACCTAAAACTGTACAAGCTGTACTGGAAAGGGTTTTAACAGCTCATGGATGGCAGCAAAAGGTCGCCAAAAAACTCAAGAAAGCGAAGTAGACGCTTCTGGGGGTTTTGGGGCAATGACCTCACCTTGCGGTTTGGTGGCCTCGGCGGGTTTTGGAGCCATTACTTCGGGGAGAAGTCCCAGTCTAAGTTTCTCATGTCCAATGAGTTCTTCAGCTAATTTCCGATAATCGTGAGATCCATTGCAATGGGGATCGTAAACGGTAATCGGCTTGAGATGGAGGGGCGCTTCCGCTAAGCGGATGTTTTCCCGGATGACAGACGTACAAACTTTTCCTTCAAAACGGGTGCGGAGCTGCTGGAGGACTTCTTGAGAGTGTTTCGTCCGGTAGTCGACGCGGCAGGCCAAAATCCCGGTGATCTCCAGAGAAGGATTCAATCTTTGTTTAACTAAGTTGATTGTTTTAAGAAGTTGAACAAGTCCATGGAGCGCCATGACGTGGGCTTCGACAGGGACAAGGACTTCTTTTGCAAGCGTTAGGGCATTGAGAGAAAGGATGCCCAGCGTCGGGGGGCAGTCCATCAAGAGATAGTCCCAGGGTTTGCTGGGGATTTTATCAAGTCTGTTTTTCAAAATGCATTCTGAGGCCACTTCATTGGCCAAGGCTTTTTCGACTCCCGCAAGAAGGGTCGAAGAAGGGATCATGTGAAGTCCTTCAACCTCAGTTTTTTCAATGACGTCTTCGAGTTTGCCGTCGTCCGTCAGGACCTCATAAAGTCCTTTTCCCTTATCTTTAAATCCATACCATAGGGACGCGGATGCCTGGGGATCGAGATCGATCAGTAAAACTTTTTTTTTGGCCTCAGCTAAAGCGGCTGCCAAATTGACTGCGGTGGTCGTCTTTCCCGAGCCGCCTTTTTGATTGACGATAGCAATAGTACGCATAGAGAAGTTCCCTCTTTACTCCCTAGATATAGTGGATTGCGTTCGGGCTATCAAGAAAAAATTCGATTTGTCATCTGTTTTTTCTTTTGGTATAGGCTGTTTTTTGCTATAAATATGGGCCAAAATTCAGAGGATTTATGCTAGGGATCGATTTAAGAGGCAAAAAGGCTTTAGTGGTGGGAATTGGCGACGACCAGGGGTTCGGCTGGGCGATTGCAAAAGCCCTGGCGGAAGCTGGCGCTGAAATCCTGATTGGCACTTGGGCTCCGATCGTCAAGATCTTCAAGATGTCCTGGGCGAATGGAAAATTCGACGAGTCCCGAAAATTGAGCAATGGCAAAATGCTCGAATACACAAAGCTCTATCCGATCGACGCAGTATTCGACCAAATGGAAGATGTGCCGCAAGAAGTACGCGAAAATAAGCGTTATGCGGAACTCGCCGGCTATACGATCTCAGAAGTTGCAAAGCAAGTAGAGGCTGATTTCGGGCAGATCGATATTTTGGTCCACAGCCTGGCAAATGCTCCTGAAGTGACAAAAAATCTCCTCGATACATCCCGCAAAGGATACCTCGCCGCGATGAGCTCCTCGGCGTATTCATTCATCAGTTTGCTGTCCCATTTCGGTCCGATCATGAGCAAGGGCGGCTCTGTACTCTCTCTGACCTATATCGCCTCTGAGCGGGTCGTCCCTGGCTACGGCGGCGGAATGAGTTCTGCGAAAGCCGCACTAGAGAGCGACACGCGCACTCTAGCCTGGGAAGCAGGACGCAAATGGGATTTACGGGTCAATGCCATTTCGGCAGGGGCATTGCGCAGCCGCGCAGCCCGCGCAATTGGAATGATCGACGATATGATCGCTTATGCAAAGGTGAATGCTCCTTTGACCAAAGATCTCGATCCGGAAGAAGTGGGCAGCGCTGCGGCCTTCCTCCTCTCCCCTCTCGCATCAGCGATTACCGGAACTGTGCTCTTTGTTGACAATGGGATGCATGCGATGGGACTTGCGATTGATAGCGCGTCTTTGCAAAGCAATGCGAAATATGCGGACCAGGCTAAGCCTGTTGCTCCTGCAATGACATCGTAACACGGATCTTGCAGCTGCCTGAACGGCGAAGTGTTCGTATGCCGATGTGCCAATCGAAAGCTTCGTAAAGAAGCGATCCTTTGCAAGCAATCTGTTGCGGACGGTTGCCGCGGAAGATGTGTCCGCAGAAATCCCCTTCCCCTTCCATCAATTCGAAAACAAGCTCGATTTTTCCAATCGAAGTATGAAGAGTCACAGAATCATCAAAATGAAAAACCGTTGCTTTCCTTCCTTCGACATAGAGTTCATTTTCCGGAGAAAGATCGCAGAAAAGAGTGCATTCAAACAGGTCTTCTCTACCGAAGGTGATCTCCTGAGGAAGTTCAAACCACAATTCTGTTTCTTTGATACCCAAAAAACATGAATAATTGGTTTTTGACTGCGTCGTCTTTGCCTCATATTTTTCGTTATCACTTCGGGTCGTGTTCACGAACACTGCCCCTTGTTCTGACCAAAAAATCTGAGGAGCCTCCTTGTCAAATTCCCAATTCTTCAAGTTGTTTGCGTATACTCTCGAAGCTTTTGCAAAGAGGCTATGGAGAGTTTTCCCTTTCCAAAGGAGTTGAAAAGTTCCATCCTGCCCTGCAGAAATGGAGTAAGAAGAGCTCTCTTTTAGAGTCGATTCAATAGGCAAGAATTGAGAGAGATAGATTTGAGAAAAATGATCGCGCAACAGGCGGTCTGTGTATTTTTCTTCTGCAAGCATCCACTCAATGAGATTGGGCTGGGGCTCCCCTTTTTCTTGGGGCGAATGATAGTTCGCTATTTGCAAATGGGTATTGAAGGGAATGGGGAAGGGAATGAGTTCCTGATTGTTAACTTGCGAAGTGATGATCCATTCAGCCCATTCTTGTGCATTAGAAGGTGTATACCACTCGTGACTCAAGAATCGGTTTTGATGCGACGTCGGCTTTGCCTCATATTTTTCGTCTTCGCTTCGGTCCTTGCCTTTGGCAATG
>CAZXVU010000074.1:0-4318 GCA_964644465.1 uncultured bacterium
ATGAAACTCTGGTTCCGCTATCTTTTTGGATCTCTTCTCAAGACCTTTCTCTTTATTTTCCTCTGCATCCTAATCGGCTATGTAATTGTAGACCTATCTGTCAACGGAGTCCGTTTCTTTTCCAAAGGGATCGCGAGCTTTACCCAAACTGCCCTTTACTATTTGCATCAATTCGCCATGCATTTGGAACTTTTTTTCCCCTTATCTTTTTTATTGGCTTCCATGAAAGTCCTTTTCGATCTCAATTCCCACAATGAGCTTGTCGCTCTTCACATGGCTGGCCTCTCTAAGAAAAAACTCCTGGCGCCTTTTTTTCTATTCGCCGGACTTCTTACACTTGTCTCCTACGTCAACACGCAATGGTTTGCGCCTGACGCGCAAGATGCCGCCTACGCTTTCAGAGACGCCCATCCCAAGGGAAAGAAAAAAATGCAGAGAGAGCATGTCTATACGATTTCTCTCGACGACGATTCGGAACTGATCTATCAATCTTTTGATTCAAACAAAAAAGAGCTTTTTGACGTTTTCTGGGTCCGGTCCCCCGATGATATTTGGCATGTTAAATACTTAAAGATCGATCCCAAACCGCCTGTTGGGCGCTACGTAGACCATCTGACTCGCAATGCAGAAAAGCAGTTTCAAAAAACGGAAAGCTTCGACACAAAATCATTCCCAAAACTTCCTTGGGACGAAGATGCGATCCTCCAGCGCTTCGTCCCCTTCGAAAACCGCTCTCTATCGAATCTTCTGCAACAAGCCTGCGCAGATTGTTCTGACAGGCAAAGCGTTTTCTCCCATCTACACTATAAAATCGCACTCCCCCTACTCCCCTTCCTCATTCTCTTAGCCATCGGACCGCAAACGATGCGCTTTGCCCGCTCACGACCAACGCTTCTGATCGCTACGTGCAATATTTTTGGCTTTATCTCTCTCATGACGATTCTCGATGGCATGTTGATTCTCGGAGAAAACCAAGTGCTTCCCGCGTATCTTGTGATCTGGGGTCCCATGGCGATCACATTCCTATCGATCATCCGCCCCTACGCCAAACTGTAGATTCACTCTCAGTACCTCACAAGGGCACTTAACTTTTATTCAACGCAAAGAACGCAAAGGCGCAGAGGCCGCAAAGGAAGGAAAAAAAGCGCTGCAAAGCAGCGAAATATTTCTCTCTCTCTGTGATCTCTGTGCCTCTGTGTCTTTGTGTGAATAAAGCTACGTGCCCCTCCAGCATCACACCGGTTTGAAAATTTCTTTGAACAACTTGTGGCGGGCAAAATTGGAAGTTTCGTATGATGCCGCAAATATGGCAAAGACACCCAAACAATTTAATGATCTTAAAGAACTTTCCGTTGAGATCCACAACTACAATTCGATCCTGACTCTTATGCATTGGGACCAGGAAACCTACATGCCCTCTGGCGGGATTACCGCTAGAAGCCATCAGATTGCCCAAATTTCCAGTCTGATTCATGAATTGAAGACGAGCCATAAATATGGAGCTTGTCTTGAAAAGCTAGTTCATTTATCGACAGGAAAACCTCGTATCAAAGGGCTTTCCCTTCCGCAGATTGCCTGCCTCCGCGAATGGCATCGGGACTATACAAAAGCGACAAAGCTTCCTACCTCGTTTGTAAAAACCTTTTCTCAGACCACATCCGAAGCAAGCCAAATTTGGCAAGCCGCGAAAAAAGGGAATAATTTCAAACTCTTTGCTCCCTTTTTAGAAAAGATCATCGGCCTTGTACGACAAAAAGCGGACATACTCGGATTTTCCGAACATCCCTATGATGCCCTTTTAGAGGCCTACGAACCATGTATGACGACGCATCGGGTAGGTGTAATTTTCGAAGGACTCCAAAAAGAGCTGACGCACCTACTGAAAAAAATCCAAGGCTGCCGTCAGATCGACGACCGGTTCCTCCATGCAAAAGTCAATGATGAAACGCAAATGGAAATCGGACGCCTTTTTCTCTCAAAACTTCCGATGGATATGGCCTACACGCGGCTCGATATCTCGGCCCACCCATTTTCCTTAGCCCTGCACCCGCATGACAGCCGAATCACGACGCGGATTATCCCCAATGCTTTTATGAGCAATATTTTCTCTGTCCTCCATGAAGCAGGACACTCCTTTTATGAAATGGGACTCTCTACCGCGAACTGGGGAACGCCTTTAGGCGAAGCAGCCTCTCTAAGCATCCACGAAAGCCAGTCCCGCTGGTGGGAAACCTTGATCGGCAGAAGCCTCCCCTTCTGGAAACATTTTTATCCTCTGCTGCAAAAAACAATACCCACTCGTTTGAAAAAAATTCCTCTCGAAAGGTTTTACCGCGCAATCAACAAAGCAGGCCCTTCTTTTATCCGCGTAGAAGCCGATGAAGTCACTTATTGTCTTCATGTAATCATCCGCTTTGAAATTGAGAAAGAACTTGTGAAAGGAACTTTGCAAGTGAGCGATCTTCCCGCTGCATGGAATGCAAAAATGAAAGAATATCTCGGCATTACTCCTCCCAATGACACGTTGGGATGTCTCCAAGACATCCACTGGTCTTTAGGCGATTTCGGATATTTCCCCACCTATGCTCTTGGCAATCTATTTTCGGCCCAATTCTTTGGCTCCTTTGCCAAAAAAAATCCCGATTGGGATGAACGTGTAGCCAAGGGAGAATTAGAATTTGTCCGCGAATGGCTCAAAGTGAACATCCACCGCTGGGGCCGGATGTATAATGCAGACGAGCTGGCCAAAAGAGTGACGGGCAAGCCTCTGAACGAAACGGCTTACTGTAATTATCTCAAGAAAAAATATAGTGAAATTTATAGGTTTTGATGCGTTAAACGCATTTGACGCCGCTTTTCAGCTTGTTCAAACCGTTTCATCTGTTCCGGCGATTCTGGAATTACAGGATTGATCTCCACCGGCTTATGATCGTCATCGACGGCGACAAAAGTAAAATAAGCAGATAGAATATCTTTTTGCTCCAAACTCCTAAAATCTTCCGCTATCACTTTAATGCCGATTTCCATGGAAGTGCGCCATGCTTTATTCACGGAAGCCATACAGACTAAAATATCGCCCCTTCTTGCTGGATTCAGAAAACGGACTGAGTCGATCCCGAGCGTTACGCATACTCTGCCCGAGTGCCGTTTGGCAACTATAGCAGCTAAAGAATCGACGATCTGCATGACTCGCCCTCCAAAGAGGGTTCCATGCGGATTGAGGTCGTTAGGATATACCTCAACGACTTGATCGATGATTGCAGATGAAGAAACAGTCTTGCCTTCCATAAGAGAGGTCCCTTATGTAGGCAATACCAAATAAAGAAATAAAAGTAAATAAAGAGCCCTTTTTTAAGGGCTCTTGAAATAATCGGAAAGTAGCCAAAAAAGGCTCTGTTATCTCTTCGAGAACTGGAAGCGTTTGCGGGCGCCTTTGCGTCCGTATTTCTTACGTTCTCTTTTTCGAGGATCGCGTGTGAGGAAACCGAGATCTTTCAATTCGCCACGGATTTCTTCGTTTTCCTGAACTAGCGCACGGCTGATGCCGAGGCGAGTAGCGACTGCTTGACCTTCAAGTCCTCCGCCTTTGACGCGGATGACGAGATCCACTTTCTCAGGATTCGAAAATTTTTGAAGAGGAGCTAAAATCAGTTCTCTTTGGAGAGGGAGTGGGAAATATTCTTCGAATGTGCGTCCATTGACGTCGATGATCCCTGTTCCTCTTCTCATGCGAACTGAGGATACCGCTGTTTTTCTGCGGCCGATTCCAATAGTCTCTTGTTGTTGTGCCATTTCTCTGATCCTTTAAATACTTACAGGGATAGGGTTTTGGGCTCTCATGTCGTGATCGGCGCCCTTATAAATACGAAGTTTTTTCACTTGCTGTCCGCCGAGACGGGTCTTTGGCATCATCCCTTTGATGGCATGCTCTAAGATATACTCAGGCTTACGGGCAATCATAGTTTTGTAGGGAACTTCGCGCATTCCGCCGACAAAACCTGTATATTTGCGGTAGATTTTGCGGGCTTCTTTCATCCCTGTGACTTCAATCTTTTCCGCATTGATGATGATAACGCCGTCGCCGCAATCGACATTCGGTGTAAAATCTGGGCGGTGTTTGCCGCGCAGCACTTTTGCGATTTCAGCTGCGAATCGGCCCAAGGTCTTTCCGGAGGCATCGAATAGATACCATTTTCGTGAGCTGAGAGCCTCTTGCTTGGTCAAGAGAGGTGTCTTCTGTTTATGGTTCATGATCTCAAGATCCTAAATGACAAATTGAAAACGACATAATATCTCTAAACCCGATTTTTTGAAAAGG
>CAZXVU010000074.1:4418-9990 GCA_964644465.1 uncultured bacterium
TTTATAAGAACCTACGGCTGCCAGATGAATGAGCTCGATACCGAGATCATGGCAGGCCAGCTCCAAAAACGGGGCCTTGCGCCGGTATTGGATGAGGAATCCGCCGACCTTCTGATTTTCAATACCTGTTCCATCCGCGATCTGGCTGAAAGAAAGGTTATGGGAAAGCTCGGCCGCATGGGAAGGGGTCAAAAGAAAAATACCCTAATCGGCGTCACGGGCTGCATGGCGATGGCCAAAAAAAACACCCTCTTTCGGAAATTCCCCCATCTCGATTTCGTAGTCGGAACGAATAACATCACCG
This sequence comes from uncultured bacterium, assembly GCA_964644465.1. Taxonomy (GTDB): domain Bacteria; phylum Chlamydiota; class Chlamydiia; order Chlamydiales; family SM23-39; genus CAZXVU01. The sequence goes on from CAZXVU010000074.1 coordinate 4,723, forward strand.
ATTTAGGCACTGTTCTCGACGAAGTTTTATATACCAAGCGGCAGGTCTTTAAAACAGACGACCGGTTTGAAGAAAATCTCGATTACCTGGTGGCCAAAAGGGACAATAAAATAAAAGCTTTTGTTTCCATCATCAGAGGATGCGACAAATATTGTACCTATTGCGTCGTCCCATACACCCGCGGACAAGAAGTATCCCGCCCCCCAGAGAGCGTTGTGGAGGAATGCACACGCCTGGTCCAGCAGGGCTATAAAGAAATCACTTTACTCGGGCAAAACGTCAACAGCTATGGGAAAGACAAGCCAGAATGGAATTGCCTGTTTCACGATCTCCTCTACCGCCTCGATAAAATTCCTGGCATGGAGAGGATCCGGTTCATGACCTCCCATCCGATCGATATCACTGTGGAGCTTATGCAGGCGATCCGCGATCTTCCATCCCTTTGCGAATTCGTCCATTTCCCGATCCAGGCGGGCTCCAGCCGCATTCTGAAAAAGATGCACCGCATTTACACCAAAGAACAATATCTCGAAAAAGTAGCGCTTCTCCGCGAAATTGTCCCCGATGTCTCTCTCGGGACCGATATCATCGTCGGCTTTCCCACCGAGACAGAAGAGGAATTCCAAGAGACCTATGATGTCCTGAAACAAATCCGCTATTCGCTAGCCTTTGTCTTCGCCTACAGCCCCCGCAAAGGAACTCCCGCAATCCGTTGGAAAGACGATATTCCGGAAGAAGTAAAACAGGACCGCCTGCAGCGGCTCATGGATCTGCAAAATGAGATCAGCAATGAAGAGCGGCAGCAAATGCTCGGCAATTCCTATGAAGTCCTTGTTGAGCGATTCAATAAAGACGGAGAAAAGCTAAAGGGACGAACTCGCTGCTGGAAGAAAGTGATTTTTGATGGCGACGAAAGTCTGATCGGCACCCTGCAGTCAGTCAAAGTCCACAGCTACAGCCACCAGACTTTGATCGGAGAGATTGCAAAACCAGAAGCATCCCTCCGCTTGAAAGTTGTTTAGTTATTGATTTGGCTGTCTTTTGTCTTGGTTTTGACGCGCTTTTCCTGTATTTCCCGATGGCGTTGCGCTTTGCTGCGTTTGCCCTCTATTCCTAGTATTTTGCGCTTTTCCACTATTCCCCGACGGCGTTGGGCCATGCTGCATTTGTCCTCTATTCTCAGTATTTTGCGCTCTCCCCGCATTCCCAGACGGTGACGCGCTTTGCTGAGTTTGTCCTCCATTCCAAGTATTTTGCGCTCTTCCCGCATTCCCAGATGGTGCTGCGTTTTGCTGACCTTGCCCTCCAGATCTCCACTGTCTTCCTGCGCCCGTACTTTCATTCCAATTTCTTTTCCCTCGATGTTCTCGAGATCGCCAATTCCCATGATATTGGCGGTGATAATTCCAATAATCATCCTCATTAAAGAAGAAATTTCCCCAATACCAACCCGGGCCAAACCAGTAGATATCCTGAGCGTCATCATCAAAATAATATTCAGGCCCATTATTGTAATAATCATCGTAGTCATCAGGAGTATTCTGAATCACGTAAATGCGTTTTTCGCACGATACAAAAATCGAACAGCTGATGATGCTTAGAATAATGGCAATTTTTCTCATGGGTCCTCGGTTCTCTTTGCAATTTCTGATTAGGTGAAGTCAAAAAATTAATCAAGATCTTCTCGAAGATTTTTCGCTCTTCTTCTAGAATGTGCCCACAAAAAAACCAGGAACGATAAATGTATCGCATCATTTTCATCTTTCTATTTTCCGGAATATTGTTTGCAAAAGAACCGATTGTGAATCCCGCAACGCGCGCTAACGTACCCATCAATGAAATCCGGAAAATCTTCTATCAAATACCAAAGGTCAATAGTGAAAGAATCTCTTTGGGGCTTGAGCCTGTGATCAATCTGAGCATTGGACAGCCGCACATCCCTTTCCAAATGAAAACGATCGACGCTTTGATCGATTATTTGGAGACTGTAAAAACAATGCCTCCTGAGCAAATCTCTGCTGAAATGGGCTATAGCCATTCCTCGGGTATTCTGGAAGCGAGAAAATGGATAAGCCGATATTTCACAGAAACCTTTCCTGAAGTCACAGACGGGTTCACACCCGATGAAGTGATGGTCACAAATGGGGCAACAGGAGGTTTGACAAATGCTTTAAATGTTCTCATTGAAGAGGGGGATGAGGTAGCTGTTCACGCTCCCTACTTTGCCGCATATGAAAACCAAGTGAAAAATAGCGGCGGCCGGCTTGTGGTCATCCCTTTTACTTTAGAACAATCGCGAGCTGATTCATTGGAAGAAACTCTCAGCTCTCACCCAAAAATCAAAATGTTCATTTGGAACGACCCAAATAATCCTCTTGGATCAAAAGCAGATGCAGAGGAGCTCAAAGAAATAGCGAGTGTCCTTGAAAAATATCCTAATTTGATCGTTCTCCACGATGAAATCTATCGAGACATTGTTCATGAGGGCAAATCTCTTTCTCTGCTCAATGTCGCTCCCCAAATGAAAGGAAGATCTTTTATCGTCCGCTCGCTCGCAAAAGATATTCTGGGAGCGCCAGGAATCCGCGGAGGGATGGCTGCGGCTCCCACTCATATGCAAACAGAAGATGGAAGAAGTGTCAATTTCATCGAATTAATGAGCAATGCACAGCTGCGCGATATCACAAGCGTTAGCATTCTAGTACAAAAAATGATCATTTTTGCCCTTGAGCAAAAACTCACAGGCGCCAGCAGCGCATGGGAAGAAGAAATGAGGCAGGAATACGCTCAGAATACCAAAGCCGTCGTACTCGCTCTGGATGAAATTGGACTGCACCCTTTTGTTCTTCCAAAAGGAGCTTTTTATGTGATGATCGATGCCTCTTCTCTTTTAGGAAAAAAAGTCCCAAATACTATTGGAATGATTGATGGTTTACAAACAAAAGTGGGACGAGAAATCCGCAATGATATCGATGTCGCCGCCTATTTCTTGCATGCTTGCGGAGTCGCGATCGTCCCCGGCAGCGGCTTTGGAATGGATCAATGCTCATTTAGAGTCTCGTGTACGAAACCTAAAGTGCAAATCCTCCAAGCTGTTGCAAGAATGAAACAAGCGATGGATGAGCTCCTTTGAAATTCACAGACAAAGAAGTCCAGACGATTGAGTGGTATGATCGAAATGCTGCCCTCTGGGCTTCTCAGAGAAAAATACTGACAGAGCCTTCTTTTTGGGATGAAGAATACATCCAATTTAAGCATTCAAAAGGAAAGCTTCTCGAAATAGGTTCCGGCTCGGGAAGAGAAGCGATTGAATTCATCCGTTTGGGATATGAGTATACCGGTATTGATGTTTCAAAAGAGCTCTTAAAAATTGCTCAATCAACAGAGCCTCAGGGCCATTTTTTCCATTCTTCAGTCTATGATTTGCCATTTAAGGAAAAGACATTCGATGCGCTTTCATCCTGGGCTCTTTTGCCTCATATCCCAAAAGAGCGAATTGGTTCTGCTTTAAGCTCCATCAAACGGGTCTTAAAACCCAACGCTATTCTCTTCTTTGCCATGAGAGAAGGCGAAGGCGAGTCGAGAGAATCTGAGACGGGCCGCTGGTTTTCTTATTACTCACAGCAGGAGTTTGAATCAATTTTGGAAAAACAAGGTTTTCAGATAGAGAAAAAACATCGAAAAATCAGCCGCCCAAATCTTGTATGGCTCACCTATTTTGCTCGGAACTAAAATCGAGTTCGAATTGCAAAGGACCAATGCCTGCGGGGATATAAATCACACGGATGGATAATTCATTGCCTCGATCCGTGAGAACTACATATCCCTTCTCCACCTTACGAATCTCAACGACTTTCTGGTCTCCTAAAAGCTCATGGAGCCTTGGATCGTTCAAGATCGCTTCTTTCTCTCGGGCGGTCTGGTGTTCTGGAGGAAGGGCTGAAATGGCCGTATAATGAGATCCCGTTATTGCATCTATAAACATATAAGCCTCCTATTGTTTGCCAATATTCTATCCTTATTCGCTATTTAAAAAATAATATGCATAAATAACTATTTTAACATTGGCTTTAACAGCAGATTATTGTATAATTTTATATTTAATTATAAAAATATAATGGATTCACTACTACTTTCTAGACTTACTAAAGATTTTTTGAATCAGGATCCTGATATCGTGCCCCAAAAAAGGCTCTATCGGATGGCCTGGTCAGGCTCCATTATAGCCTCGCATCCGCGCGCCCTTCCTCTGGAAAAGCAGAAAATGCTCTCCTTTGGAGCCCTGTTATCGGCACTGCGGGATCGGGTATCTTCCCTTTTTGATGGCGGAGAGTCCGATGTCTCTTTTTCCCCTTCTTCGCCAAGCCTTCCTAGACCGATAGAACCGGAAAAGGCCTCTCTCAGGCCATCCCGATATTTCAGCAAAGGGGCTCGGGAAAATGACCGCCGGAAAAACCCCCTTCCTATCACCTATCTCCTCACAGAGTCTAAGGAAGCTTCACGACCACGCCCTATGCCGGGCAATTCCCTTCTCATCAGATCGATTTGCAAAGGGAAAGGGAAACTCTGTCAGAACAAAGACGGCCTGGTCTATCTCGATATCGACAATCGGTTTATCTCCAGTTTAATCCCCTATCTCAAAGCCTACGGCCTAGTACGCCCCCCTTATTTCAATCTCTTCGGCGCCCCCGAAGGAGCCCATATTCCCGTCATCCCAGCCCGAGAAATAGCCTTCAATTATCTCGAGGATGTCGCTGGAATAGGCGAGGAATTTTCGTTCGAGATCGAAGGTCTTTATTCGATTGAACCGGCTTCTTGGCCTGAAGTAGAACAAGTTTGGTTTTTTAAGCTCCGTTCGACTGAACTGGAAAAACTCCGCCGCCGTTATTTCTTGCCACCTCTACCAGGCGGCAACTCTTTTCACATTGCTGTCGCAATCAAGCCTCGCGCGACCTTATCTGAGCAGTCCTATCCGCTTCCCCAAATGCGGATCAATATCGCTTTCCTCGCCGCTTAAATATTCTCTGTAGTTGCAGAATTGGAGGAGCCGTGGACATAATTCCTCTGCATGATTGCAATTGGAAATCATCCCCCTGTCCGACTCCAAAATCAAGCAGATCCCCCTTTATTGACGAAGAACGAATTGATTCAAAAAATCGCACTTCCGATTTTGTTGGAAATAGGCATTTCAATCGCGATCTGTGTTGTTGTCGGCTGCTTTGCAGCATCTACAGCAGGGATTGGCCTCTTGCTCAGCATTCTCGTGAT